>NZ_JAIQDD010000025.1:0-145205 GCF_020036995.1 Corallococcus sp. AS-1-12 | reverse complement strand
CTTTCGCGACGACCCGGACGGCTACCTCCGAGGCGTCGAAGAGACGCTCAGGCCATATTTGCCGACGTAGAAAAAAAGCGGGTCAACTAGAACAGTACCCTGTCGATCCCATAGTGCTCGATCGATGGGAGTGCAAGAACATATTCGACGCAGAATTCTCGCACGTCAGAAATTACACACCCGCACGATGCGAAAAAATCAGACATGAGCACGAGGCCTTCTGGAACACACGCACTTGGGCGGCGCCTAGCTATATACCGCCCGATCCGCCGATTTCGCTGAGCGAAAGAAGCGCATTCGCCGCCTTCAATGGACCACGCACCCAACTTTACTCATGCGTCCTTCCCGGCCAAATCGTGTATCAATGCATGGAGCAGATTGCATCCGGCCTCCTAAACCCGACAGAGCTACTTGGCATTCAACATCTAATTGTTGACGAGTTCCAGGATCTCAATCCATGCGATCTTGAATTCATCAACAGCATTGCCGACTCAGGCGTCACAACCTTCGTCGCCGGCGATGACGACCAGAGCATCTATTCATTCCGATTCGCCTCGCCGCTGGGAATACAGACATTCCACAAGAGACATCCAACGACCCAAACACACGTATTGGAGGGCTGCTTTCGCTGCACCCCCTCAATTTTATCTGCCGCAAGAGCCGTACTCAGCCGTAATCTTTCCCCACAGAGCATCCCAAAGAATCTCTACTCGCTCCATAGGGATTCGACGGAAAACTCCATGCTGCTCTGGAGCTTCGAAACACACAAACAAGAAGCACTAGCGATCGCAAAATCATGCCGATCGCTAATAGACAGCGGAGTTTCGCATCGCGAAATCGTCATCCTGCTCTCAAACAGGAGAATCCAAGAAAAGACGCTGTCGGACGCATTTGACGCCGAAGGATTACCATACTCCCTCCCCAGGGAGGATGGGTACGGAGAAAGCGACGGTGGAAGACTAGCGCTTTCCTGCCTACGAATCGCCTGCAACGGCAACGACTACGTGGCACATCGCACACTACTTGGAGTGCTCCCTCGAATTGGGATATCAACATGCAATGGGATTGCAGAAAAGGCCCTAGTCAACAACCTAAGCTATATAGCTCTATTCAAACAAAAACCTCCTCCAGACATCTTCACCAACCGAGAAGCACAAGCTCTATCTAGGGCTGTGTCAATTTGCGAGGCAGTTTCCGCCTGGGCCCCTGAAGACTCCATAGGGGACCGCAAGGACGAAATTTCAGAAATACTGCTCATGCATTTAAACCCAGAGGCCGTTGACGCATGGCTTGGTGCTATCGAACGCCTACCAAGCCAGTCAACCCTCAAAGAGGCGCTGACCTACATTCAATCAGACACCGACGAACAACAGACTTCCATCCTCGACAACATAGCGCTCCGCCTGGACAATTCGCCGCCGTCCCTAACGACTGCGCCAATGCGGGTCAGGATATTGACGGTGCATGGTGCAAAAGGCCTAGGCGCCCAAGTTGTTTTTATTCCGGGCATGGAAGATGACATTTGGCCCGGAGAGTACCGCAACCCCTATCCAGGACTTGTCCAGGAAGCCGCTCGACTTCTCTACGTGGCAATCACGAGATCTAGGGCAGCCTGCATAGTAAGCCATTCAAAAAAGCGCTTCGTCTTCGGCACCATGAAGAAACAAACACCATCTCGGTTCGGTTCTCAACTCAACGGCCGCTTTACGTCGCGAAGCACTGGACTCTCGACTGACGAAGCGAACCGGATTCGCAACTCCATCGAACAACTACAACCCAGGCCCGCTGCTGAGGCTCCCGAGCGTCAAATCACCGTGCCCCCGACCAACATACTCCAGAAAAGCCCTGCGCGGACCAATTCCATTCCCAATCAATCTCTCTTAATAGACGACCTAAGAAACAAACTCGCAACAGGCCAAGTTCTTTGCATCGTTGGGGCCGGGGCATCAATCGCAGCCACGAATCGAAACCAGAATGCTTCTTGGCTTGGCCTACTGCGCAGCGGCTTAGAATATTGCATGCAGGTCGTTCAGCCACCTCCCCCCATGCAGTGGAGGGACAACATCATAAACGACATCGAAACAGGTCGCATCACTGGAGACACACTGCCTCTGCTCAGTGCAGCAGAAAAGATAAGCCAGAAACTCGGGGCACCCAGTGGCGCAGAGTTTTCGAATTGGCTTGACCATGACGTGGGCGCACTAAAGGTTGTCAACCCCTCACTAATCAAGTCCATTCTTGCCCTGGGAACTCCTATTGCGACAACAAATTACGACGGACTTATTGAGGATGTTTCTGGCCTTCCACCTGTGAGTTCACGTGATCCCAGGGATATCGAGCGTGCATTCCGCGGTGAGCGGCCCGGCATTGTTCACCTTCACGGCTGGTGGAGGCATCCCGACACGGTAGTGCTCGGCCTCAGGTCATACGAAAGCATCCTTGCCAACGCACATGGCCAAGCAATGCTGCAGGCCCTGGCTTCAATGAAGACACTCGTTTTTATCGGATTCGGCTCGGGGCTGGACGACCCAAACTTCGGCTCCCTTTTGCAATGGCGCGCTTCGACATTCAGAAGCTCGTCATATCGTCATTATCAATTGGCTCGCTTTGGCGAGACCATCAATGCTGGCGCCGGGCTGAGCCTGCTCTACTACGGCACTGAGCACAGTGATCTGGAGCCGTTCTTGAAAAGCTTAATTCAAACCGCAACACCTTCTGCGGTATGACAGGAAAGACTCACGGCCCGAGCCGTTTTCGTACGAATGAACCTGTGCTTCACTTTGAATCCACGCGGTATCGAGAAGCCACTACCAGCCGCCGTACGGCACCGTAATGGCTTCCATGAAGTGACCGCTGGGGTCCTGAAAGTAGACCCCGCGGCCTCCGTCATGGGTGTTGATCTGGTTTTCCTGCCGGCCGAACGGGTCCGCCCAGTGCTGGATCTTCCGGTCGCGGATCTTCGCGATCAGCGAATCGAAGACCTCTTCCGACACCAGGAACGCGTAATGTTGGCCGGAGATGGCGTCCTGCGTGGTCCTGTAGTCGAGCGACGCTCCATCCGACAGCTTCACCACGGTGAAAGGCCCGAAGCGCGTGGGCTCGGGCAATCCCAGCAACTCCGCCAGGAATCGCGCGGACGCGACCTGATCCTTCGCGTGGACGATGGTGTGGTTGAATTTGACAGACATGGAGGCCCCCCCGGGGAAAGCGCCTCCTATAACGCGCGCCCCTGCCGGAGTGCCAGCGGCCACAGCTTCGCCAGTTCAGCGCGCAGCACCGTGGCGCTCGCGTAACGCTCCTCGGGCTGCTTCCGCATCAGCTTGAGGACGACCTGCTCGAACGCTTCCGGCAGCTCGGGACGCCGCTTCCTCGGAGGCATGGGCGTCTCCTGCACATGCATCAGCATCAGCGGAACGGGCTGGGCATGACGGAACGGCAGTTGCCCGGTGAGCAGCTCATACGCCACCACCCCCAGCGCATACAGGTCCGTGGCTGGCGACACCTCCATGCCCTTCACCTGCTCCGGCGCCATGTACTCCGGCGTCCCGAGCGTCGCTCCCTGCGCCGTGTTCCCCATCACGTGCTCGCTCTTGGCGAGCCCGAAATCCATCAGCTTCAGCACGCCCGTGCGCGTGATGAACAGGTTCCCCGGCTTCACGTCCCGGTGCAGCACCCCGCGCGCATGCGCGTGCTCCAGCGCCACCGTCGCGTGCGTCAGCCACCGCAAGGCATTGGCCAGCGTGGGGCGCCCCTCCTGCATCACCTGCCGCAGGTCCTTGCCCTCCAGCAGCTCCACCGTCAGGTAATGCCGCTCCCCATCCGAGCCCGCGTCGAACACTTGCAGGATGTTCACGTGCTCCAGTGCCCGGGCGTGCTCCACCTCCTGGCGGAAGCGCGTCACCATCGCCTCGTCGGCGTACGGCACCGCCAGCACCTTGAGCGCCACGCGCTGCTGCTTCTTCACATCCAGCGACTGGTACACCGCCGACGTGCCGCCCACGCCCAGCCACTTCTCCACCCGGTAGCGCCCCGCCACCACCTGCCCGGGGACGAGCCCCTGGTGCAGGGGCGCGGGAGGCCGGGGCGTCACCGCGCCCTGGAGCAACGTCCCGCCCGGAGACACGGGCGTCTGCACCCGCGGCAGCGTCGGCTCGGACCCGTCCTCGGTCACGGCGTTGCCCGGCCGCGCGTTCAGCGCCTCCGGGCCCAGATAGGTCAAACCTCCGCTGTCTCGGTCCTTGGAATGCACCCCTCCCTCCCCTCTCACGGCTCCAGCAGCGAGACGGGCGCGGGCGCGCCTGCGCCTTCGATGTCCAGGTGGGGGGTGGGCAGGTTGTACTCAGCGGCGGCGATGGTCGCCTCCACCATGATGGGGCCTGAAATCTCCGAGGGCTCGCCCTGGCAGAGCACCCCCACCACGTGCTCCAGCGTCCACTTGCCCATGCGGCTCACCTCCAGCCGCTGGCCGTTGAACTTCGCCGTGTCCGACAACTGCTCGCTCGCGGTGAGCTTCGCCTCCACCGAGTCGCCCAGGTAGCCGCGCGCCAGGGTCAGCACCCGGTCAAGCACCGCGTTCCAGGCCTGCAGGTGCGAGCGGTCCTGCGCCTCGTCGATGATGTCCAGGCCCACCTGCAGCCGCTCCATGCGCTCCAGGAACTGCTGCACCAGCTTGCCCCGGATGATGCGGCCGTGCTGCGGGGCGATCATCTCCACCGCGGGCGTGAGCTTCCGGATGGCCGCCACCGCGCGCACCAGCGCCGAGTTCACCGGCATGTAGATTTGATGGAACGCCCGGATGCCCGTCCAGTCGGACTCCTCCGCCCACAGCCCCTGCGCCTTGCTGTCCGTGAGACCGCCGAAGAGGTCTCCCGTGAAGAGCACCCGCGTCTGCGGGTCGTAGAGCATCACCGCGCCCCGGAAGTGGCAGAACGGCGACGGCACCGGCAGCAGCTTGTGCCCCGTGGGCACGCTCAACCCGCCCGTGAACTTCTCCGTCGGGATGAACCGGTTGCGCGGCAGGTTGAAGTGGACGATGAGCCGCCAGGTGTCCTCGGAGCACAGGATGCTCGCGCGCGGCGAGTAGCGCGCCGAGATGATGTTCGCGGACGAACCCACGTCCGGATCCTGGTGGTTGATGAAGAGCGCGGACAGGCGGTCCATCCCCCCAATCAGCGACACCACCTTCGTGTGGATGGTGGAGAAGTCACTGCTCGAGCCGGGGTCGATGAGGAGGTTGAACTCGGCGGGTTTCGCCGTCCGTGGGTCCGTGCCCCGAAAGCGGCGCAGGAACGGGTTCGCGAAGAAGATGCCGCCGGGCTCGCGCTTCCCGACCCAGAAGGTCTCGGGGGCGATCTCCACGGCGGTGCGGTTGAGGTCTATCTGTTGAGGGCTGGGGACGCTGGGCTGGCTCATGGCGTGTTTCCTTCACGCAAACGAGGGGGGGGTGGAACTGCGGCGCAACCCTACCAGCCCACCGCCACCCCGGGTCCCCTTCTTCAGCATTTCAGCAGCAGGGCATGAGCGCCGCCTCTCGCGCTGCTCCCCCGCGGCAATCAGGACCAATTCAGTACTCGCCCGACTCCCTACCCGGCCGGTCGGCAAAGAGTTGCACCCAGCGTCCGTCAAACCCGCCGCTCTGAGGCAGGTACCACCCACCCTGCAGCCAGAAGCCCTGCTCCCGCCCATCCGTGTCGTCCGTCACGCCCGAGTGCACGAAGTAGTCGTGTTGCCACCAGTATGAGTTCACGGACGGCGGGTATCCGCTGGCGCTCATGCGCGTCTGCCCCCGCGAGTCCACCACCGTGCCCGCCCAGGACCTGTCGTGGAACTCGCTGGACCCGCCGCCCCCCGTGTCCGACGCCTTGTCGTTCAGCTCGAAGGTGCCGAAGAACCACTTCTTCGACGGGTAGCCCTCGCGGTCGTCCTGCCCCTCCACGTCGCGCGTCCTGGAGAAGAAGCGCTGCATCCCCACGCCCACCTCCGCCTGCCCCGCCTCGTTCACCACCGGGCTCTCCAGGAGGAAGAACTGGGGCTCGTCCGGCAGCCAGTGCGTCGCATAGCCCCCGTGCTCCCAGTGCGTGGGGAGGATGTCCGCCAGGTCCTGCAGCTCGTACGTGACGCGCTTCACCGCGGGCCAATTGGCCGAGGACCCGTTGTCATAGCGGCTGGCCAGCGCGTCCGCCGTCGCGTACCGCAGCGGCTGCGCGTTGAACGCCGCCACCGCCGCCCCGTCGTCCTCCGGCACGAAGACGAAGTGCAGCTTCTTGCGCCCGTCGTCGTTGTTCACGTCCGCCTCCGCCTTCCCGCCGGACGCCATCCGGCCCGCGAAGAACGAGTACGGATCCGTCACGAAGCGCAGCTCCTGCCCGTGCGGCGCCAGCAGCTTGTCGGACCACTCCGCCTGCCAGACGAGCAGGTGGCTGCCCGTGCCCGTCTGCATGAACTGGAGGTCGCCGCTGCCCGCCCGGCGCACCACGTTGCGCTTGTGCTGCGTCACCACCGCGTACGCCACGGACTCGCCGCGGCCCGGGTCGCCCACCACGTTCTTCACCTGGAGCTCCACGCGCTCCCAGTCGTGCAACTGCCAGTCGCCCGCCGCGTTCTTATCCAGCGCGTGATACAGGTGATACACGAGCGTGAGGTTCTTCCCCCCGTCCATGTACTCAATCAGTGACGTGTAGAGCGTGGGCCGGACGCGCCACCTGTCGAACGCGCTGGGACCCACGCGCGACGCGTCCACGTACTGGTTGATCTGCTTCCAGTGCAGCTTGTTGTTGGAGAAGTCCCCGTCCTGGTCGAAGTCGAAGTTCGTCAACCAGTCGTAACCGTGCTTGTTGTCGTTCGCGTTCGCGCGCTTGAAGATGACCGGCGCGTAGTAGCGCAGGAACGCCTGCCGCTGCGCGTTCGTCAGCGACCACGCCTGCGCCTCGGCTTCAGCCGGAAGACACAAGCCCACCAGGGTGAACACCGCCACGGCGAGGGGAGCGACTCTCGTTCGGAGGGGGAGCATGGCGGCCGACGAAATCACGGCCCGCCCCTCCCCCTCCACAAAGAAAGCGCGAATTCAGGCTTCAGCCAGGATTACACACTAACGCGATGCACTGGGCATCACCGGCACCTTCGGGGCGCGGCCGTAGAGCAGTTGGTAGGTGTTGTAGGAGCGCAGCACGCGCTTGATGTAGCCGCGCGTCTCCGCGATGGGGATCTCCTCCACCCACGCATCCAGCGCCAGGTCCGGGTTGGCCGCGCGCCAGCGGTTCACCGCGCCGGAGCCCGCGTTGTAGCTGCCCACCGCGTAGGGCGTGTGGCCCTTGAACTTCTTGATGAGGCCGCCCAGGTAGTGCGCGCCGAAGCGGATGTTCAGCTCCGGCTGGAGCAGCGAGTCCACGGAGAAGTGCTTCACCTTGAGCTCGCGCGCCACGCCCTTCGCCGTGGAGGGCATCAACTGCGTGAGGCCCAGCGCGCCGGCCCAGGACAGGGCCTTGGGGTCCAACGCGCTCTCCTCGCGCATCAGCGCCTGGAGCAGGTCCGGCTCCACGCCCGCGGGCGCGGTGTGCTTCTCGATCAGGTCGCGGAACGCGTTGGGATAGGCCACCTCCCACACGGGCCGCGTCTGCGCGGTGATGCGCCCGCTCAGGTCCTTGCGCAGCGCGAGCCGCGCGATGGCGTGCGCCGAGCGCGCGTCGCCGGACTGCGACAGCACCATCACCAGCAGCCGCATGGACTCCGGGGGCTGGCCGGCGCGGTTCACCAGCATCAGCTCCGACGACACGGAGTCCGCGAAGCCCAGCCGCAGGAGCTCCACGCCCGCGCGGAAGTGCGGGTCGTCCCCCATGGGGCCCGCGAACATCGGCCAGGGGCTGGCCGCCTCCGGCACCTCGAAGATGGACGCCGACACGGCCTCCAGCCGCTTCGGGTCCAGCTCGCCCAGCTTCTCGCGCGCCATCAGGCCGTAGTACGTGGCCGGGTGCTCCACCGCGAGCTTCTCCATCAGCTCCGCGGCGCCCTGGATGTTGCCGCGCTCCTCCAGCGTGCGCGCCCGCCAGTAGCGCGCGCGCTCCACGTCGTAGGACTCGTCCGCGGTGGCGAACTGCGCCTCGATGCGGTCCAGGAAGGAGAAGCCCCCGTCCTCCACCTTCGACGTGCGCGCCACCCAGAAGGCCTTGAAGAGCGCCTCGCCCAGGAAGTCGCCCTTGGGGTACAGCCGCGCGACCTCGTCCAGCCGCGCCATGGCCTCCTTGGGGCGGTTCGTCTTCACGTACAGGTCGGCCGCGTAGAAGAGCGCGTCGTCCGCGAACGAGTGGTCCGGGAACTCCTTCGCCAGCCGCTCGTAGGTGTCCGTGCCGCGCTGCTGATCCACGATGGAGCGCGACGAGCCCAGCACGTACAGCGCGCGGGCCAGCAGGTCGCGGTCCTTGCACTGCTCCACCACCGGCGTGAGCACCTGGATGGCCGCGGTGTGCTGGCGCTCCTTGCGCTGCCCCTTGCCGAACGCGAAGTGCGCGCGGCACGCGAGCGCGTCCGGCAGCTTCAGCGTCTTGAGCATCGGCTCCAGGATGGCCATGCCCTGCTTGTTGCGGTGCGCTTCAATCAGCGCCTCCGCGCGGCCCACCCTGGCCTCCACGGGCGGCGTCTGCCCCTTGAGGCGCTTCTCCACCTGCTTGACGATGGGCGACAGCGGCTGGGCCGTCCACAGCTTCCACAGCGCGGCCTTCTCCGCCGCCTTGTCCTTCTTCTCCACCGCGAGGTCCGCCGTGGCGATGAGCGCCTCCGCGCCCACGTTGCGGCCCCAGCCCGTCATCATGCGCTGGGTGAGCGGCGTCAGCGCCTCCATGGCGCCGTCGTAGTCCTTCTTCTTGCGCAGCACGCGCGCCAGGCCCAGGCGCGCGTCCACGTACATGCGCGAGCCCTCCGGCACCTGCTTGAAGCTCGCCGCCGCGTCCTCCAGCCGCCCCTGGGACTCCAGCGCCACGCCCGCGTGCGTGAGGCAGCGGTCCTTCAGCGCCGGGTAGTCGTTGGCGAGCGCCGCCATCTCCGTCGCCGCCGCCTTGTCGTCCCCGGCCCGCACCGCGGACAGCGCGCGCAGGTAGCGCACCGGCGGGCTGTCCCCTTCGCCCTCCAGCAGCGCGCGCGCCTTGGTGTACTGGCCCTTGTCGAACGCGTCCTTCGCGTCCCTCTTCTTGCCGTCCGCGAAGTACGGCGTCAGGTCCTCCAGCCCGTAGCGGCGCCCGCGGTGCACCACCGGCGTGGGCGGCACGAGCCCCGGGAAGGCCGGGTTGAACACCTGCACGTAGCCCACCGGCAGCGGCGCCTTGTCCGCGTCCGGCGGCGGCGTCAACTGCGCCTCCGACGGCGCGCTGTCCGTGCGCGTCGTGGGGGCCTGATCCGTGTCGTCGCTGGAAGCGGGAGCCGGAGCCGTGGCGGCCGGGGCCGGGGTGGCCGGAGCCGTGGGGGCGGGAGCCTGCGCGGACAGCAGCGCCGCGGAGGCGAGGAGGGCGAGATGCTGGAGGGACACTTTCATTCGCGGGGGCCTCGGGGACCCTGGGAGATGCGCTCGGGCACGCCCGAGGACAACTGGGGATGGTTGGAAAATTTCCAGCCCCTGACAGAGGTTAGACTGTCCGCCTGCACATGGATATCCGCACCCAGAGCGCACTGCTCGCTTCCATCATCGGTCTGGCGCTGGGCGTGTCCATGTTGTTGCGCCCCGGACGGCCCCGGGTCCTCACGCTCTACTCCGTCTTCACCCTGACGGTCGCCGGGTACTACCTCAGCCTCTTCTTCCACAGCATCTTCCCCCCGCAGGACTACCCCTGGGTGTCCCGCATCGCCCTCGGGGCGACGGTGGCCGTCGTCTCCCTGGTGCCCGGGGCGGCGGTCGCCTTCTTCCTCGAGTTCCTGGGGGTCAGCAAGGGAGCGCACCAGGCCGGCCGGCGGCTCGCCCTCCTGTCCGGCGTGCTGGGTCTGACCGTCGCGGTGACACCGTTGGCGGACAAACCATGGGCCCGGCTGGCGCTGGGCGCCTGGGTGCTGGGCACGCTGTTCACTTCCGTGTCCTTGCTGGTGCACCGGGTGCGCACGACGGAGTCGCGCATCGAGCAGTTCCGGCTGGCGTACCTGGCCATTGGCGCGGGCGCGGCGGTGCTGTTCAACGGGCTGGACTTCCTGTCGCGCAACGACATCCCGTTCCCCACGCTGGGCCCCGTCTTCGCGACGCTCTACCTGTTCTTCCTGGCGCAGACGCTGTTGCGGCTGCGGCTGATGGACCTGCACGAGCTGCTGGGGAAGATCGCCTCGCAGACGGTGCTGGCCATCATCCTGGCGTCGGTGTTCACGGTGCTGACGGCGTGGGTGGACGAGAACACGTCGCTCTTCGTCTTCAACACGGTGGTGGCCGCGTTCGTCATCCTCATCCTGCTGGATCCGCTGCGCACCAAGGTGGAGGAGATGGTGGTGCGCATCTTCTTCCGCGAGCGCTTCGCGCTGCTGGGCACGCTGGGCGCCCTGCGCGTGCGCATGGCGTCCGTCATCGAGATTTCAGAGCTGGCGCGCGTGGTGCTGGACGCGCTGCACGAGACGGGGCGCGTGACGCACGCGTCGGTGTACCTGATGGCGGAGGACCGGCCGGGCTACCGGCTTTTGGACTCGCGCGGGCCCCTGCCGGTGGCGCTCCTGGACACGGCGGCGGCGCGCGGCGTGCTCTTCGCGGTGGCCAGCGGGCAGAAGGCGGTGCTGCTGGAGAACATCGAGCGGCGCATCTCCGTGATGCGGGTGCAGGCGGTGGAGGGCAAGCGCTTCCGCGACGAGCTGAAGCGGCTCAACGACACGCGCGCGGCGCTGCTCCAGATGAAGGCCGGCATCAGCGTGCCGCTGATGGGCAACGATCGCGTCATCGGCTTCCTGAACCTGTGGGACGAGCGGGTGCCGGAGGCGTACGCGTCGGATGAGATCGCGCTCATCCTGGAGGTCTCCGAGCGGATGGCGACGGTGCTGGAGAACTCCAAGCTGTACGAGAAGATCCGCGAGCGCGACCGCCTGGCGGCGCTGGGTGAGATGGCGGCGGGCCTGGCGCATGAGATCCGCAACCCGCTGGGCGCCATCAAGGGCGCGGCGCAGTGCCTGGACCCGAAGAAGCTGCCGGGCGAGGACGGCGAGTTCCTGGACGTCATCGTGGAGGAGGTCAACCGGCTCAACGGCGTGGTGACGGCGTTCCTGGACTACTCGCGTCCGCTGAAACAGAACTTCGGGCCCACCGACCTCAACGAGGTGGTGACGCGCACGATGCGGCTCATCCAGAACGACATGCCGCCCACGGCGGAGCTGGCGGTGGAGCTGGACCTGCGCCTGCCGCGCGCGGAAGGGGACGCGGAGCAGCTCAAGCAGGTGCTGATCAACCTGGTGCAGAACGCGGTGCAGGCGCTGGGGCCGCAGCCGGGCCGCATCACGGTGCGCACGGAGAAGCCGGAGCGCTTCGGAGACATCCGCAGCGCGGGCGCGGAGTTCGTGGAGGTGCGCGTCTCCGACACGGGCCCGGGCATCCCGGCGGACCAGCAGCCGCACATCTTCGTCCCCTTCTTCACGACGAAGCAGAAGGGCACGGGCCTGGGGCTCGCCATCTGCCAGCGCATCGTGAAGAACCACGGCGGCAGCATCAGCGTGCAGAGCAAGGTGGGGGAAGGCACCGCGTTCATCATCCGCCTGCCGGCGCTCCCGTCCGAGCCCGTGGAAGGCGCGCTGCCGGACGGCACGCCCGCGCCGCCCACGCGCCCCTCCCAGCCCGCCCTCCCCGTCCCGGAGGAGCTGCGCGAACCCGCGCCACCCCCCAAGACGCCCGAGCCCAAGCCGAAGAAGGAGAAGCGCCGCCGCGCGGGGTGAGCCGCGCGGCATCCCGTTTCCGGGAAAGACCCGGTAGGCTGCGGGTGCCATGCAGGCGTGCCCCTTCTGCCAGACGACGATGCGCAACACCTACGCCCGGGGGCTGGTGCGCGACGAGTGCGGCGCCTGCGGGGCCGCCTGGTTCGAGGAGGAGATGCTGGCGCGCGTCGTCGGCGCGCCCACGCTGGCGGCCGTCTTCGAGCAGGCGAAGGGCAAGCCCGGGCGGTGCAAGGGCTGTGAGGCCTCGCTCCAGTACGTCCCAGGCTGTCCGTCCTGCGGGCGTCAGGCGCCCACCTGCCCCACGTGCGGCGGCGCGCCGCTGCCCGTCGTGGACCTGCGGGACGTGACGGTGGACGTCTGCACGAAGTGCCGGGGCGTGGCGATGGACGGGGAGGAGCTGGCCCGGCTCCAGAAGGCCGCGGCGCCGGAGGCCCGCCCCGAGCCGCCGCCCATCGCCGCCGACTTCGAGCACGAGTACGACGACCGGCGGAGCCTGAGCCTGTTGCCCAAGGTGCGCGTCGGCGACGAGCCGGCCTGCGTGACGTGTGGCCGGCGGATGGACGTGCGCTACGGGTTCGTCTGGGAGGAGCGGCTGTACTGCGGAAGCTGCGCGCCGGAGGGCTCCGCGCCGTACACGGACGAGCTGACCAAGGCCCAGCCCAGCGAGACCTACGGCCGCCGCGCCCGGCACCTGAACAACAGCGCCGCCGAATCCGCCGTCGTGTGGCTCCTGTCGAAGATCTTCAAATAGCCGCTGTAGCAATTCTGGTTACAAACCAGCGCCGCTCACGACGCATTTGTCACATTGATAAATCCATCCAGACTGTTGCACCCTGCCCGGGCATCACACCCACACAGGGGGAAGCTGGATGAAATTGACGTGTCTCATCGTGGCCGCGCTCGTCTCCATTCCGTTGCACGCCAGCGCCGGGGAAGCTCTCGAAATCAAGCTCGCGTCCAAGGCGACGAAGTTCTCCGCGGACGCGCCCGTGGACCTCGTGGTCACGTTCACGAACGTGTCCGGCGAACCGGTCCGCATCCTCGGCTACCACACGCCGGTCATCGAGGGCATCGAGGCGGACATCCTCAGCGTGTCGCTGGAGGAGAAGCCCGTCGAGTACATCGGCCGGCTCTACAAGCGCGCGGCGCCCACGGACCGCGACTACCTGACGCTGAAGCCGGGTGAGAGCGTCACCGGCATCGCGTCGCTCTGGGACAACTACGACCTGGCCGTCTCCGGCACCTACTCCATCCAGTACAACACGGAGATCTTCAGCCCCCAGTCCGACAAGGCGCTCGCCGTCTCCAATGTCATCACCCTGGAGATCGAGGGCCGGGAGCCGCGCCCCAACCCGGACGACGCCGAAGACACGACCAAGATCGTCAATGGCGACAACGAGAAGTTCAAGGGCTGCAGCGACTCGGAGAAGAGCGCCATCATCGCTGCCCGGGAGCACGCCCTGAACTACGCGGACGACTCCTATGACTACCTGGTGGCGGGGAGCGTCACCTCCCGCTACACCACGTGGTTCGGCGCCCATGACAGCTCGCGCTACAGCACCGTCCGCGAGAACTTCCGGAAGATCCGCAACGCCGTCGATAACGAAGACATCAAGTTCTACTGCAACTGCAACAAGAGCGCGTATGCCTATGTGATTCCCTGGGAGAACTTCAAGATCCACCTGTGCAAGGCCTTCTGGCCCGCGCCGATGACCGGAAACGACTCCAAGGCGGGGACGCTGATCCACGAGATCAGCCACTTCTGGTCGGTCGCCAGCACCCGCGACATCGAGTACGGCCACAGCGCGGCGCAGAGCCTGGCCACGTCGAAGCCGCACAAGGCCATCAAGAACGCGGACTCCCACGAGTACTTCGCCGAGGCCACGCCGTACAGCCCCTACAACCCCTGCGCGCCGACCGTCACGTCCCACACGGGCGCGCCCATCACCGCGACCTGGGACGGGGCGAACTGCCACGTGATGAACGTGCCCGCCGGGCTGACGGCGTTCGTCCACAACAACGCCTACTACGTCAACGCGCTGCCCGGCACGGTGTGTCCGGCGCCGTCCAGTTGGGACACCGCGAACTGCTACATCCTCCCCTACCCGTCCTGGAGCACCAGCTACTTCGTCTGGTCCGGCAACCTCTACCTGACGCCCGGCCCCGGCAACGCGTGCCCCGCGCCTTCGTCGTTCGACGGGGCCAACTGCTACGTCATGCCGCTGCCGTGGGGTTCGACGCCCTTCAAGTGGTCGAACAACCTCTACATCACGCCTCCGCCCAACTGCCCCATCGGGGGGTATGACGGCGCGCACTGTCTGGTGGGCACGGCTCCCGCCAGCCGGCCCGCCTCCATCTGGGGCTCGTCCTTCTATTACGGCCACTGAGGGCGGGACGTGACAGCGTGTCATGACGGGTTGTCATTGCCGGCACCGCGCCCCCTGACACGAGGTCCCTGACCGGGCGTGAGCGCCCGCCGCGCTCACTCTGGGGCAGCCGCTGGCCCCCGGCTTGCTCATGGCCTCCCTGTTCCAAACAGGGAGGCCTTTTCGTGAACCGTGGAATGCAGCGGCCCGTCCAGGGCCTGTTCGTCTTGCTTGTCTTTGCGTGTGCCCTGACGGCCGCGCTGATCGTGAACCAGGTGAGCAGCGCCTTCGTGATGCCCGGCCTCCGGGACCCCTGGGCCGGAGCCTGCTGGGCACCCTGGTGGCGCAGGATCCCCATTGGTCCATGGCCTCCATCCATGAGCTCCCGGCTGGGAGTGCGCGCAGCCTGATGGTCAGCGACACCATCCAGGGCGCGCGGGTCTTCGCCATCGAGCGGGAGCGCATCCTGCTGCTGGTGGACGGGCGGCTCGAGTACGTCGACGGTTTCGGGAGCGCGGCGCCTGTCGCGGTGAACGTCCATCCGGGGGCCGCCCAACCGGGCCTGGGTCGCGGCATCCGGGAGACCGGCCCGGACACCTACACCGTGCCGCGCGAGGACGTCACCGAAGCGCTCACGCATCTGAACGAGCTGTCCATGCAGGCCCGGGTGGTCCCGGCCTTCAAGGACGGCCGCCCCGTGGGCTTCAAGCTGTTCTCCATCCGGGAGGACTCCTTCTACTCACGGCTGGGGCTGCGCAACGGAGACGTGCTCCAGCGCATCAACGGCCTGGACCTGGACAGCCCCGACAAGGCGCTGGAGGCCTTCACGAAGCTGCGGGACGCCCGGCGCATCGAGCTGCAGATTGAACGCGGCGGCGCCCCGGTCCGGAAGACCTTTGACGTCCAGTAGCCCCCGTCAGGCCTGCGCCGCCGCCAGCTTCTCCTGCGCGGCCTCCCAGCGGGCATAGAGGTCCTCCAGCTCCTCCTTGCCCGTGCGGTGCGCGTCCATCAGCGGCTTCGCCCGGGCGAAGTCGTTGTAGAGCACCGGGTCCGCGAGCTGCGCCTCGCGCTCCTTCTGCTCGGCCTCCACCTTCGCGATGCGCTCCTCCAGCTTCGCGATCTCCTTCTTGATGGGGCCCTCCACCACCGAGCGCCGCTGGCGGGCCTCCGCCTCCAGGCGCTTGCGCTCCTTCTCCGACACGGGCCCCGTGGACGCCGCGCCCTTCCCGTTCGACGCGCCCGTGTCCGCGCCCTCCGCCGCCAGGCGCAGTTGCTCCTGGTGGTAGAGGTACTCGTCCAGGTTGCCCGGGTGCGACGTGAGCTTGCCGTCCGCCACCTCCCAGACGTGCGTGCACAGGTTGTTGATGAAGCTGCGGTTGTGGCTCACGAACAGCAGCGTGCCGCCGTACAGCTTCAGCGCTTCAATCAGCATCTCCGACGAGTCCAGGTCCAGGTGGTTCGTCGGCTCGTCCATCAGGAGGAAGTTGGACGGCACCAGGAGCAGCTTCGCCAGCGCCACGCGGGCGCGCTCGCCGCCGCTCAGCACGCCGATGGGCTTGTCCACGTCGTCGCCGCTGAAGAGGAACGCGCCCAGCACGCCGCGCACGTAGCTCTCCGGCTTGTCCGCGGCCAGGGGGCGCACCTCTTCGATGATGGTGTTGCGGCGGTCCAGCTTGTCCGCGTGGTGCTGCGCGTAGTAGCCCACCACCACGTTGTGCCCCAGCGTCACCTTGCCGCTGTCCGGCGCCAGCTCCCCCGCCACCATCTTGAGCAGCGTCGTCTTGCCCGCGCCGTTCGCGCCCACCACGGCGATGCGCTGGCCCCGCTCCAGCCGCGCGTTCAGCCCGTCATAGACGGTGAGCGCGCCGTAGCGCTTGGTGATGCCCTCCATCAACACCACGTCCCGGCCCGAGCGCTCCACCTCCGGGAACCGGAACTTCATCGTCTGGCGCTCCTCCAGGACCTGGACCTTCTCCAGCTTGGCCAGCATCTTCGCGCGGCTCTGCGCCTGCTTCGCCTTGGTGGCCTTCGCGCCGAACCGGTCGATGAAGGACTGGAGTTCCGCGCGGCGCTGCTCCACCTTCTCCGCCCGCGCCTGCAGGAGCACCATCTCCTCGGCGCGCTGGCGCTTGTAGTCCTCGTAGTTGCCGGCGTACTCGCGCACGCCCTCCATCTCCAGCGACACCACCCGGTTGATCTGCCGGTTGAGGAAGTCGCGGTCGTGGGAGATGAGCACCATCGCCTTGTTGGAGCGGCGCAAAAACCCGTCGAACCACGCGAGCGTGGGCACGTCCAGGTGGTTCGTGGGCTCGTCCAACAGGAGCAGGTCCGGATCCTGGAGCAGCAGGCCCGCGAGCGCCGCGCGCATGCGCCAGCCGCCGGAGAGCGCCTGGGTGGGCTTGGACAGGTCCGCGTCCTTGAAGCCCAGGCCCTTGAGGATGCGCTCGGCGTGGTGGCGGCCGTAGCGGTTCTCGAAGTCGTCCAGCTCCGCGTGGAGGTCCGCCAGCGTCTGCGCCAGCTCCAACTGCTCCTCCTCGTCCGAGCTGGCCGCGAGCGCCGCTTCCGTGTCCTTCAGGCGCGACTCCAGCGAGTCCCGGCCGGGGACGGTGCTCATGACCGCCTCCACGACCGTGCCCTCCGGCAGGCCGGCGATCTCCTGGGGCAGGTAGCCCGCCCGGGCCCGGCGGCTGTACTGGACGGTGCCCCCGTCCGGCTGGCTCGCCCCGGCGATGATCTTCATGAGGGACGACTTGCCCGTCCCGTTGGCCCCCACCAGGCCCACCCGGTCCCTGGGACCGAGGGTGAAATTGTCCTCGTCGAAGAGGACCTTCTTTCCGTAGGCGAGGCTGATGTCCTGGGCGATGACGAGGCTCATGGCGGAGGGGGGAGATAACAGCCGGCAAGCCCTACGGGAACGGTTCTGATGCCTGCTTGACTGCCCAGGGGGCACATCTCCCCGGTTGGGCGGAAGGCAGGGCTTGCCTATACTCCCGGCACCCATGGCCGCCCCCTGCCCCCACTGCGGAAGTACCGAAGGTCAAGATCACCTGTGCGCGGCGCAGAGCCTCCAGCTCCTGGGCCAGGTGCTGGACGGCCGCTACAAGATTGAAAGCGTCCTGGGTCAGGGCGGCATGGGCATGGTGTTCCGGGCCACGCAGACGTCCGTGCAGCGCCCGGTGGCCGTGAAGACGCTCAACCCGTCGCTCGCCGCGGCGCCCCAGTTCTTCGAACGCTTCCGCCGCGAGGCGGAGATCGCCAGCCGGCTGCGCCACCCGAACGTCATCACCATCTTCGACTTCGGCCGGGCGGCGGACGGCACCTGCTACTACGTGATGGAGCTCCTCAAGGGGGAGAGCCTCAAGGAGCTGGTGAAGCGCGAAGGGCCCATGACGCTGCGCCGCGCGGTGAACCTGCTGGAGCAGGCCACGCTGGGGCTGGCGCACGCGCACGAGGAGGGTTGCGTCCACCGCGACCTGAAGCCGCACAACATCATGGTCCAGGCGCTCGACGGGAAGGACTTCGTCAAGGTGCTGGACTTCGGTCTGGTGAAGGCGCTGGAGCAGGACGAAGAGGAGCAGCTCACCTCCACGGGCCAGGTGCTGGGCACCCCGCAGTACATGCCGCCCGAGCAGGCCGGCGGCGAGTCCGTGGACCAGCGCTCCGACCTCTACTCGATGGCGGGCGTGCTCTACTTCTGCCTCACGGGCAGCTCGCCCTACGGCGCGAACACGGTGCGCAAGGCGCTGACGGCGTCGCTGACGCAGCCCGTGCCCCCGGTGAACAGCAAGCGCCAGGGCGCGCCGGTGCCGCCGGAGCTGGACGCCTTCTTCGCCAAGGCGCTCGCGCCGGAGAAGGAGGACCGGTACCAGAACGCGCAGGAGTTCATCGACGCGCTGCTGGACGCGGTGGAGGGCCTGTCGCCGGAGGAGCTGGACGCGCACCCCACGGGCGGCACGCCCGGCGCCGAGCGGGGCACGGGCAGCCGCAGCCGTGCGGGCTCTGGGAGCCGCGCGGGTTCGGGAAGCCGGCTGGGTTCCGGCAGCCGCGCGGGCCGTGCACCGGCCACGGGCAAGACGGGGTCCCGCGTGGGCCTGGCTCCGCCCCGGGGGACCACGCCGGCGGGAGCGCAGGCCCCCGCACCACGTGGGACGTCCAACGCGAACAGCCCGGCGCCCGTGGCCGCGAGCCGGCCGCGTCCCCCTGCCCCTCGCGCCGTGGAGCCGGAGCCGGAGCTTCCGCCGCCGCCCAGGGGCATGTCCGGGGGCGTGAAGGCGGCCATCATCGGCGTGCCGCTGTTGCTGATTGGCGCGGGCGTGGCGGTGGTGATGACGCGCGGCGGTGGCGAGACGGCCCCGACGTCGCCCCCCGTGGCGATGGCGCCTCCGAAGGCGCCCGTGGAGGCGCCGCCCACGCGGGTGCAGGAGCCGCCAGCGACGCCTCCTCCGGCGGCCATGCCGGAAGACGTGACGGTGGAGTTCACCTCCTCGCCGTCCGGCGCGGCCATCTTCGACGGTGACGCGCAGATCGGCACCACGCCTACCAAGCTGCTCATGCCGCGCTCCAAGGTCACCGAGCTGCGCTTCAAGCTCGCCGGGCATCATGACCAGGAGAAGACCCTGGATTACAGCCGGCTCGCGGATACGGCGGAGCAGCGCGTGAGCGTGAAGCTGGAGCCGCTGCGCGCCGCGCCGCCGCCCCGGCCCACGAAGCCCACGAAGTCCGGTGGCAACGACCCGGGCATCGGCGTGTTCGAGTAGGCCGCGGGTCTCTTGTGCGCACCGCGCCCCTCGGGGTCGCGAAGCCATTTCGCGCCGTGCCGACTTAGCAGGCTCTTGAAGAAGCCCGGTTTGAAGGCATGAGACCGGGCTTCTCGTGCCCTCCGTTCTCAACCTTGTCATCCGGGGGAGGCGGAGGGCGAAGGGCGCCTATGCGGCAGTCAGCCGCGCCATCCGCACCAGGTTATACGCGGCGCCCACCAGGTAGGCCGCCAGCTCCGTCCGCTCCCTGCCTTTGAAGCGCGTCTTGCGGAAGCCGCCCACCGTCTTCATCCAGCCCCAGACTTCTTCGATTCGCTTCCGTATCCGCTGGCTGAGGGCGTATCCGGCGGGCCTCGTCGTTCGCCGGTCGATGGCCGAGCGGCGTCGAGTGTCCGTCGTCTGGGCAATGTGAGGCGTCACTCCCATGCGCCTGCAGTCAGCGACGAAGTCCGCCGTGTCGTAGCCCTTGTCCGCGCCCACGCAAGCGCGCGCGTTCCGGGACTTCAGCCCCTCGAGCATCATCACGGCCGCGTCGCGCTCGGCGAAGCCATCCGCCGGCATCACCGCGAGGTCTACGAGCAGCCCGTTGCGATTCTCCATGACGCCATTGAGGCTGTAGGCCAGCCGCGCCTCCTTGCCGTCGCCCTTGCGAGCAAGCCGTGCCTCCGGGTCCGTCGTCGAGGCGTGCGTCGCATTGCCCCTCTTCTGCCCGTGGAAGTTCACCGTCGGGTTGCCCTTGTCGTCGGGCGGCTCCTTCTTCTCGTCCTTCTCGTCCTTCGGGCGGAACGACTTCAGGGACGCCCAGGCCTCAATCAGGCTGCCATCCACGCTGAAGTGCTCGCTGCTGGTGAGCCCCGCGCTTTGCGCCTGGCTCATGACCGCCAGGAAGAATCTCCGGGCGACGTCATGCGCCAAGAGCCGGTCCCGGTTCTGCGAGAAGGTGCTGTGGTCGAATGAGGCGTCCTCCATTCCCATGTCGAGGAACCACCGGAAGAGCAGGTTGTAGTCGAGCTGCTTGCAGAAGAGCCGCTCGCTTCTCACTGAGTAGAACGCCATGAGCAGGCAGGACTTCAGTAACTGCTCCGGCGGGATGCTCGGGCGGCCGATGCCGCTGTACATCGCGTCAAACGTCGGCGAGAGCGCCGCCAGCGCGGCGTCCGCCATGTCCTTCACCCTGCGCAGCGGATGGCCCGCGGGGACCCGGTCTCCCGGCGTCCTCAAGCTGAGGAGCGTCGTCTGCTGCTTGGGCCGTCCGCGCATCACTCCCTCCGTGACGCGGAGGACACCACGCCACGGTGCGGGGTGTCGATCCCTCGGAGGGGTTTCTCAACAGCCTGCTAGCGCGCCCGTGGAGCGCTTGTCTCCCATCCGGCCATCCGCCGAATGCGTTGAATGTCTTTTAGGTTTTCCTTCCGCACAGGGTGGGATTTGCGCAGAAAGAGCAGGTGCCGCTCTGCTTCATCCAGCTTCCGCCGCGCCCTCTCGGACTGCCCAGGAAATTGCTTGACGGTGAGTGCAAACAAGCACGCTATGTGCGCTCGCCTTCCTGGATTGTCGTAGCCCAGATTTTCAGTGCGACGCAGCGCACGGCTGAATTCAGCCCAGGTGCACTCGCGCCCGTAGGCACCCAGCAGAATGTCTTCGGCCGTCCTTCGCTTGATGACAAGCTGCTCTTTCGCCGTCCTGGCCTTGCGCAGCCATGCTCGCTGGTGTTCCAGAAATATGCGCTCGAACTCCGCGAAGGTCGCCTTTGACAAAGAGAGGTGAAGCCTACCGCTCTCCAGTGCGCCAATGGGCTCGCGTTCAGTCTTCTGCGGCTGGCGGTTTCTCATCCTCCTGGACACCTTTTCCCGTTGGCAGAACTGGGCCAAAAGCCTCTGCGCGTGCAGTATTCGTAACAAGCTTTACATTGCGTCTCATTGTGGACGCGGCCGGGCTTTGTTCCGCCCCCTTTGTCTACGCATTTATCGTAGTGTGGCTCGCATATTTCTGATCGCCAGCGTTCCCTCTCTGCTGGTGTTGGTAACTCTTCTGCGCTTGCAGGGTCCGTAGACCCCGGCGGCGGGAGGAGAATAGGCGGCCGAGGAGATCTCGCAGGCGCTTCAACTCCGCAGCTTTCAGGGCTATACGGATGTCTCTTGAGGCAACAGGAAATAGTCGAGTCGCTTTGGTTGCACTCAGGTTGCGCCAAGGCAAACGCCGTTCGGTCTGCTCTGCCTGTTCTATTCGAGTTGGCAGAAGTACAGCCGAAGGAAAGCAATAGTGCTGCGCCTGCCAGGAGCGAGGCGAAGTGCGCTCTGTCTGGTCTAACTGCGATTGGAACCCGCATAACTGCCTCACCATCAGGACATGGCGCACTTTCCGTATTTGCAGATTATACTTGTATTTTTCGAATGGAGGCGACTCTAGTTGCGTACTCGATGATACACGGGCGGGCTAGCGGACCGAGTCGTAGTAATTTCAGGTGCTTGGCTGAGTTCGAACGTTGTTCGGACAGGGCCAGAGATACCGAGCCCCCGGAGCGTCACCGGCCTATCTCGCGGACTGCGGGCAGGGCCCGGCCGCGCACCACCTCAGGCGGTGAAGCCACCCCGCCGAGCACCATCTTGGGACCCTGGAGCCTGCCCGGTGTGCGTCCGCAAGGGGGGAATGACAAACATTGTCTGATATCAGGGGCCGCGTGCGAACCTCATGAGCGCGGCGAATGGGCGTATCCAGGCAAGAATGCGCTCCCCATCGAATGGCTTCCCCAGGTGCTCGAAAATCGTATCGGGCAGACGTGTGGCGCTATAGCGAGGGCTCTGGTTCGGCTCAGGTATTGGACGGGACCGTTGTCAGGTACGTTGCCGTTCGTGTCCCACCCAAACCATGAGGAGCGGGGGGCTCGGCGCTTCAATCCTCCGGCAGGAGAATCGATCGTGGTCATTTGCCCCCTCTGCCTTCAATCGACTGTCGGCGAGCCAGGTGGAGAGGTCACCTGTTCTCAGTGCGCGACGCGCTTCGTCCCGGGTCAGCCCGTCGCGCGGAAGGCGATTCAGCCGCTGCGGAAGACGCCATCAGGGCCACGTGTCCCCTTCGCGGTCATCCTGTGCGCGTTGGCGCCCTTCGTCGCTCCGGGGGTCGCGATGTTGACCTGGTTGTTCCCCCCCATTGAGCCGGCGGTGATCCTTCTGCCGCTCCTCATCCTCCTTGGCGGATGGGTGGCGGGAGGGATTGCGATCGTGGCGGCCACGAAGCTCAGCTCGCGGTGGAGCTCCGTGGCCAGTGTCGGGATCTGGGTCTCGCTCATCGAACTCCCGCTCTGCTGGGTTCTCTTCCTCTACCTCGCAAGAGCGGCGGTCATGCCGGGTCGCTGAGCGCGCCTGTCCAGGCGATGTACCGCGCAGACCGCTGTCGTTCAGCAGTCCCAGTTGGGTTCGGAGAAGGCGGACGTCTTGCCCCAACTGGACCACGAGCCGCAGTAGCAGCCCCGGATCCCGATCAGGGTCGTGTGGGCAGCGTCACTGTAGTAATTGATCGCGTCGTGTGAACCGCTGCAGTCGGGAATCGGGGACTTCTGCGTGCCCAACTGGGGCTCCTCGTCCTGCTCCACGGCCCCACCACAGCCCACCATCAGCGCCGTCGCCAACAGCCCACAGACAATGCTCGCTCGCATGCGTCCTCCGTCGGGGTGACGCTCAAATCCTAACACATCCTGTCTTGGCTTGGAATGATGGCACCGTGGCCTGAATCTCTCTCAAAGCAGCACGGGTGTAGTTTTCTCCGCGGACTACATGCGGGCCCGCCAGGCGTTGAAGGCGGCGGAGTGCGCCAGCGTGCGCGCGAAGGGCAGGCCGTGCGCGTGCAGCCATTGACGTGTCGCGTCCCGGAGCCCGGCCTGATCCAGCAGCTCTCCCACGGTGTGCCGTGACAGGTCATCCAGGACAGCGTGGAGCTCGGCCTTCAACCCCTCGCGGACCTCGGGACGCGCGAGGTTGTGCGCGGTCACCTGGGGCACCAGGCCGTCGAGGTGCTCGTGGGGCACCTGGCCCAGCGCCTGCGCGGCCTCGGCCTCCGTCTTCTCCAGCGTGGACAGGAAGAGCTTCTGGCGCCGTGCCCCCAGGGCCCGGGCGGTCTCCTCGCTGGCGAGCCGCTCGGCGATCCGCCGCTGCACCAGGGCCATGGAGCCGTCGATGACCTCTCGCACGCGGTCCTGCAAGCCGCCGCCCAGGCCTCCCAGGAGTCCCTTCCCCGCCGAGGCCGCCGCTCGCGCGCCCCAGCTCAGCGCATCCCGCAGCCCGCCGCCGCCCACCCCCGGAGCCCCCGCGATGACCTTGCTCACCAGGGACGACAGGGTCTCCTGGAGCGTGGTGCGCACGGTCTCCCGCACCTGCTCGGACGCCACCAGCTCGTCGATGGCCTTGCGAGGCAGGCGCACCGGCTGGCCCAGGAGCTCCGTCAGCGACGCGGTGGCCTCCTCGGGGAGCCACGCGCCCAGCTTGATGCGGCTCTTCGCCGCTCGCGCGAGCAGCCGCGTGCGCACGGGGACCACCAGCCGCGCGTGCCAGCCCGTCACCCGCTCGGGCGTCAGGGCGAGGTCGACCGCCGCGAGCACCCGGTCGGGGTCCACCCAATCCGAGACGCGGGACGCACAGAGCGCGTCGAAGGCCAGGTCCAGCAGTTCCAGGAGCGAGGAGTCGTTGGGTTCGGACATCGGAAGCGTTCCTACTACGGACCGGAGCCGGATGGTCGGGGACGACGGCCTCCCCGCACGCCCCGTGTACAGAGGGAGTCATCCCTGCCCCGCATTTGATGCGGGTTGATCGCCTCCGCTATAAGCCCCGCGCCGCGCGGCTCGCGTTGAAACAACACGCCCTCCTCTGGCAACTGCCCGCCGGAGGAAACGATGCGCGGCGTCATCCCTAGCCAGCCCAGCACGTCCTCCTCACTCGTGTTCGTGCTGAAGTACGGCAACCACTTCAACACCGACAGCTCGGTGTTTTCATCGAACGGCGAGAACTGGGTCCGCGGCCAGCTCTATTGCTCCCCGCCGTATACCTGCGCCGGTGGCTACGGCTACGTCCGCTGGGCGGGCCTCTGCTAGTCATTGATTGAGCAAGCACCGGAGCCGTATCGGGCGCGGGATGCCCCCGGGCGCGCTGGCGCGCGGCGGAGGAATGGGGCGAGAATGCGCGACCGTCTTCCTCCGGTGCGCGGAGTTCTCATCCGCGCCCGGAACACACGCGTCGTCCTCAGGGGGTGGTCATGCGCGTTCATGTTTTCACGGTGATTCTTCGTCCACAGGTGCTGCGAGCCACGCTCTCGGCGGGGCTCCTCGGCGTGGCCGCCTGCAAGGGCTCGACGGGCTCCGAGGGCCTCCAGGGCCCGGCGGGTCCCCAGGGCCCGCAGGGGCCTCAAGGTCCGCAGGGGCCCGCGGGCCCAGCGGGAGGTCCTCCCGGTCCCCAGGGGCTGACGGCCCTGCTGCTCACCACGCCGGAGGCGCCGGGCCCCCACTGCGCCTCCGGCGGTGTCCGGATGGAGACGGGCCTCGACGCGAACGCCAACGGCAAGCTGGATGCCGACGAGGTGAACGGCCAGACCACGAAGTATCTCTGCAATGGTTCGCAGGGTCCCCAGGGCGACACCGGCGCGGTGGGCGCTGCGGGCCCCCAGGGCATCCAGGGCGACACGGGTGACGTGGGCCCGCAAGGGCCTCAGGGCCCCAAGGGCGACACCGGCGCGCAGGGGCCCCAGGGCGAGTCGGGGGCGCTCGCGCTCTATGGCGACGGCTCCGCGGGAGACTTCACCGTCCAGTCCTCCGGTCCACCGCGCTACTTCCAGGCAGGGAACTGGCCCCAGGCCGGCGCGAACATGATGTTCCGGAACCTGACCATCAACGGAACGCTCATCGTTTCGAGCGGGACGATGCTCCGCGCCAGCGGCGACATCGTCATCAACCCGAGCGCGCTCATCTACGTCAACCCCGACTTCAGCATCCAGACCCTGAACCCGTCGCAGAAGGGCATCGCGATGTCCGCCTCCTTCAACTCCGTGGGAGGAAAGGGATTGGACCTGGGGCGCACGGCGCTGGTCTCCCGCGCCGACGTGATTGGCGGCGGCAGCGGGTACCGCAACACGTTGAACTCCGACGTCATCGGCGGTGACGGCGGCGGGCGGCTCATCCTCGCCGCCAAGGGCAACATCATCATCCGCGGCACCATCGACGTGAACGGCCGCCAGGGCATCAACAACAGCATCCCCACCGTCAACCGGCCCAACGGCTCGCCCACCCCCGCGGCGGGCGGCGGTGGAGGGGGTGGCGGCGTCGTCAGCCTCATCTCCCGCAGCACCATCACCTTGGAGGGCAACGGGCAGATCCAGGCCAACGGAGGCAACGGGGCCCCGGGGTGGAATGGCTCGACTCCGGCGACGGGGCAGATGTACGGCGGCGGGGGTGGCGGCGGTGGCGGCATCATCCAGTTCCTCACCGCGAACCCGACGTCCATCGCGAACCCCGCCAACCTGCAGGTGAGTGGCGGCGCCGCGGGCAATTCCATCGTGGCGGGCACGGCGACCTCGCTGGCGCAGGCTGGAGGAGGCGGTGGCGCCTGCGCGGGTGACGGCGGCGAGGGCACGAAGTCGACGGCGGCCGGTGATGCCGCCAAGGCCGGCACCGCGGGAGATGTCATCACCACCATCGCGCCACAGCCGGAGCTGCTCTTCTACTGAAGCGGCCCGCCGGGTGCGCGAGCCATGGATGGGCCCTCCGCCTCCCGTGGGCGCGGGGGGCATGACAGGTCCAGCGCGTCTGGGATAGGGTGCCAGGGCGAGCTGTCGGGCCGGCGAACCGCGAGGAAGCCATGAGCGATTTCCCCCCGAAGCCCGAGGTGTCGTCCCCTTCCCTGCCGCTGGAGTCCGCCCCGCCGCAGCGCCGCCGGGGCCGGGTGCTGCTGGCCGCCACCGCCGCGAGCGCGGCCTTCACGATGGTCGCGTGCGGGTCGCTCATGACGACCAATCCCGCGCCGTGCGTCTACGACGGTGGCCTTGCCGACGATGACTGCGACCCGTCCAATGGCACGAACGATTCCATCCGGGACGCGGGCGCCGACGCGGGGATGGACGCGGGCCTTCTCCAGGACCCCTGAAGGAGGCGTGCGGTATGGCCACCGAGGCACTCTTTGAGCTGGACCTGACGGACGGCCCCGCGCTGACGCTGCACGAGCGGGCGTCGGGCCATGTGGCGGAGCGCTATCCGTGGGACGCGCTGGAGCCATCGCGCTACCCGGCGGCGCTGCTGGAGCGGGCGCGGTACTCGTGGACGCTGCGGGCACTCAACGAGTTCGGCAGCGCGACGGTGATGGGACAACTGGTCCAGGTGATGGGCGAGGCGCGCGTGCCCCTGGACCTGTGGAGCCTGGCGGCGCGCTTCCCCTCGGAGGAGATCCACCACGTGGAGCTCTGCGCGCGGATGGCGATGCGGCTGGGGGGCGGCACCCGGCTGTCCTATTCCCCCGGGGCGTTCGCCGTGGCGTTCGACCCTTCGCTCACCTACCTCCAGCGCGCCAGCGAGCTCATCGTGAGGGTGTGCTGCGTGGGAGAGACGCTCTCCTTCGCGCTCCTGTCCGGCTGCCTCCGCGCGACATCCCACCCGCTGACGCGCGCGGTGCTCACGACGCTGGTCCAGGAGGAGGCCCTGCACGGACGGCTGGGCTTCCTGTACCTGGACTGGCTCGCCCCGGACCTGGACGCCGCGGAGAAGGACCGGCTGGGACGCGTGGCGCGCGAGGCCCTGGATGCGCAGGCCCCGCTCTGGGAGAAGCTTCGCAGCACCACGAAGGACGGCGTCACCAGCGAGGGCTTCCTGCTGGAGCACGTGACGGAGCTGGGCTGGATGGAGTCCCGGGACTACGTCACGGTGAGCCAGGAGACGGCGGAGACGCAGGTGCGCGCGCCGCTTTCGCGGCACGGCATCCACGTCCCCTGAGCCAGAGGCGAACGCGACGGCTACGGGCTGAGGGAGAAGCTCCCGCCCCAGGCGCCGTAGGAGTACGTGGTGATGCCGTTGCGCGTGGTGCCCGTGTAGCTGGACTGCCCCGGCTGGATGGTGACGGACACGTTCCCACCCGACGCCGGAATCACTCCCGCGTGCACCGCGGCCGCGCAGGCGTTCGAGTCATCGGTGTAGAGGTCCGTCCCCCACACCGTGCCACCGCTCACCGGACCGCAACCGCACCGGACGCTCGTCCCGTTCTGGCCGCGGTAGGACACGAAGTTGTAGCTGGAGCAGGCGCTCAGCGGGGGCGTCAGGCCGCTGACCGAGAAGCTCCCGCCCCAGGCGCCGTAGGAGTACGTGGTGACGCCGTTGCGCGTGGTGCCCGCGTAGCTGGACTGCCCCGGCTGGATGGTGATCACCACCGTCCCTCCCGCCGTGGAGATGGCGCCGGCATGCACCGCGGCCACGCAGACGTTCGAGTCGTCGGTGTAGAGGTCCGTCCCCCACACGGCGCCCCCGCCCACCGCGCCGCAGCCGCAGCGGATCTGCGTCCCGTTCTGCCCTCGGTAGGAGCCGACGTTGTAGTCCGAGCAGCTCGCGACCCCGCCGCCCGTGGAATAGAGAGCCGCCAGCGCGGTGACGTCGGAGCTGGTCCACTCGCCCGTCTCGGTCGACCGGAAGCAGGAGTTCATGATGGAGCCACCCACGGTGGCCGTGGTGGGCGTCCCGGGGATGTGGATGGCCCCCACGCCCGCATCGCCCTCGTCACCACCGGCGCCGCAACTGATGCTGCGGTTGTAGTAGTCCGAGTGACGGAAGCCGATGGCGTGGCCCAGCTCGTGGGTGATGACGTGCTCGTTCACGTCCGCGCTGTAGCTGTCCAGACCCGTGCCGATATAGAAGACCCCGTAAGGCAGCCCGTTCGACGGGAAGCCCGCCTGACCGCCGGTCCCGGACGTGGTCTCCGCGGAGATGTTCGCCGTACAGCCGGTGGTCGGGCCGCGAGCGAAGGTGAGCCGAAGCCCCTGCTCGTTGTAGTTGGCGATGGCCAGGTCCAGGCCCTGGCTCAGGTTGGGATAGCTGTTGAACGCGGCGGTGGGGTTGACGCAGATCTTCGTCACGCCCGTGCCCACCTGGTTCGTCGTGCGGTACTGCTCGGCGCTCCCGTCCAGGGACTGGAGCATCTCGCGGGACGCCTCGAGCGTCACGTGAGCGTCGCGGCCCACGTACACGGCTCCGTCGAAGACCTGGATGTCATTGGCCGGAAAGCCGGCCTTGGTCAGGTTGGAGATGATCTCCTGGTTCTCCACCTCCGGGTCGCCTCCGCAACCGGCGAGGGAGGCACCGACCAGCAACGCCATGGAAAGTCTACGCATGCGAACCTCTGTTCGAGGAAAGGACAACGCGCGACCGCGCGTCCCCATCCACGCATGCGTCAAACCCACCTCAATCACCGGAAAACAAGCAAGAGTTAAACAGCGAACATTCCATGACTGAAGTGAAGCAGGCCGCTCACGGGGCCTCCGGAGGAGGCGTGGGCGTGCGGGTGAGCGTGTTCACGTCCAGCACACGGGCCTGAGGGCCTCGCGGTCATGGTCGCTGCTGGAGATGGCGAACACGCCCGGAGCCATCACGGTGCCGTCCTTGCGGACGCGCACTGCCCGGACGCGGCTCACGCCGTCGAAGTCGCTCTGCCAGACGACGAGGGACTTCGAGTCGTGGTGGGCCACGGCCGGGAAGAGCTGGTCCCCTGTTCCGGTGGCGATGGGGATGCCCCGCGGATCATCCACGCGCCCGTTGGCTCGGACGCGCAGGGGCATAGACTCACCGCCCATGATCAAGCTCCACCAGTTCCACCCCTCCGGGAATTGCTACAAGGTCCGCCTCCTGCTGCATCAGCTCGCGATTCCGTTCGAGACGCGGGAGGTGGACCTCTCCGCGGGAGAGACGCGCACGCCGGAGTTCAAGGCGATGAACCCCATCGCCCGGACCCCCACCGTGGAGCTGGAGCCCGGGCTCTTACTCGCCGAGTCCAACGCCATCCTCTGGTACTTCGGCGAAGGCACGCCCTTCATCCCCACCGACCGGCTGGAGCGGGCGCGGATGCTCCAGTGGATGTTCTTCGAGCAGTACAGCCACGAGCCCTACATCGCCGTGGCGCGGGCGTGGCTCACCTTCTTCGGCGTCCCCTCCGGCAAGGAGAAGGAGCTGGAGGAGCGCATCCAGAAGGGCTACGCCGCGCTCGACGTCATGGAGGGTGAGCTGCGCAAGCGGCCCTTCTTCGCGGGCGAGCAGTACAGCCTCGCGGACATCGCGCTGTACGCGTACACGCACGTGGCGGAGGAGGGCCGGTTCGACCTGGGCCGCTACCCCGCCATCCGCGAATGGTTCGAGCGGGTGCGGGCCCAGCCCCGCCACCTGCGCATCACCGACGTCCCCGGCGTGCCGTAGTCATCGCCGCGGCGACGCCGTCACCGGGAGAGGGACTCCAGGACGTGGATGGCCTCGAAGAGGACCGCGCGGAACTCGTGGTCCGCGTCCTCCTCGTCGAGGGCCTCGCGGTGCCCCTGCAGCAGCGGGAGCAATGAGACGTCCTCCAGCGCCTGGGCCGCCTCCACGTCCAGCGTGGTGACCCCGGGCCCCTCCAGCACGCGCCGCAGCGGTTCGACGACGCGCGCGTCCTTGCGCAGGGCCAGGCCCAGGAGGGCCTCCCCCCGAATCTTGACGTGGGTCTCGGAGAGCCGGTCCACCAGCGCCTCGCGCAGCTCCGGCGTGTCCACCTCCCTCGCCTGGGAGCCGAGCGTGAACGTGGCCCACTCGCGCACGACCTCGTCCGCGTCGCGGGAGAGGTGGATCAACGCCTGGAGCGCCTGGGCGTCCCGGTGGCTCGCCAGCCCCATGACGACGCCGAAGCGGACGTGGGCATCCGGGTGCTCCTTCAAGGGCAGGAGCGCGGGCACCGAGCGGGGGTCACCCAGGTGGCCCAGGGCGGCGGCCATCGCCTCCAGCACGGCGGCGTCCTGCTCCTTCGCGAGCGCCGGCAGGAGCGCGTCCGTCAAGCGGGCCACGAGCTCCGGCGAGCGGTGCCGGAAGTCGAGCTGCGCCAGGACGTTCGCGCCGCGTCCCCGCTCCTTCGGGGACGGGGACTGGAGCCAGGCCGCGGCGCGCTGGAAGACCTCTTCCCCACCCCGGTGGTGGAGCTGCCAGATGGCCCGCCACGCGCCCTCGTCCTCCTCGCCGCCCTGGAGCGTGCGGGCGAACAGTTCTTCGGTGGAGAGGCCGGCTTCGGGCGGAGAATCCATGCCGGGCAGCCTAGCGCCGGATGCCTGTGCCCTCCCAGGCACCTGCCCCTGCCCTGCCTGGGTTCCGTAGCGAACCGGACGCGTCAGCGCTCCATCGTGAGCGTGAGGGGGTCGTACAGGCGGATGAAGCCCTCCACCGGTTCCACGTGGCTGCCGAAGCCGCCGCCCACCACCACGTGACGCGCGGGGAAGGAATAGACGACGCTGCTGACCCAGGCCCCATTGCCGTACGGAGACTCGATGTACGTGATGGACCCCGGAGCCAGCTTCGTCCTGTCACCCATATCGGCGAACCAGCCCCGGCCGTAGGTGTTCGTGCCGGGGAGCAGTTCGTGCCCGCCAAGGAGCAGCCTGGGGACGGTGTTGAAATTGGGAGGAGCAGCGTACGTGTCGACCACGCCCGGCCCCTTCTCGGGTCGAGTCTGTGACTCCCACAGCACGTCGCCGTCGGAGTCACTCCACGAGGCCACGACGCCTCCAGGGGGCGAGTAGTTGCTGAAGACGAAGAGCATCTCACCCGAGGGGGTGAAGGACACGCCGCCCGGGGAGGCTGGCTTCGTCCACAGCGCAACCCCAGCGGGGGTGAGCTTCTGGGTGAAGTTCTTCTCGAACACCAGTTCCTGTGGCGTGGCGCCCCGCTTGTACACGCCGCCCACCACATAGACATGGCTCCCGTCACCCATGACCCCCAGGCCCGAGGGATAGTTGATCGGGCCTTCATTGATGACGGTGCTCCACAGCTCGACGCCCTCGCGTGACAGCGCGATGAGCTTCATCACCACAGCGGTGTTCTCGTTCCCCTGGGTCAGCAGCACGTAGGTGTTACCGAGGGTGTCCGCCGTCATGAACTCACCGCTCCGGATCCCCTGGGCGCTGTACGTCCACCGCGGCCGCCCCTCGCTGTCGTACTGGGTCACCGTACCGTCGTAGCGCAGCAGCGAGATGGCCCCGTCGCTGGTGACGACCAGCCTTGCCGTGCCGGGCACGGTCAATGACCAGCGCTCCTGCCCGGCGCCGTCCAACGACGTCACGCCCAGGCTGTCCAGCACGACGATATTGCCGTAGGGCAGCGGCGCGATCGCCATGGGGGGACGGCTGCGCCGCACCTCCCATTGATAGAGGGGCAACCACGCATTCAGGGCGACGACCTTCGACGCATCCATGCGGAGCAGGCAGCCGCTGCGCGGCGCGCTGGCGCAGGCCGCGCTCCACGTCGGGAACCCTTCTGGATTGACATACAGGGTCAGCTCCGCCGTGCGCACCGCGTGCCTGCACGGCTGGGTACACGTGAAGGAGTCATCCCCCGCCACGATGCGGGTGCCCGGCGGCAGGGACGTCACGTCCACCCACGCGAAGGCGGTGCCCTGGAGCTCCGTCCGCTCCGCCGAGGGCGCCCCCGCCACCTTGAGGCTGGCGGAGTGCGTGCCGCCCAGGCGCGGCGCGTACCGCACGCGAACCTCACACTCCATCCCCGCGGCCAGGTACTTCTCACAGGTGTTGGAGGTGATGGCGAAGGCGTCGGAGCCCTCGACGGAAACCCCCACCGACGCCACGTCGTGAGGCGAGGCGTTGCGCACCGTGAAGAGCTGCTCGGCCGTGGCCTCCCCCACCTCCAGGTCCCCGAAGTCGAACGACTTCCGGTCGATGATGAGGGCGGGCTCGTCGGAGCACGCGCCGAAGAGGAGGGGTGCGCCGAGGAGCAGCACCAGGCTCAAAGACTTTCGGAACATGGGGGCGGGCTTCTAGCCAAGTCCCAGGCACCATGACAAGCCATGGCCTGAACTCCCGGCCTGGCACGACCGCGACGCGGCGCCTGTCATGGATGGCTAAAGCCGCTCCCGGGGAACCGGTGACCGGGTACGCTTGTCCAAGGCGCGCCTGTTTCCCGAAATGGAGCTCACACCGCATGAAGCAGAACCTGAAGCAGTGGCTGTCCGTCCTGTGCGTGGGAATGTCAGGCTTCTCCGCGACCGCCCTGGCGGACGTGGGGACGCCAGTGGACTGCGGCACGGTGGAGTGCGAAGCCATCCGCGAGATGCGGTCGCTCTTCGCGGCGGAGTCGGATTACTTCGGAGTGAATGATGTCTTCACCCTGAACCTCGCCAGCGCCGGCTTCGCCCCCGCGGCGTGCCCGAACGGCAGCCGCGCTCCCGTGCCGGCCGCGGGCTGGGTGTCCGGGTGCAACTTCTCCTACAAGGTCACGGGCATCACGCCGAATCCCTCTCCGGGCTTCACCGCGGTGGCGCAGGGCGTGGCGGGGACGGCGTCCGCGGGCATCACCCTCCAGATTGGCACCCACCCCGTCTCCGGCCGCCTCTTCTGGCTGGAGCGCCAGGGGGTGCGCCGCTACGTGGACTCCGCGGAGTGCCTGCCGCCGCAAGCCTTCACCTGCGAGGCCCAACTGCGCGAGGCCCGACGCAACCTGACCGCCATCCACGTGTCCGAGCAGTCGTACTTCGCGGAGAAGGATCAGTACTCCCCCCACCTGCCGGTGATCGGCTTCGTGCCGGAGGGGTGCTCGGATGGCACCCGCGCGGCCGTCCCGGACGCGTCCTGGGTGGGCGGCTGCCGGTTCATCTACAGGGTCACGCTGAACGGAACGACGGGCTTCACCGCCACGGCGAAGGCCGTGACCGGCGCCACGGAGGGCTCCGTCCTGACCGTCAACGAGTCGGGGCAGACGGTCATCACTCCGTCGTATCCGGCGTCGTGCCAGTAGGCGGGCTCCCTCCCTGATGTCTCCAGACATCAGGCCCCTGACTCCAGTCACCGGGGCCGCGGTCTTCGCCTGACGTAACCCCCTGGAATCAGGAGGGGCGCGTGCCCACCGGGGCGGTGAAACGGTGGGCACGCGGGGTGCAGTAGGGGTGGTCCGTCGCCGCACTCCACTCCCGAGGCCCTCCCATGAAGCTGCGCTCCTCTTCGTTCTCCAAGCCCTCTTCGTCGTTCGGCTCCAGCGCCCCCACGTCCCGCCCGCGCAGCGACAGCCTGCCCGCGAAGCCGGAGACCGCGAAGCCGAAGCCCATCGCCTCGCCCGCGGAGCTGCAGGCGGGCAAGAACAACCTCAAGCCCACCGACTACGGCGTGGTGGACCCCAAGCTCCAGGGCATCCGGACGCGGCGTGACAGCGGCCAGTCCGGCGCGCAGTTCGCGGACTTCACGCAGGACGTGCGCACGTCCACCAACCGCCTCACGAGCAAGCCCGTGGGCAACCAGATGCTGAACGACATCAACGGCCGCACCCAGGCCGTGAACCCCGGCGCCACGGGCACGCTGCGCCAGCCGCTGACGGCGATGGACATCTACTCGGGCCGCAACTCGGCGATGCCCAACTCGCATGTGCCGCGCAATGACGGCACCCTGTCGTCCACCCGCCCGGCGTACCGCTACGACGGCCAGCCCGGCGCCGGCACGGCCAGCGACGTGAAGTACGACGAGACGGCCTCCGGCCCGCGCTTCAACAGCCTGGGCCACGAGTCGGTCCACGCCTGGCGCGCGTCCAACGGCCTCCAGGTGAGCCCCCTGGCCGCCAGCAAGCACAGCGACGCGGATGTCTTCAAGCAGTACCCGTCGCACTCGGCCAACATGAAGGACACCGTCGACAACCGCCTCCGCCTCACGGAGGAGTTCGAGACCGTTGGCCTGCGCCCCACGCCGCACACGCGGAACAACTGGGCCCCGTCCGAGAACGCCATCCGCGCCGAGCACGGCCTGCCCGCCCGCCAGGACTACTCGGGCCTGAAGCCCGACGGGAAGAACAGCAACGACGTGGCCTTCCAGAACTACGACCAGGGCACCGACGCCCGGAACTTCTTCCAGAAGCTGTCCGGCCAGCCGTCGCCCTTCCAGAAGATCGTCGGCGACCTGGAGAAGTGAGACACCGGGGCCTTGGGCTCCGGTGCACCGAAGGGCTCACCGCCCCGTTGAAGGAGGCGGTGAGCCCTGTTTCACGTCACGGGCGGTACAGCTCCACCGTGGCGTTCTGCGCGCTGGGGCTCAGGTAGCCGCCCGCGACCAGGATGTCTCCCGTGGACAGCGCGGTGGTCGCCTGGTTGTAGCGCGGGGTGGACAGCAGGCCCGTCGGCGTCCAGGTGCCGGTGGCCGGGTCGTACAGCTCCGTGACCCGCGTCAGCGCCATTCCGTCGTAGCCGCCCAGGGCCAGCACCTTGCCGGAGGACAGCAGGTGCAGCGCGTGGCCGTCTCGCGGGGTGCCCATGGCTCCCGTGACGCTCCAGGTGTTCGTCACCGGGTCGTACCGCTCCGCCGTCGCCGTGTAGTCCGCCCCGTCGTGACCGCCGGAGACGAGCACCGCGCCCGTGGGCAGCGACACCACCGCGTGGAAGGCGCGCGGGGACGCCAGGGCACCCGCGGCGCTCCAGGTGTTCGTCGCCGGGTCGTACAGCTCCGCCGTGGCCATGGGGACGGGGTAGCCCAGCACCGGATCCACGTCCTGGCCTCCCACCACCAGCACCTTTCCGTTGGCGAGCAGCGTGGCCGTGTGGCCGAAGCGCGCGTTCGCGAGCGCCCCCGTGGACGTCCAGAGGTCCGTGGCCGGGTCGTACAGCTCCGCGGAGGCGAAGACATTGATGCCGTCGTGCCCGCCCACCACCAGCACCCTGCCGTCGGGCAACCGCGTGGCGGTGTGCAGGAGGCGCGGCGCGGACATGGCGCTCGTCCCGGCCCACGTCCTGGCCGTGGCGTCGTAGATGAGCGAGGAGGCCAGCACCACGTCCGTGGACGCCATGCCTCCGGTGACCATCACCCGGTTGCCGTCCAGCGACACGGCGGTGTGGCTGAAGCGGGCCACCGGCATCGCGGGGGTCGGGCTCCAGGTGTCGGCCGTTGGGTCGTACTCCTCCGCCGTCGCCAGCGCGCTCGAGGAGTCACGGATGCCTCCCGCGACCAGCACCCTGCCGGAGCCCAGGCGCGTCGCCGTGTGCGAATAGCGCGCCGTGGTGAGGGGCTGTACCGTCCGCCAGGCGCCCAGGGGCAGCAGCTCCGCCGAGTCCAGGACGCGGGCGGCGCTCGCTCCGCCGATGATCAGCGGCTGGCCACTCGCCAGCGTCACCGCGGTGAAGAGCGACCGCCGCGTGCCCAGCTTCCCCGCGGCGCTCCACGTGTTCGTGGCGGGGTCGTACAGCTCCGCGCTGTCCAGCACGGCGCCGAAGGTGGTCGGGGCGTAGCCGCCCACCACGAGGACGCGGCCATCGGGGAGCAACAGCGCGCGGTGCTGGACCCGAGGCTCGGCCAGCGTGCCCGCGGGGCTCAGGGTGCCCGTCACCGGGTTCCACAGCATCGGCGCCACCACCCCGGAGGCCGAGGTGCCTCCGGTCAGCAGCACCGTGGCCGAGCGCAGCGCCACGCCCTCCGAGCCCCAGACGGGGACGGTGCCCGCGGCGGACGAGGTGCCCGTGGCAGGGTCGTACAGCTCGGCCTGGGTCTCCTGGTTGTAGTCCGGCCTGATGCCGCCCCACACCGCGACCCGGCCCGAGGGCAGCAGCAGCGCCTGGTGGCCGCGCCGGACCTTCTGGAGGCCGCCCAGGACCGTGCGCGTGCCGGTGAGCGGATCCACCCGCTCCACGGTGTTCACCGTGACGCCCGCCAGCGTCTGGCCGCCCGTCACCAGCAGGTGGCCGGACGGCAGCGCCGTCACCGTGGCCTCCGTGCGCCCCACGACCGGGTTGGGAGCGGCGGTCCACGTCCCCACGGCGGGGTCGTACAGCTCCGCCGTGTGCAGGGCCTCCTCGTTGGCGCCGCCCACCGCCAGCACCTTGCCCGTGGACAGGAGCACCAGCGTGGGCTTCGAGCGGCGCGTCGCCATGGCGCCCGTGAGCTCCCAGGTGCCCGTGGCCGGGTCGTACAGCTCCGCGGACGCGAGGTGATCCTCATTCGACAGGCCGCCCGCGACCAGCACCTTCCCGGAGGGCAGCACCACGGCCGAAGCCTGCGCGCGCGAGCGGCGCAGGGGGTGCGCGCCGTAGACCCAGTCCCGCACCGCCGGCCCGAAGCTGCTGGCGGGCGTGAACAGCTCGCACGCCGCGAGCGCGCCGTTGCGATAGCCGCCCGCCACCAGCACGCGCCCGTCCAACAGGAGGACCGCCGCCGCGCCCGAGCGCTGCATCGACGTGCCGGCCGCGCTGGGCCCCATCGTCCAGGACCACGCCTCCGCGTGGGCGGTCACCGTGTAATCGAAGTTGTGGTGGCCGCCCGCAACCAGCACCTGGCCGCCCGGCAGCGGCACGGCGATGCCCTCGCTGCGCAGCGCGAGCGGGTTGCCCCAGCGCCACGTCCCCGTCGCCGGGTCGAAGACGTCCACGCTGTCCGCGGGGATCTGCGTCTCCTCCCCCCACTCGTTCCAGCCCCAGACCCAGCCGCCAAACACCATCACCCGGCCGTTGGACAGCGCCACGGCGCTGTGGCCGTAGCGCCCCTGGAGCAGGCCCGGCGCGGCCGTCCAGGTGCCCGTCGCGGGGTGGTAGCGCTGGGCGTCGTCGCGGATCAGCCCGTCGCCGTCCGTGCCGCCCACCACCAGCACGCTGCCGTCCGGCAGCTTCGTGGTGCTGTGGGCGTAGCGTCCTCCCGGCAGGCTCGCGACCTGGGTCCAGGCGATGTCGCTGGGGGCGGTGGGGTTGAACTCCTCCACCGTCTCGTCGGGTGAGTAGGCCCACTCCCCGCCCACCACCAGCACGCGGCCGTTGTCCAGGAGCGTGACGGTGAAGGAGTCGCGCCCGTGCGACAGGGTGCCCGCGAAGGACCAGGTGCCCGTGGCCGGGTTGTAGAGCTCCGTGTCGGTGTCACCGCCTCCCCAGTTTCCCAGCGGCCACCAGACGCCGCCCAGGGCCAGCACCCGGCCGTCCTGGAGCGCCACCAGCTTGTGCCCCGCGCGCATGCGCAGCATGGCGCCCGTGGCCGTCCAGGTGCCCGTGGCCGGGTCGTACAGCTCCGCCGAGGCCGTGCACGTGGTCGCCCCGCAGCCGCCGCTGGCGAGCACCCTGCCATCCGGCAGCCGCGCCATCGCCAGGCCCGTGCGCGCCATGCTCATGCTGGCCGTGGTGCTCCACTGGTGCGCCGTGGACGGCGGGGCCGAGACCAGCGGTTGCTCCGCCCGCGCGAGCTCCCCTGCCCCGCCGAGCGCCTCGCGCGACAGGCGGCCCGCGTGGGAGGGCAACCTGGGACGGGAGGCGCTGGCCGGGGCGGAGTCACATCCCCACGCCAGACATATCAACACGGCCAGGGCCAGGCCGCGCCCCGCGCTCACATTGCGTTGCATTCCTTGCTCCTTTGAAGGAGGGCGCGGCGCGCGCATGGACTCGCGGCGAGGCGCCTCCTTGGATTCCTGGCGCTGATACGCAAGGGCCCGGCGCTCCTGGTCCAAGGATTCGCGCGAAGGGCCTGGCACGACCAGCGCCGGAGCCACCCTCCGTATGACGGGTGCAAGTCATTGCCTCTTCTTCCGGAGTCCTCCGAAATGCGTTCGTTCCGCTGGTGCGCCCCGGGCGTGCTGGGGTTGCTGTGGGCCACGGCCTGCGGCGTCCCCGACGCCCCTCCCGATGTCCCCGAAGACACCCCCGTGCGCCTGTCCCGGCAGGCGCTGGAGACCACCTGCGACGAGCGCAACAACGCCCTGCTCCAGTCGCTCAAGTCGCCGCTGACCGCGCGCGCGTGCACCTATGACGAGGATTGCCCGCAGGGGTCCTTCTGCAATGAGAGCACGGGCCAGTGTGATTGGAGTTGCCTGGCGGGAGGCCCGGCGGGCACCGGCTGCCTCACGGGCCAGGTCTGTGATTGCGAGGGCCGCTGCGCTTCAGAGGGCTCCGAGGCGCCGCTGGAGCTGCCCGGGACGCTGCCGCGCGTGGACGTCACCCCCGGCGCGCTGACCTTCTCCGCGCCCGCCCCGAGCGCGCCCTTCACGGCGCAGCGCCTGGTGGTGGGCGTGGCGGCGCTGAACGCGACGGAGGCCGCCAAGGCGGCGAACCAGCCGGTGCGCGTGGTGGGCGGCCCGGGCATGGAGGTGGCGTGCAACGCGGGCGACGCGCCGGCGACGGTCTTCGCCAGCGAGTGCACCGTGAGCACGTGGACGTTCAGCGACTTCGGCACGGGCAAGCGCGCCACGGTGAACGTGGACGTGCGGCCCCGCTCCGACACCACGCTGTCGCGCTGGTACGTCACGCTGGAGGCCGCCCAGGGCACGCCCCGGCGCACCCGCGTGGACGCGGAGCTCCTGGAGTCCTCGCCGGGCGTGGGCGGCGTGCGGCCCTTCCACGGCACGGTGACGCTGGCGCTGGACGCCTCCGCGGACGCGGGCACGGACCCCATCGTCCTGCCGGTGCGCGGCTTCGCCAACGACACCCACCTGTACCTGTACGACGCGTCGCGCACCCTGTCCCCGTCCGGGAAGCTGCGCCTGAGCGCCGGCACGAACCGCCACGGCGAGGAGTGGCTGCCGTCCTCCTCCGGCTCCAGCACGGCGGACGCCGTCACCGTGGACGTGGAGGGCGGGTATGACGGCGCGGGCGCCTCCAGCCCCCGGCTGTCCGGCGCCTTCACCGTGCGCCTGCCCCGCCCGGTGAGCAGCACCTGGGGCGTGAGCGCGCGCTACCAACTGTCCCGCCTGCGCGTGGAGACCGCCACGGGGGTGAGCGACCTGCCCCTCACCGCGTGCCCCGCCTCCGCGTGCGCCACCGGCGAGGTGTGCGAGCCGGACCTGGGCGTGTGCGTGCCCGGCGTGCGCACGTGGGCCGGCGTCAGCGCGACCACGCCCACCAACACCGTCGTCAGCGAGGAGCGCGCCGCCTGGGACCAGGAGGCCTCCAGCAAGCTCACCGAGTACCTGGCCCTGGACGCCACGCTGACGCCCTCGCGGCTGGCGCGCGGCATCCTCTGCCACCAGGGCAACCCCTCCAGCCCCCAGGACGTGAGCGGCTTTCCGGCCGCCGCCACCGTGGCGGCGGCGCAGGGCCTGGTGCGCGAGCGCTCCGGCGACTTCGTCTGCGCCAACGGCGGCCTGCCCTACGAGGCCGAGCTGCTCAACACCTGGGACCGCTACCCGGACACGAACGGCCTGAAGAACCCGGACCGCCTCACCGACATGGAGATGCTCTCCGAGTGCATGGCGGACCTGAAGCGCCCGGTGGTGTCCGGCCCCAGCCTGGCCGCGGGCCCCTGGTTCGCCAACCGCTTCGGCACCCGCTACGCGGTCCTCACCCAGCGCTCCAGCCTGTCCTCCACGAGCCGCATCACCCCGGGGCGCTGCTTCAACCTGGCGCGCTTCTACGGCGCGCTCCACCTGAGCGCCCGGGAGTCCACCAGCCGCGACCAGCGCCTGGCGTGGCGCCTGTTCCAGCAGTGGATCGCCACGCACGGCTACGTGGCCCAGCAGGTGGTGCAGCAGCGCGAGCTGTCCGCCTTCCTCAACGAGACGCCGCCGTCCGACTGGGACTCCGTGCCCGCGCTGATGGAGCGCTTCGAGAAGGGCTGGGACCTGCTCTTGGACAACGCCTACGCGTCGCTCGTGCCGGGCAATGACGCGGCCCGCACGTGCAGCCTGCTCAACCCCGACTACCGGCTGCCGCCCCCGCCGGTGGCGTCCTGGACGGTCAACGCCTCCCAGGTGTCCGTGCAGGACCGGGGCCCCGGCGCGCGCTGGAACCGCGCGAAGAGCACGTTCTTCTTCCACACCCCGTCGCTCGCGGCCGGCTGCACCAGCACCACCACGCCCGTGGAGCTGGCGTTCGCGTCCTATGCGGCGGACGGCGTCGCCAGCGCGCCGCGCTCGCTGCAGGTGAAGTGCCTGGACCGCACGGACGCGTGGGAGCTCACCGCGGTGGCCGCGCGCAAGAAGGGGCTGACGGGCAGCACCGTCGCCACCTGGACGTGGAGCGTGCCGCGCACCACCGGCGCCCTGGCCTTCGCGGTGGTGGACCGGGGCACGGACTGGAGGCGGCTGGACGCGGGCGGCGCGTCCGTGGCGCCCGCGACGGAGGACATCGGCTTCCAGGACTTCTCGCTCGTCCCCCCGTTCCGCCAGAAGGTGTCCGGCGCGGTCGGCACCCGGCTGGCCGCGTGGGACTTCCTGGTGGATGACGCGCAGTTGCAGGACGCCATCGCCCAGGGCACGCGCTACGACTTCCCGGCCGGCGACCTGGCCCCCCTGCCCGGCGCCCAGCCGCAGCACGACGCGACGGCGGGGCTGCCCGCGCTGATGCTGGAGGGGCTGACGGCGCACCTGCGCCTGCTCAACGAGGACCTGGACGCCACCGCGCGCACCACGCTGGCCTCCTGCGGCCCGGTGTCCGCGGGCTCCACGCGCGACCTGGCCCTGGCGCGCTTCGGGCGCACCCTGCGCTACGAGGTGCTGGTGGAGGCCATGGCCCGCTCCGCGTACGCGAAGGAGCGCGCCGCGTGCACGCCCGCCATGGGCCTGGGGGAGCTGTCCTGGGAGGTGCGCTGGCGCGACGCGCAGGCGGAGCTGGAGGCCGTGCGCCGCCAGTCCTATGAGAAGCTGCGCGCGCTCACGGACTGCACGCCCTACGGCATGCCCCTGGACGAGGCGCCCATCGCCTTCGGCGCCACGCCCACGGGCCCCATCGAGCGCTACTTCGGCAGCTCCACGTACCTGCACGCCAACGCGAAGGGCGCGGTGGAGACGGCGGTGGCCGCCAAGGTGCAGGCGGAGGTGGCCTGGGTGAACCTGCGCAACGGCGAGGTGCAGGAGGCCTTCCAGGGCAGCATGAAGGACCAGCGCGTCCTGGAGCTCCAGCGCCAGTACGGCGCCCCCATCGTGCAGATGTGCGGGCTGACGGACGTGGCCTCCGAGAACGTGCTCGAGCGCTTCGACCCGGCGCGCACGGCCCAGCCGCTGAGCCCCGCCACCTGCTTCGTGAAGCCCGAGTGCCAGCAGCCCGCGGCGGTGGTGCACTCCCGCGTGAAGACCGAGCACGCGCGCTTCACCCTGTGCACCTGGCGCAAGCTGGTGGCCTCCCCCACCGACTACACCGACGCGGCGGTCCGCACCCTGGTGGAGCACTACGCGGACGTCACCGTGGCGGCGGGCTCGGGCGTGGTGTCCTGGAGCGGCGTCACGCTGCCCGTGGCGAAGCTGTACGGGCCGCCGCTGCCGACGAAGGACCTGTCCCCGGACGCGCTCACCTCCGCGAACACCGCGTGCCTCCAGGAGCTGGGCACGGCGGGCAGCCAACTGCCCACCGCCTCCAGCCTGGGCTACAAGCTGGAGAGCAGTTGCTACCGGGGGGACATGGGCGCCGCGGTGCTCACCCTCATCGGCGCGAACCAGAGCGTCCAGGTGGCCCAGTCGCAGTGGGCGGACGCCCAGGAGCGGCTGCGCGTCGCGCGTCAGCGCTGCGCGCTCCTCCAGGAGGACACCAACACGCAACTGGCGCTGAGCGCGGCCTTCGAGCAGCAGATGCACGACCTCATCGCCCAGAAGGCGCGCGTGGACCGGCGCGTGAACAACCTCAGCGACCTCAACAGCAAGGCGGACGGCATCATCGGCGCGTTCGCGCAAGGGGGCCTCTTCGGGGCCGTCTGGGGCAGCTTCAAGCTGCTGGGGGGGGCCGCGGAGAACCGGTACAAGGACGAGGCCATCCGCATCAGCGAGCGCATCTCCCAGGCGGAGAACGCCCACCGCGCGCAGATGGAGGCGCTCCAGCTCCAGTCGAACGTGCGCCAGTGCTACGCGGAGTCCAACATGTACGCGGTGGGCATCCACACCGCGGCGCTCCAGGTGGACCAGGTGGAGACGAGCGTGGACGCGGCGCTGCTCCAGTTGGAGGGCCTGGAGGGACGGGTGCGCCAGTTGCTCATGGAGGGCGACCAGGTCGTCGCGCGCGAGCAGGACCGCCAGGTGCCGCTCTTCTCGCACGACTTCTGGCTGCACGAGAAGCTGACCTCGGCGCGCGACACCTTCGCCACCGCGAAGCGGCTGTCGTACCTCTTCGCGCGGGCCCTGGAGTACGAGAAGCAGCAGAGCTCCCCCGCCCTGGGCGCCATCCTGGCGGCGCAAGGCCCGCTGCAACTGCTGGGCGCGCTCAACGCCTACAGCTTCGCGGTGCTGGACAAGACCGTCTACGGCCGGGACGTGGAGGCGCAGTCCTTCGTGGTGGCGCTGCGCTCGGGGGTGCTCAAGCTGGAGGACCAGGTGGCCACCGTGCCCGGGGACCGCAGCCTGACGAAGCAGGAGCGCTTCACCCGCCGGCTGCTGTCGCCGGAGAGCGCGGTGTACGACGACAACGGCCGCTACCTGGGCCAGGGCCTGCGCTTCGCGCTGCGCGACGGCCTGGGCCCCAACGCCATCCGCTGCGGGGAGAAGGTGTGGACGGTGCACGCGCACCTGGTGGGCGATGACCGGCTGGAGACGTGGCTCAACACGCGCGGGCTGGCGCCGCTCATCCTGCGCAAGCGCAACACGTTCTCCAGCCACCTGTGCGACCCGGACCACCCGGGCCTGCAGACACGGTCGTTGCGCCCGTCGCTGCGCAGCGGCGGGTACACCGGCACCGCCCGCCCGGGCGAGGAGGCCACCTTCACGCCGGTCAGCGTGGCCGCCGCCACCGGGCAGAACGTGGTGACCTTCCAGCAGACCCCCTCGGGTGACGGCTCCACCGAGTGGAAGGGCCGGGGCCTCTATGGGGAATACGAGGTCATCTTCCCCTGGGTGAACCTGCTGACGCGGGACGGCGTGGACACGCACTTCCCGCTGGATGGCATCACGGACGTGTACCTGCGCTTCGAGCAGGTCTCCGCCGCCACCACGCACGTCTATCCCTGAAGCTGCTTCAACCCCTCCCGCGCCCGCCTGGCGCGGGAGGGGTGTCTGTCTTTGTCCATCACGTCGGAATCCCACACATCGCAAGGAAGAGGGGGCTGTCCATGCACGGGCGGCGCAGCAGGTCATTCATAGGATGGAGCGCGGCGCTGGGCGCCCTGCTCCTGGGCGTTCCGGCGTGGGGGGCGGGAGATCCCGCTCCGGGCGCCGCCACCGCGCAGACGGTGAAGCTGCCGGACGGGCCCGGCAGCGTGCGGGGGCTCGCGGACAGCCCCAGCGTGAACGTGTTCAGCGGGCAGTTGGGCTACCGCGTGCCGCTGGAGCTGCCGGAGGGCATCGCCGGCTTCGGGCCGAAGCTGTCGCTGGCGTACTCAGGGGAGCTGGGCAACGGCCCCCTGGGCGTCGGTTGGGCGCTGCCCCAGGCCTCCATCCGGCGCGCCACGCGCCAGGGCGTGCCCGCGTACACCGCGGCGGACGAGCTGGAGCTGCTGGGCGTGGGCGGCGGTGGCCGGCTGGTGGCGCTGCCGGACGGCACGTGGCGCGTGGAGGGCCAGGGCCACAGCATCAAGGTGGAGCGCGACGGCGACGGCTACGTCGTCACGGAGAGCGGCGGCGTGCGCTTCCGGTTGGGCATCACCGCGGCGGGGCGCCAGGCGGACGGCGCGCGCGTGGCGGGGTGGTTCGTGGAGGAGGTCCTCCACCCCAACGGCCAGGCCGTGACGTTCCAGTACACCCAGCACCAGGGGCAGCAGTACCTGTCGGAGGTGAAGTGGGGCCCCGGCACGGCGTTCCGCGCGGAGTTCATCCATGAGCCCCGCCCGGACGTGACGGTGAGCTACCGCACGGGCTTCGCGGTCCAGACGGCGCAGCGGCTGTCCCAGGTGCGCGTGCACGCCTTCGGCGAGGTGCTGCGCGTGTACTCGCTGGGCTACGAGCAGTCCCGGGCCCTGAGCCGGTTGGAGCAGGTGACGATGCTGGGGCGCGGGAGCGTGGGGCAGTTGCCCACGCTGACGTTCCAGTACGCGCCCGCGCAGGAGCCCACCTCCGTGCAGGTGGAGCCCGCCTCCGGGTGGCTGCTCAGCACGACGGGCACCAGCTTCCTGGACGTCGACGGCGACGGCATGGCGGACCTGGTGCGGCTGGGCACCTCCGGGCACCAGTGGCGCAAGGGCACGGGCGCGGGCTTCGGGCCGGCGCGCACGCTCGCGGGGGCCGCCGGCGCGCAGCTCTCCAGCGCGCGCTTCCTGGACGTGGACGGGGACTCCAAGCCGGAGCTGGTGCGCAGCTTCTCCGAGGCCTGGCAGGTGAACACCCTCCAGGGTGAGTCGCTGGGCAGCACGGCCTCCAAGTGGCACGGCACGGACGCGCTGGCCCTCTTCAGCACCAGCACCTTCCTCGCGGACCTCAACGGCGACGGCCGCGTGGACGTGGTGCGCACGGGCAGCGAGTCCCTGTCCGTGCGCTGGAACCGGGTGAGCTGCCCGGGCGCTCCCGCCACGCAGACGCCCTGCCTCAACGCGGCGGTGAGCCGGCCGGCGGTGGACGGGGTCGCGCTGCTGCCCGGCCCCAACGCGCGCTTCCACGAGGTGAACGGCGACGGGCTGGCGGACGTCGTCCAGCTCCTCACCGGGAGCTACAAGGTCTACCTGGGCCGGGGGGACGGCACCTTCGCCGCGGCGGGCAGCTTCCTCTACCCGTGGGGGGACGGCACCAACACGGCCAACGTGAAGCTCGCGGACCTGGACCGCGACGGGCTGATGGACCTGGTGCACGTGCTGGGCGGCTACGTGCACTGGTACCGGGGCAAGGCGGGCGGCGGCGTGGAGGCCACGGCCACGCGGCTGGTGCCTCCGTCCGCGGACGGCGCGTCCACGGTGGTGGCGCTGGCGGACGTCAACGGCAACGGCAGCGAGGACGTGGTGTGGAGCGGCCCCACCGGCATGTGGGCCATGGACCTGGCGGGCCCCACGACGGCGGGCATGCTGGTGGGGCTGGACAACGGCCTGGGCAAGACGGTGACGCTCCAGTACGCGTCCAGCGCGCAGCTCTCCGTGGCCGCGGAGTCCACGCCGAACCCGTGGACGCGCAAGCTGCCGGTGTCCGTGCCGGTGCCGGTGCGCGTGGAGGTGGACCCCGGCGCGGGAGGCCCCGTGCGCGCGGTGGAGTACACCGTGCGGGACGGCTTCTGGGACGGCCAGGAGCGGCGCTTCGGCGGCTTCCTGGTGGGCGGCATGACGACGCCGGGCGCCACCCCGGCGACGACGCTGTACCAGGAGACGCGCTACCACGCGGGCCTGGGGATGGACCGCGCGCTGCGCGGCGCGCCCCTGGAGGTGCGCACCCAGGACGGCACGGGGCAGCTCTTCACCGTGGAGACGTCCGAGTACGAGGCGCGGCCGGTGGAGGGCCTGCCGGACACGGCGCTGCTGCGCCGGGCCGCGCTGCTGGAGCAGCGCACGCTGCACCATGAAGGCGTCAGCTCGCCGCTGGTGACGAAGACGACGTATGCCTACGACGCCCGCGTGCGCCCCATCCGGGAGGAGCGCTTCGGGCGGCTGGACCTGGAAGGCGACGAGCGCTTCACGACGCGCGTCTGGGCCAGCGACGACACGCTGTGGGTGCAGGACGTGCTGTGCGAGGAGCAGGTGCGCGAGGCGGACGGCACGCTGGTGGCGCACACCCGCAACTTCTACGGCGACGCCACGCAGGTGTTCACCTGGACGGACCCGGCGGCCTGCCGCGCGGGCCGGCTGGCGCGTGAGACGCACGGGTTCCTCGCGGACGCCACGAACCCGCGCTGGGTGCTGCGCTCCGCCACGGAGTACGACGCCTGGGACAACCCGGTGCGCACCTACTCCCTGGGGAGCTGGCGCGAGCTCAGCTACGACAGCCACCACCTGTACCCCACCGAGGAGCGCATCAGCCCGCAGGCGGGGCAGACGCTGTCCTGGGGCATGACGTGGGACGACGTCCTGGGGCGCCCCACGGCGATGACCGACCCCACGGGCGCCACCACCCACCTGAGCTACGACAGCCTGGGGCGGCCCTCGACGCTGGCGCTGGGCACCCAGCCCCCGCACCTGCGCTTCGTCTACGACTGGTCCGCGCCGCGGCCCCGGACGTACACCTATTCCTTCGACGGGGCCGAGGACGCGCTGGCCGGCAGTTGGACGGGGGCGTGGCAGGACGGCGGCCCCTGGCGTGAGACGGTGGCCGTGACCAACGGCCTGGGCGAGGAGCTGTACTCGGCCACGCGCCTGAGCGCGGACCGGTGGATCGTCTCCGGCTGGCGCGAGCGCGACGCCCGGGGCCTGGTGGTGTACGCGGCCGACAGCTTCCACGCGGACGGCGCGCTGCCGACAGCGCGCCCCACCAGCGCCGTGGGCCAGGTGCTGACCCACGACGCCCTGGGCCGGCCTGTCACCCAGACGCTGCCCACGCTGGCGCTGCGGAGCATGGCCTACCGCGCCTTCGAGGCCACCGAGTCCGTCCAGGACCTGGCGCCGGTGACGACCCGCCGCGACGGCCTGGGCCGCATCCTGCGCACGGAGCGGCAGGTGGGCACGGTGCTGGAGGCGGTGGACGCCGCCTACGACGCCGCCGACCGGCTGCTCACCGTGAGCCTGCAGGGCGGCGCGGCCACCCACGCCTTCACCTACGACACGCTGGGCCGGCTGGTGGCGGCGAATGATCCGGACATCGGGCAGCGCATCCTGCGCTACACCGACAGCGGCCGGCTGACGCACCACACGAACGGCGCGAACCAGACGCGCCAGTTCATCTACGACGACGCGGGGCGCCTGGTGCGCACCGAGGGCGAGGACGGCAGCGCCTTCGTCTACCACTACGACGTCGCGCAGGACGGCGGCACCACGGGCCGAACCACCAGCCGGCTCGCGTGGGTGGAGGAGCCGCGCGGCTCGGTGCACTTCACCTACGACGCCGCCGGCCGGGTGGTGGCGCGGCGCCGGATCATCGACGGCCTGTCCTCCGAGGAGTCCACCGTCTTCAGCCCCTCCGGGCTGACGCTGGCCACCACGGTGGACGGCGTGCGCGTGGACAACGCCTACGACGCCGCGGGCCGGCCCGTGCGGGCGGGCAGCTACTGGGAGGCGCTGACGCTGGACGCGGCGGGCCGCGTGATGGAGGAGCGCTACGGCAACGGCGTGCGCCAGTCGTACCAGCGCGACGCCATGGGCCTGGCCTCGCGGGTCCAGACGCTGCGCGGCACCGGCGCGGCCCTCTATGACGTGACGCTGACGCGCAACGCCTACGGCGCGCCCGCCACGGTGAGCGACGTGGACGGGGTGGGCCTCAACCACTCGGCCATCTTCAACTACGACGCGGCGGCCCGCCTCACGGACGCCGTCATCGGCGCCGAGCTGCTGCCGGACGGGATGCTCAAGCAGGGCCCCGACTCCTTCCGCTTCGACTACGCCTACGACGGCCTGCAGAACCTGCTGCAGCGCCAGGCCACCGGGCCCAGGGCGCTGGGCCTGCTGACGGGCACCTACCACCACGGCGAGCGGGGCTTCGGGCCCCGCCAGCTCACCCGCGTGGAGTCCCCTGGCGGCGACACGCTGCTGGACTACGACGCGGCGGGGCGCGTGGTGCGGCAGGGCGCGCGCACGCTGGAGTACAACGGGCTGGATCAACTGGTCGGCGTGACGATGCCCGGCCCGGGCGGCACGCCGGCCCTGGTGCAGCACGGCTACGGCTATGACGGCCAGCGCACCCTGACCCAGGGCGCCGCGGGGGAGACCCAATACTGGTTCTCGCCCCAGCTCACCCAGCGCACGCCGACGACGCGCGAGCGCTACGTGAAGCTGGGGGACCGGACGCTTGCGCGCATCACGCAGACCGCGACGGGCGCGACCGGCCCGCTGGCGGACTTCGGCGGCCCCCGGGGCGCGGCGCTCGACGGCGCGGTGGCCCGGGGCCTCACGGGGACGGTGGCGGGCGCGCTGGTGCTCCTGCTGCTGTCGGTGTTCCTGCCGCGCACGTCCACGCGGACGCGAGGGCCCCGGCTGGTGGCGGGCCTGGTGGCGGTGGCCCTGCTGGGGGCCGCGTGCGAGCCGGGCGTGAGGGCCTCCCAGCGGGCGCTCCAGCACGCGGCGCTGGTGGAGGTGGCGAGCACGCTCTACTTCCACACCGGCGTGTCCGCGGGCCCCGCGCTGATCACCCGCGCGGACGGCAGCGTCTTCGAGGAGCGGCGCTACGAGCCCTTCGGCGCGCCCATCGACGCGTACCGGGAGCTGGTGGGCGGCGGCGGCGTGGTGGGCAACGTGGACCACCAGCAGGAGCCGCTCAACACCCTCAACAAGCTGACGGACGCGCACACGGGCTGGAGTGACCACGGCGCCCGCTGGCTGGCCCCGGAGATGGCCCAATGGCTGACGCCGGATCCGCCGGTGAAGGCGCCCGACGAGGACTTCCTCCTGGCGCCCTGGGACCTCAATCCCTACCAGTACGTGCGCCAGAACCCCGTCCTCTACTGGGACCCGGATGGCAAGGACGCCGAGTTCGCCGCCAAGGCGCGGGAGTTCGGCGTGGGCTTCCTGTCCGGGCTGGCGCAGTCGGTGGGGGCCCCGCGGCTCCCCGTGGACCTGCCCATCGAGAACCAGTACGGGCAGATCGCCGGAGAGCTGGTGGGCGGCATCGCCCAGCTCGTCCTCGCCGACGCGATGGGCGGCGCGGGCGGAGCGCTGGCGGTGGCGGGCGTGGTGGGCACCCCTGCCACGGCGGGCGTCAGCCTGGGCGCGGTCGCCGCGGGCTCCGCGATGATGGCGGGCGCGGTGGTCGTGGGCGTCAACGGCACCGTCCACATCGCCAACGCCACCTCCCGCTTCATGGCGCTCCAGAAGAAGGGCGGCGGAAGCGACAACCCCGCGCCCGGCGGAGGCGGAGGAGGAGGCGGCGGCGGGCGCTCGCCCCACCGGGACAAGCCGCGCATCGATGATGGCAACCTGAAGGAGGGGTGGATCCACATCGACGCGCGCCACGTGACGGGCAACCATCCCGCCGGGCACGGCGACCTCTTCGCGCCGGGGACCACGCGTCAGCAGATCTCCAAGGCGGCCGAGGACGTCGTCAAGTACGGGACGCGCAAGTCGAACCCCCGCACGCAATTGCAGACCTTCGAGATGAAGACGACCGTCAACGGCCAGAAGGACCTCATCCGTGTCATCGTGGACTCGGACGACGGCAACCGGGTCATCTCGGCGTTCCCGGTCCGTGGAACGACCAACCATGTCCCCACTCCCGCCGGCACCCCGCCGGCCACCCCGTGAGGCACCGACATGTTCCGACTGGAGTGTGAATGGCTCGACGCGCAGGACCCCGGCCGCTCGGGCTTCGACCTGGGGCACATGACGTTCACGAGCGACACGGGGACCTGCACCTCCAAGGGCAGGTCCCCGGACCAGGCCATGATGCTCGCCGTCTCGTTCGTGGGGCTGCTCGACGGGCTCCAGGCGGTGGTGGCGGGCGGCGCGAAGGAGCACCTCTTCGTGGGGGCTGACTCGTCGTTCAGCCTGCGCTTCAAGCGCGGCAAGAAGGGCCGCATCGCCATCCAGTGCGGCACGGCGTCGCTGGGCGAGGTCGAGTCCGACGAGCTGTGCCGCGCCGTCCTGGAGGGCGTGGAGTCCTTCATGGCCCGGCCCGAGAGTGCCCTCCCCCCGGGAGATGCTGCGCGAGGCGACCTGGAGATGACCCTGCGGGAGTTCCGAAGGGCCGTCCCGGGGATGTGAGCAGGACCGGGCCCCTCTGGCAGGGGTGGAGGGGCCCGGTGGCAGTCCAAACGGCTAACATGCCCGCACCCGAAGACGCCCATGCAGGCAGGAGGGCCGCGTGGCATCCGTTGAAGGCATCCCCCCGAGGTCGCAGGCCCTGGAGCTTCAGGCCCCCCTGACAGGCGTGCTGGATGCCCTGGCGGTGCTCCCTCCCACCCAGAAGGCCCGCCGCTTCCGGAGTCGCGTGGGGCACCGGCTGGCCTCCCTGGCGAGGATCGCGGTCTTCCTCGTGTTCCTGTGGGTCGCTGGCACCGCCGACGGCCCGGTGTCCGTCGTGGCGGGAGTCCTCGCGTTCGTGCTGGGGGCGGTGCTGTGGTTTCGCAGTCTGCTGCCCCGCCGCTTCCACGCGGAGGGCCATCCCGGGGATGCGCTCGACCGCCGGCCGGAGCTGGTCCGCCGGGTGCTCCTGCGGCTCAAGACGGACCTCGCACCCCACACGCCCGTGCGCCTGCGGTTTCGTCCCGACCCGCGTCCCGAGGGCCCGGGCTCGAGCTTCTACGGCATGAAGCTCCCCCGGAAGGTCATGCCGGATGTGTTGGATCCCTGGCTCACGCTGGAGACGCGGCTGGCGGACGGCTCGCACCTGCGGCTGAGCGCGGTGGAGCGCCGCAGGAACAAGGTCAGCGCCCCTGGCCCCAACAGCTTTCGGCGTCGCACGAAGGTCAAGGAGTACGACACCCTGTTCCTGGAGGCCCGGCTGCGCGTGAAGGCGAAGCGGCACCCTGCCCTCGCGGGGCTGTCACCCGACCGGGCCCGGGAGGCGGTGCGCCTTCCGCCGGGCGCGAAGCTCCAGCGGCTGCGCATCACCGGTGAAGAACTCCGGCTCCGGATCCGGCTGGAGGAGTCGTGGCTTCCCCAGGTCCCGAGGGACGCGGAGGCTGAAACATCCCCTGCCCCGGACGCGTCCCGCGCGGTGACGATGGTGCTGCTGAGCCTCTACCAGATGCTCCACCTCGCCCGGACTCCCGAGGCCGTCAGGCGCCGCCGCTCCGGTTGAGCCCCCGGGCCCCTCTTCAGATTCCATTCGACGTAGTCGTTGTGGCGGCTGATGCCCACGAACAGGAGCGGGAGCCCCACGGCCGCGAGGACGCCGCCAATCACCAGGAAGGACCCAAGACAGACATCCTGCGTGTCGCGAGGAACCAGGCTCGTCGCGGCCCCGGGCTGCCCTGGAGGGAGGGGGTGGTGTTGACCGCTGCAACAACACACCCCCGGGTGTCACCCCTGAGGCTTCCGCTGGCCCGCCGGGCCGCCTTGTTCCGGCGGCCCCCCATCCCCACGTCTCCCAGGCCCGGTCAGGGGGTCGCGAATGGTGGTGTTCCTCATGGACGGGCATTGCGCGCCCGCAAGGGTGGTGCGCCACTCGACCGCGGCGCGCAGGCTGCGCCTGGAGGTCCCCGACCTGCAATGGAACGCCTTCCTTGGCAAGCGGCTGGAGCGGACCTTCGCCACCTGGCCCGGCGTCGAGGAGGTGAGCGCGCAGCCTCGCACCGGACGGCTGCTGGTGCGCTACACGCCACAGGCCCCGCTGCTGGCCCGGCTGCGCCAGGAGCCTGACGCTCCGAGCCCCCACGCACCCGCGCCGGGCAAGGCCCGCCCGACGCAGGGCACGCGGCGCGGGCCTCGGGCAGCGTGGCACGCGATGACGGTGGACGCGGTGCTGGCCCGGCTGGACGGCACGGACCATGGACTCTCCCCGGAGGAGGCGGCCCGGCGGCTCAGGCGCTTCGGCCCCAACGTCGTGCAGGAGGAGGCGCCGCGCTCGCGTCTGGCCATGCTTGGCTCGCAGTTGGCCACCGTGCCCACGGTGCTGCTGCTGGGTTCGGCGGGGGCCTCGGCGCTGGCGGGCGACGGGCTGGAGGCCTCCGCCATCCTCACGGTGGTGGGGCTCAACGCGGGCATCGGCTACCGCATCGAGCGCCGCAACCAGGAGCTGCTCGCGTCGTGGCAGAAGTTGGAGGCGGGCTCGGCGCAGGTGCTGCGCGGCGGCGTCCTGCTCACGGTGCCCGTGGCGGAGCTCGTGCCCGGGGACGTGGTGCTGCTGCGCGCCGGGGACGTGTTGCCCGCGGACATGCGCGTGCTGGACGCGCACCGGCTCTCCGCGGACGAGGCGCTGCTCACCGGCGAGAGCGAGCCGCAATCCAAGCAGGCCGCGCCGGTGGACGCGGAGGCGCCGCTGGCGGAGCGCGCGTCGCTGTTGTTCGCGGGGACGACGGTGGCCTCCGGACATGGGCGCGCCCTGGTGGTGGCCACGGGCGCGGACACGGAGATGGCGCACGTGCGGGAGCTGGTGGCGCAGGAGTCCGCGCCGTCCACGCCGCTGACGCGCAAGCTGGGGCAGTTGGACCGGCGCGTGGCGGTGGCCTCCGTGGGCGCGGCGACGCTGTCCGCCCTGGCGGGGCTGGCCCATGGCCGCTCCGGCCCCCAGGTGCTGCGCGGCGCGGTGGCGCTGGGCGTGGCGGCGCTGCCGGAGGGCATGCCCCTGGTGGCGACCGCGGCGCTCGTGCGCGCCATGCAGCGGCTGCACGCGCGCGGCATGGTGGTGCGGCGCGTGTCCGCCGCCGAGGCGCTGGGAGGCGTCACCGTCATCTGCGCGGACAAGACGGGCACCCTCACGCGCAACGAGATGCGGCTGGAGGTGCTGGACATGGGCGATGGCCCCCTGGAGCTGTCCGCGCTGCGCCCGCGGCCCCAGGCCGTGCTGGAGGATCCGCCCACACTGGCGCTGGCGCTGGGCCTGCTCAACAGCGACGTGGACGTCCACCACCGGGGCAAGACGCTGGAGGTGTCCGGCAGCGCCACGGAGAAGGCGCTGGTGACCGCCGCGCACGCCGTGGGGCTGGACGGGGCCGCGCTGCGCCGCGCGTTTCCCCGCCGCCACCTTCGCGAACGCTCCGAGGCCATCCACTACGTGCTGAGCGTCCACCATGCGCCTGACGACGGCGCGGTGGCCTTCATCAAGGGAGCGCCGGAGCAGGTGCTGGGCATGTGCGAGCGGGAGTCGCGCGGGCCGCTGGACGCGCGGGGGCGGGAGCGGCTGGCGAGGCGCAACGACGCGCTGGCGGCGGACGGGCTGCGCGTGCTGGCGCTGGCCTGGCGGCGGCTCGCCCGGGACGACGGCCCCGCGCCGACGGACGGGTACACCTTCCTCGGCTTCGTGGGGCTGAGGGACCCGCTCCGTGACGGCGCGGCGGAGTCGGTGCGGCAGGCGCGGCACGCGGGCATCCGCACGGTGGTGTTGACGGGAGACCAGCCCCGCACGGCCGAGGCCGTCGCCCGGCAGGTGGGCCTGGAGGGAGCCACCCTCACCCCGCATGAGCTGGCGGAGCTGCTCGGGTTGTCAGGCGAGGCGCTCGCGGACGGGCTCGCCCGCACCTCGGTGCTGGCGCGCGTGACCCCGGAGGACAAGCGGAAGCTGGTGAAGGCCCTGCGCGCGCAGGGGGCCATCGTCGCCATGGCGGGGGACGGCATCAACGACGCCCCGGCGCTCCGGGCGGCGGACGTGGGCGTGGCGGTGGGCGTGCGCTCCAGCGACATGGCGCGCGCGGTGGCGGACGTGGTGATGGCCAGCGAGGACCTGCGCAGCATCATGTCCGCCGTGGGCGAGGGCCGCATCGTCCAGGACAACCTGCGCCGGGCGCTGCGCTTCCTCTTCGCGACCAACCTCTCGGAGATGGCGCTGGTGCTGGGCGCGAGCCTGGTGGGGTTGCCGGAGCCGCTCTCGCCGCTGCAGTTGCTGTGGATCAACCTCCTCACGGACACGCTGCCGGGGATCGCCCTGGCGCTGGAGCCGGGGGACCCGGCCATCCTCGACCGGCCCCCGGCGCCCCCCGGGATGCCGCTGCTCACGCGGCCGGCGGCGCTGCGGGTGGTTCGCGACGGGGCGCTGCTGGCGGGCGTCGGCGGGCTGGGGCTGGCGCTGGGAGGCCCGCCGCTGGCGTTCGGGACGCTCACCGCGGCGCAGCTCGGCTATTCGGCCGTGTGCCGCGCTCCTGGAGAGGCACGGCGCAATGTCTCCAAGGGCGGCGGGTGGCGCCTCCCCGTCTTCGTCGGCGGGGCCGCGGCCATGCACGCGGCGGCGCTCACCCTCCCGCCGCTGCGGCGGGTGCTGCGTCTTCCGGCGCCCACCCTGCTGACGTTCGGCGGACTGGCGGCGGGGCTGGCCCTGCCGGCCCTGGTGGGCGCGGTGCCCGCGTGGGGCGGCCAGGTGGTGCGCAGGACGCGGCGGGTGACGGACACAACCTCTTCCCTGGAGACATCCTCATGAAGTTCGACCTCCCCTCCTTCCTCATGGGCTACGGCGCGGGCGCGAGCACGGTGCTGGTCGCCAGGCACCTGCGGCCGCTGCTCGTGGAGGTGGCCACCGCGGGCTACCGCTTCGTCGACATGGTGGCCGCGCGCACCGCGATGAAGCAGGAGGACCTCGAGGACCTGCTGGCGGAGGCGAGGGCGCGGGCCCGGCGAAGCGAACAGACGCGGCCGGCGGGCGAGGCCCAGGCCTAGGGAGCGCGCATGCCTCGGATCATCTACGTCATCCACTCGTCTCCCGGGCGCACGCGCCTGCGGCTGCCGTGGCTGCGACATGACGCGAAGCAGGCCACTTCGCTGGCGGACGACCTGCTGCGTGTGGAGGGCGTCCACGAGGTGCAGGTGCGGCCCTACACCGGCAGCGTGCTGTGCATCCACGATCCCCAGGACCTGGACACCGGGCACCTGCTGGCGGAGGTGCGACGGCGCACGGGCGTGGACGTGGTGGTGCACCCCGGGGAGGCGCCCCCGCCCGAGGAGGCGGCCCTGCTGCGCTCCCTCGCGGAGGGCAGCGGCGTGGCGAGAGCGGCCAGCCTGTTCTTCAAGGGCGTCAACGTGGACGTGCTGCGCGCCACCGGGGGACACATGGACCTGGGCGCGCTCGCGACGCTGGGCTTCGCGGCGGCGGGCGCGGTGGAGGTGGCCATGAAGGGCAAGCTGTCCGCCCCTCCCTGGTTCAGCCTGGGCTGGTGGGCCTTCCGCACCTTCGTCAGCACGGAGGAGGTGGCCATCCAGAATACCCAGGCCCAGGTGCGCCAGGACGGCGGAGACACGCCCGGCTGAAGTCCGCTCGCGGCGATGGCCCTCCGCGGGGCACCAGCCAGCGCGGCGGTCGAACCGGTGAGCCTTGGTGCCCGGTGGCAACGCCCTCAACGTCCTGGGGAAACGTCCGATGACGTGAGGCGAAGCCCGCGTCCAGGGCGCTTCACGCGACCCAGGAGGGGTTCATGGCAGACACAGACGGCAGCGCAAGGTTGAGGAAGAGGTGGTGCGGGCCCCTGCTCGCCCTGCTCCTGGGAGCGACACCCCTGCTCGCGAGCGCGCAGCAGGCAGAGCAAGCCCCCGCCGAGCGCGCCGAGTCCGAAACCCAGATCGACCCGCGGGCCCAACGCACCCTGCGCCAGATGAGCGACTTCCTGGCCGCGCAGCGTGAGTTCTCCGTCCGCACCGAGGGGACGATCGATGAGGTGCTCGACTCGGGGCAGAAGGTCCAGTTGCAGCGCGCGGGCGACGTGAGCCTCCAGCGGCCCGACCGGCTCCGCGTGGACCGCGCCGGAGACCTGGCCAAACTCCACCTCTTCTACGACGGCCAGCGGCTCACCGTTCACGGTGAGAACGCCAACGCCTATGCGACGACGCCCGCGCCCCCCACCCTGGATGCCACGCTGGACATGGCTTCCCAGCGGCTCGGATTGGATGCCCCCGGCGGGGACATGCTCTTCAGCAATCCCTACACCGCCCTCACCGAGGACGTGCGCTCCGGGAAGTACCTGGGCCGCTCCATGGTGAACGGCGTGCCCGCGCACCACCTGGCGTTCCGCAACCGGGACGGCGTGGACTGGGAGTTGTGGGTCGAGGACGGCCCGCAACCCCTGCCGCTCAAGTACGTCATCACGTCCCGGGACCTGCCGGGCGCGCCGCAGTACTCGGTGACCCTGTCCGATTGGAACCTGTCGCCCCGGCTCAGCCCGGACCAGTTCCAGTTCACGCCCCCACCCGATGCCGTGCGCGTGTCGTTCCTCGCGCCGGACTCGCAGGGCGGAGCGCAGCAAGGAGGCTCGAAATGACCACGCGTTCGCGCAAGTCCCGCCAGCGGGCGGCGGTGATGCTGCTGGGGCTCTTCTTCGCAGGAGAGCTGCTCCCGGAGGTGGCCCTGGCCCAGGACGGCACGTCGCGCCGGGTGGCGCGGCGCACCTCGCGGCGCACGGCCGCACGTCAGGACGCCTACTACGGAAACAACACGACCGTGGTGGCGGTGCCGGCGGGCGCGCACACCGTCACGGCGCTCCCCGCGGGCTGCACGGCCACGACGGTGGGCGGCGTCGCCTACCAGCAGTGCGGCGGCGTCCGCTACCGCCCCTACTACCAGGGGGACACGCTCGTGTACGTCGTCGAGTAGTCCCTGGCGCTCCGGCGGTGACGCCCTCCCCCGCCGCCGGAGCGCCCGTCGTGGCTAGGACAGGAGCTCCACGTACCCGTCCGTCCCATGCACGCGGATCCGCTGCCCGTCGCGGATCCGCCGGGTGGCCTGCTCCACGCCCACGACCGCCGGCAAGCCATACTCCCGTGCGATCACCGCGCCGTGGGTCATCTGGCCGCCGACCTCCGTCACCAGTCCCTTGAGGGACACGAACAAGGGCGTCCAGCTCGGATCCGTGAAGCGGGTGACCAGGATGTCGCCCGGTTCGAGCCGGGCCTCCGCCATGTCCAGGATGACGCGGGCCCGCCCCTCGACGCTCCCCGAGGAGACCGCCAGCCCGACCAGCGCGCCGGCCGGCAGATCGTCGCGCCGGTATTCGCCGTTGATGACCTCGCCCTCCGACGTGATCACCCGGGGCGGCGTGAGCGCTTGATGCGCCCTGAACGCTTCCTTGCGCAGGCGGATGAGCAGGTCATCCGCGTGGTTCGTGCGCACGACGTCGTGGAGCTCCTGGAGCGTGAGGTAGAAGATGTCTTCCTTCTCCCGAAGCACGCGGGCCTTCACCAGGCGCCCGGCTTCTTCCAGCAGGGCCTGTTTGTAGACGAAGTAACGGCTGACGATGCCGTACTTGGGAAACTCCCGGTACCCCATGAAGGTCCGGACCCGGTCGATCATCCGCTTCGTCTCCGCGGCCTTCCCCTCTCCGTCCGGCAAGGCCCGCAGGCGCTCCAGCACCTCCTCCTCCTTCTTCCTGGCCTCCTGACGCCCCTGCTCGAAGCGCCGCGCTCCGGCGCCCGGCTCGAAGTTCTGGATGTTGCCGAGGAGGATGGGCACGAGCGTGGTGGGCCGCTCGCTCCAACGCGGCTTCGTGATGTCGATCTCACCGGCGCAGCGCATGCCGTACTTGTCGAGATAGGCGCGGATGGCGTCGCGCGCCTCGCGCCCTCCCGGGAGCGTGGCCATTTCCTCCAGGAAGCCCTCGTCCTCGACGTGCCGCAGGAAGGCCACCACCTCCGGATGCGGGCGGATCACGTCCGCGACCTCCAGGAGCGCCAGCCCCATCTCCGACGTGACGTTGTGGGGGACGGACTGCGTGAGCGTGTCGGCGGCGTTCTTCTCGCCCAGCCACGACTGGAGCTGCGCGTTGAGCCACCAGGTGGCCTCCACCCCGGCCATGATCGCCTGATGGCTTCGCGGCTCGAGCATGAGCCGCTTCAGCTCCTGGATGTCCGCCAGGATGAAGTCGATCAGCGCCGCCCCGGACTTCGTCTGGATGTCGCGCTTCAAGGCGGCGATGGAGGCCTGCGTGCGGCCAATCAGCTCGTCGACGATGGCGGGGTCGGTTTCAATGGGGGCGGGTGGGCCGCCAGCGGGAGGCCCGCCAGGGCTCGCGTCCGGGAGCGGCCGGGTGACGTCGCTGCGTCCGATGAGGGTCTGAAGCGCGTCCCGGATCAGCGGGTCGGATTTCCCCAGGCCCTCCAGGAGCGCCGTGCGGCCCGCGGGCGAAGCCAGGGCCTGGCTGATGTCGATGAACAGCCTCCCGCCTGCCTCGAACATCGGCCGCAAGGCGGTCAGTTGGAACAGGGAGAGCCCCAGGGGCTTCATGGCGTCGGTCATCATCTGCTGATGACCGACGGAGACGTAGACGTGGTGCTCCCGGTCGCCGGCCTGGGGGATGGGGAACAGCGTGGTGATGGGGCGGCTCTGGACGAAGCAGAACGCGTCGTCGACGAGGCACCATTCGATGTCCTGGGGACCTCCGAAGTGCGCTTCGATTCTCCGGCCCAGTTGTTCGAGCCGCACGACCTGGGCATCCGTCAGCGCGGGCTGCCGCTGCCGCTCTGGCTCGATTGCCTGTTCGCGCGTGCCGCCTTCCGGCAAGGCGTGGATGGCGCGCTGCTTGGTGGCGATGGTCCGGGCGATGACCTCGCCGTCCCGCACCTTGTAGGAGTCCGCGTTCACCAGGCCGGAGACCAGGGCCTCGCCGAGACCGAAGCTGGCCTCCACGGAGGCGACCTTGCGGTTGGAGGTGAGGGGGTCGGCCGTGAACAGGATGCCGGCCGCCTGCGGGAAGACCATCTGTTGCACGACCACCGCCATGCGGACCTTGCGGTGGTCGAAGCCGTTGCGCAGGCGGTAGCTCACGGCCCGCTCGGTGAAGAGCGAGGCCCAGCACCGGCGGACGTGCTGGAGGATCGACGCCGGCCCCACGACGTTCAGGTACGTGTCCTGCTGGCCCGCGAAGGAGGCCGTGGGCAGGTCCTCCGCCGTCGCGCTCGAACGGACGGCGTAGGCGGCATGCTCGCCGAGCCGGGCGTGCGCGTGGGTGATCGCCGAAGCCAGCTCGTCAGGGATGGCGGTCCCTTCGAGGGTCCGGCGGAGCTCCGCGCTGAGCGCGCGGAGCGGCTCCCGGTCGTCTGGCTTCAGGCGCGATAGCTGGATGAGCTGGTCGTTGACCGACGGCGCTTCCGCCATGACCCGCTGGAAGGCGTCCGTCGTGACACAGAAGCCATCCGGCACGCGGATGCCGTCGAGCTTCGAGAGTGCCCCCAGATGCGCGCCCTTGCAGCCAACGACCGCGACCTGCGACGGGTCAATCTCCTGGAGACCCAAGACGTAGCAGCGCATGCGTTCCCCTCCCTTACGCGAAAGGGCTGCACTGTACTCCTTTGAAGTCCCCTGGAGGCCCGAGCGGCGGCGTGAAATCCTCTGCCGAACGCCGCTGAGGTCGGAATGAGGGAGGCAGGAGCGATGGGGTTTGGAAATCGGTCAGCGCTGGGCTCGGCATTCATCGTGCTCCTGGGCACGAGCGTCCCGGCGGGCAGCGCCGAGCCCGCGGCGCAGGGGGGCCTCGAGCTCAAGCGCTTCAAGGCGAGCGAGACGACCGGGGCGATGTATGTCCTGCGCGCGACGGGCTGCCGCAAGGCGGGCGACACCTGCCAGCTCGAAATCGAGCTGAGCGAAGGGTCAGGAGGGAAACGTAAGGCGAAGCTGCCCGAAGGAATGGCACACGGGCTCCAGAAGGCCGCGTCTCCCGCGAGCTGGACCTCTGGCGAGGAGGAGCAGAACGTCACGACCTCCGTCCAGCCGGTCCGGCTGACGGCCGGGGAATGGGGGCTCCTCGTCACCCAGGAGGGCGGGTTCGAGCATGTCCATCGCCGGCACCGCCTCTACGCGGTCAAGGACGGCGGGGTGGCGGAGGCCTGGAACGGGGATGAGAACTTCGCGGGGCCGGAGAGTTCCCACGTCGGCCCGTACCCGCTGAAGCCGGGCTCACCGGTCGAGGGCTTCTTCAGGGAGTATGTCTTTCTTTCCGCGGAGCCCGACCAGTGGAAGCTCGACGCCTTCCGCTGGGATGCCGCCGGACACAAAGTCGTGAAGGAACTCCAGCGCCGGCCCGAGCGCTACGCGGCCATCATCGGAAGCTTCAAGACGGTCGAGGAGGCAATCGCTTCCCGCGACAGTGCGCAGTTGGATCAAGCCTGCACGAACAGCTTCCTGGTGCTCCCGACCACGCCGCACAAGCGGCTGACGCCAGGGATCTTCATCGTGACGAGCATCCACGCGGACAAGAAGTCAGCCGAGGCCGCGCTGAAGAAGGTGGGCGCCTGCAATCCGAAGGTCTCCGGTTACGTCAAGGCGCTGGGACTGAACGCCTTGCCTGTTCCTCCGTGAGGACACCATGTGGATGAAGTGCGTCTTGTCTGATGAGGAACTCAAGCGGAGCACCTCGTCCGAAGCGGATGACTTGCTGGTGGGATACCATCTCTTCCGCACGGCCGTTTTCTTCGGGACGGATTCCCAACCCAAGGTATTTGGGGATGTGCTGGCCGCGGAGTCGGGTGACTTCAGCAAGGCCTTGTTCATCGTGCCAGGAGTAGACTTCGCGCTGGCATGGTCGAGTGTCTTTCCCTGGCTCGAGTCCTCCGAGAAGAAATGGGTCTATGAGCATCCAGACGATGCCGCGCGGCTCGTGCTGGAGAAGGTCGGCAGCGAACGGGTTCGTCTCTACCTGGACTGGGAGCCTGCGGAGTTCGTTGAAGTGGGTGAGACCGAGCTGGGAGAGGTGAGCCTCGAGGTGGTGGACGCGCTGGTCATCAAGTTGGTGGACCACCTCCCCCGATGTCCCGCCAAGGACGTGGCAGAGAGCCTGGAGAGCCTGGAAGAGGCCTACTCGGAGCTGGAGTAGCGCGAGGCGCCGGCCCCATCCGTCTCACAGATGGGGGAAACGACCGACGGTGCTCCCTCCCAGCAACACGGGGAGCTTCAAGCTGAGGACGACCGCCCCTTCCACGCCATACCGGGGCCGGTGGTCCTCCGTCGCGAAGAGCGGGATGCCCAGACGCAGGCCCACCGAGCCGTAGATGAACGAGAAGTAGGGCGCGACATGGAGCCCCGTCGTGGCCACGTGCGCCCGGGTCTCTGTTTCGTGCATCAGGCCCAGCTCCAGCCCCAGCAACGTGAAGTTGCCCTGGATGCCCGCGCTCAGCCGGGTGTGCGCATCCTCCATCCGCTGCGCCTGGCCAAACACCCCCAGGGCATGGATGTCGTTCGCGATGTTGAGGGACGCCTCCAGGCCCACCCCCGTCCCCCGCGCCGAGCTGCTGAACAGGGGGCCCACCATGAGCCAGGTTTCGTCCCGGGGCAGCGAGGGCAGTTCAGCGCGGGCCAACGGCGCGGTCAGGACACAGAGCAGGAGCAGGAGTCGGCTGGACATGCCGCGAAGGGTTAGCAACCGCCATGCCCTGGACTGCCTCCTCCGAGAACCCGCCGGCGCCGTGTGCAGCGGGCTGCACGGTGTGCACCGGCTGGCACGCCCTCCCTTAAGTCGCGCCCGGCTTCAGCGCGGACGCGGAGCGCAGCAGGCCCGCGCCGCTCACGATGAGGATGCCGGTGAGCACCAGCACCGCGCCCACGGCGAAGGAGAGGTCCGCGTGTTCATTCAGCACGAGGATGCCCGCGCTGACGCCGAACAGCGGCGTCATGAACGAGAACACCGACAGGTTGGAGGCGAGGTAGCGGCGCAGCAGCCAGAACCACGCGAGGTAGCTGGCGAAGCAGACGATGACGCCCTGGAAGAGCAGGCTCGCCCAGGCCACGGGGGCCATCGTGATGGGACCCGCCTGCCCCGTGAGCAGGGCCACGGGGAGCAGCAGCGCGACGCCGCCCACCAGTTGATACAGCAGCGTCTGCGTGGGCGGTGCGTCGGACAGCGACGAGACGCGAATCACCACCGTGGTGGCCCCCCAGGCCAGGCCCGCGAGCAGCCCCATCGCATCCCCCCGGAGCACGCCCGGGCCGAGGCCGCCTCTCAGCCAGCCGCCCCCAAAGGCCAGCGCGATGCCCGCGAAGGCCACGGCGATCCCCAGCCACTGCGTCCGCTTCAGCCGCTCGGAGGGCACGAGCCAGTGCAGGCCCAGCGCCGAGAACACGGGCGCGGTGTAGAGGAAGACGCCCATGTGCGAGGCGTGCGTGTGCCGCAGCCCCTCCCCCACGAAGAGGAACTCCAGGGAGAAGAGCACGCCCACGAGCAGGCCGGGGCGCCACGGCCCACGGCGCAGCAGCCCCCGCTCCCCCCGCAGCCAGCACAACAGACTCACGAGCAGCGCGGCCACCCCCGAGCGCAGCGCCATCTGCATCAGGTTCGGGACGTGCGGAGCGGCCAGCTTCACGGCCACCTGCTGCATGCCCCAGATGGCGCACAGCACGACCATGGTCGCGAACGCGAAGCCATCCGCGGGTTTCCGGTGAGAGCTCATGACTTCATCCTGCGGCTGACGGGGCGGATGGATATAGCGAGATTCCGACAACCCATCCCGAGAAGCCGCCATGGCGAAGCAACTGCCAGTTCCCTTCACCTCAAAGCTTCCACACCCCGTGTATTTCCGCTCGGCGAGCCTGCCCGCGGCGGCGGCCTATCCGCGTCACCGCCATCCCTGGGGTGAGTTCGTCTACGCCTTCAGCGGGGTGATGGAGCTCAAGCTGGCGGGCAGCCACTACCTCGCGCCCCCGCAGTACGGCATCTGGCTGCCGCCCGACCTGGAGCACCGGGGCATGAACCGCTTCGAGGCGACCCACTGCTCGCTCTACCTGGACCCCGCGTGGTGCCGGGGGCTGCCCAGGACGGCGTGCGCCATGGCGGTCAGCCCGCTGATGAAGTCCCTGATGGAACACCTGCGCGCCCACGAACTGGCGCAGCCACGCACCAGCGCCGAGCGCAGGTTGTTCCGGGTGCTCATCGACCAGTTGGCGCTGGCGCCCTCCCATGGGAGCTACCTGCCCATGTCCGATGATCCGCTCCTGCGGCCGGTCCTCACGGCGCTGGAGCAACACCCGGAGGATGAGCGCTCCCTGGCGGAATGGGCCAGGGAGCTGCACACCACCGAGCGCACGCTGGAGCGGCGCTGCCAGCAGCGCCTGGGCCTGTCGTTCAGCGAATGGCGCCAGCGGCTGCGCGTGGTGAAGGCGCTGGCGATGCTGGAGCAGGGACACGCGGTGGAGGCCATCGCGCTCGACCTGGGCTACAGCAGCGCCTCCGCCTTCATCGCGATGTTCCGGCGGATGACGGGCACCACGCCGGACAAGGTCCGCGGCCACGGCTTCGTGGCGTCGTGACGGGCCTCCTCGCGCTCAGGGCACCGCGCTCACGTCCACGTCGATGACGCGGGGCTCCTCGGTGCTCGTCGTGCCGGTGACCGAGGGCATCACGGCGGACACCTGGAGCGTCAGCGCCCATTCGCCCGTGCTGAGCTGGGTGGGCACGTACTTCCAGGAGAGGTGCACGGGCCCGGCGGTCTCACCCTCGGCCACGAGCGCCTCGCGCGCCCGCTCCTCGATCTGCGCCGTCGTCAGGCGCGTCCGGAGCAGGTGGCCCGACCGGGCCAGGGCCGGCCAACTGATGAGCGCGCGCTGGAAGCCGCCATCCGGTCCGTGGGAGACCACCGCGCGGTGGCCCTCCACGCGAATGCCATTGATGGCGCGCATCACGAAGGTCTTGTGGCGGTGCAGCTCCGGCGCTCCGAGGACCCCGTTGTCCTCGCTCTGGGTGAACGACTTCACCTGCCGCACCTGCCCCAGCTCCGCCGTGGGGATGCCCCAGCGCTGGAGGCGGGCCAGGGCGTTGCGCTGCAGGAGCGCGGGGTCCTGCGGCGTCTCCGGGCCGCTGGCGACCTTGTTCAGCACCAGCACCTGGCCCTCGGACGGGTCGCGCTCCAGCTTCCAGGACGGGGACTCCAGGCCCGCGCGGGAGCCCAGCGCGTCCGTCTGGGTGAAGGGCTCCGTCGTCCCCACCAGGCCGCGCTGCAACATGGCGTCGCCAAACGCGGTGCTGGGAAGCAGCGTCGTGGGAAGGCCTCCGGTGGGAGGCGTGGCGATCTCCGTGGAGTCGAAGATGAAGCCGACGGTCGCCCGGGCGGACCGGGTGGTGACGGCGGCGGGATCCATGAAGGCACCGCTGTCACAGCCAGCGGCGGCGGCGAGCGGCAGGACGGTCAGGAATCGGATGAGCAGATGGCTTTTCATGGCGGTTCGTTCTTTCGGTGGGAGGTCGATCTCGGCGGCGGTCACTCGGGCAGCTTCTGCCCGTTGTCGGGGTCGCAGCCCCCCACGTAGAAGTAGCTGGAGGCGCTCTTGCTGCCGGTGTTCTTGCGATCGTTCCAGCCGCCGGCCTCGAACATCGCCACGCGCTGCGCCTTGCTCTGTCCGAAGACGATGGACACCGGGCAGTCGTCGTTGTTCTTGCCGACCTGCCAGTCGTAGGCCTCGTCGATCCAGTTCTCGCCCACGCCGTCGACCCGTGAGTTCGCCACGTAGCGCCGCACATAGCGCTTCACGAAGTTGCCGCACGACGAGTCACCGTGAAAGGCATTCCACATGCTGAAGCCGCTGGAGGGCGTCGTGAACTGCTGCCGGTACCCGCCCTGCTTCCAGACCTGGAAGTCGCCGGACTGACAGGCCTTCACGACGGCGATGTTCAGCTTGCCGTTGCCCAGGTTCATGTGGGTGTCCGTGACGGCGGAGCACGCATCCACGTTGGTCCCCATCACCAGCCAACTGCGCAGGTTCGCCTCGCTGTGGCCGCCGTGGGTGTGCACGAAGAGGACGTCCGCGTCGTCCACGCCGACGTTGGCCTGGGTGTCCTTCGCGTCGGCCGCGGGCGCCTTCGAGGCGTCGGTCCAACTGTCCGCGCGCGCCCCCGAGTTGTTGATCGTCCGGACGTCCGACCAGTATCCGGCGCTCACGAGCGAGTTGAAGTAGCTGGCGAACTCCGCCGCCGTCTTCGTATGCACGGAGTGCGATTTGGCATCGCACTGCCCCGCGCCGCCGAAGTTGGCGATGCCGTAGACATGGGTTTCGTTCGCCAGCGCCGCCGCGGGCAGGAGCATCGCGAGCGCCGCGGCCGTCCACGGGTGTGACTGCATCCGGAGTCTCATGGTCCGTCCTTCTCCCCGTCTGGGGTGTCGGTGATGGCCCATCAACGAAATCCGGCGGGAATTTCCCTCACCCCCCTTCGCGAAAAAGCTCCGGAGGACTGCGCGAATCCGCACACAAACTCCGGCGCGGGGTCTTGTACGCCGGGTCCAATGGCTGTCCTGGCATTCCGCGTTTATCCATTCTCCCCTGCTCTCAGGGAGACTTCATGCCGACACCCCCGATGCGGCCTCACGACGTGCGGGCTGCCATCCGCGCTGCCGTCCTGGAACTGTGGTGGGTCGCGGATTGTGTCGTGCTTCCGGCACCGGCTGACGCGGCGCGCGGGACGGATGCCTTTGAGGTCTACGTGGCCACGCGGGGCCACCTGACCGAGCCGATGATCGTCCAGCACATCCGCACCCATTGCCCCCACAAGGTGGGGCCGCTGCACGTGTTCCTCATCCCGGCCATCCCTCCCCTGGACAAGGAGTCCGCCCTGCGGAGCTCCGGGCTGGGTGTGCTCGATGAGCCGGTGGTGGACACCTGGCAGAAGGTCGTCGATGGCCTCCTCGGACCCGACACGTGGCAGGTGTCCGTCGAGGACCGGGCATTTCCGCCCGGGGTCCTCCGGCTGCGGCGTCCCCCACGGGCTCCGCCAGTGGCCTCGGGCCGCGCGACGTCCACGAGGAAGCCTGGCCTTGCCGCCCGGCGGGCCTTCTCCGACGGAGGGCCCGCGCTGACAGGTCCGGAGAAGACGTTGGTGGACGTGCTCCTCTCCGCGGTGGAACAGGCTCCAGGGCAACGGATGATCCACGTCGAAGGTGACGGCGTGGACATGCCGGACACCTACCGGGAGCTGCTCGAACGGGCCCAGCGGGTCGCGGGAGGCCTGCGCGCCGCGGGGCTGCGTCCTGGCCAGACGGTGCTGCTCCAGCTCGCGGGGACGTTCGACTTCATCACCGCGCTCTGGGGGGCGCTGCTCGCGGGCGTGATCCCCGCGCCCTTGACGGTCCCCGCTGAATACGCGGACGGCATCCCCGGCGTCAGCAAGCTCGTCGCGGCCTGGACCGCGCTGCACCGGCCGCTCGTCATCACCCAGTTGTCGCGCCTGGACTCCCTCCGCTCCTTCGCCCGGGACGCCGGCCACGCGCTGAAGGCCGCCCCCATCGAGGAGCTCACGCGCCAGCTCCCGGTCGAGCCGTACCGGGACGCGGACCCGGACTCCGTCGCGCTGCTGCTGTTCACCTCGGGCAGCACGGGGACGCCGAAGACGGTGCCGTTGACCCACCGGGCCATCGTCACCGAGGCCCGGGGCAGCGCCTACGTGAAGCGGATGGGACCTGACGACGTGTCCTTCAGTTGGATGGCGCTGGAGCACGGCGGCAGCATCGCGATGATGCACACGCGCAACCTGCTCTCGCGCTGCGCGGAGGTCCACGTGCCCACGCAGCTCATCCTGGGTGAGCCGCTGCGCTGGCTGGACTGGATGGAGCGCTACCGGGCGAGCCTGAGCTGGGCGCCACACTTCGCGTTCGGGCTCATCGTCGGAGAGCTGCCCCGGCTGACCGGCGAGCGCAAATGGGATCTCTCCCGCGTGCGGATCCTGATCAACGGCGGTGAGGCCATCTCCGCCAGGGTCGCCCGCCAGTTCCTCCAGACCCTTGCGCCCCACGGCCTGCGGCAGGACGCGCTCTGGCCCGCGTGGGGCATGTCCGAGACCTCCTCGGGCGTCACCTATGCCCGCGACTTCCGGCTCGACACCACGTCCGACGAGGACGAGGTCGTCTCGCTCGGGCCGCCCATCCCCGGCGTGCGGCTGCGCATCGTCGACGACGGCGACGCGGTGGTGTCAGAGGGTGAAATCGGCGCGCTGCAGATCCAGGGGGACACCGTCCTCCGGGGCTACGTCGACAACGACGCGGCCAACCGGGAGTCCTTCACCTCCGACGGGTGGTTCCGCACCGGAGACCAGGGCTTCCTGCTCGACGGCCGCCTCACGCTGACCGGGCGCTCCCGCGACACCATCATCATCAACGGCGCCAACCACTTCGGCCACGAGATCGAGGCCACCGTCGAGTCGCTCCCCTTCATCGACCGCTCCTTCACCGCGGCGTGCGCGGTTCGCGCGGAGGGCGCGGTGACGGATCAGCTCGCCCTCTTCTTCCACCTGCTGCCGGGCACGAACGAGCAGGAGGCCCTGCAACGCATCCGCGCCGCCGTGGCTCGCGGCCACGGCGTCAACCCCGACCACCTGATCCCCGTGGAGCGCGCGGACATCCCCAAGACGGACCTGGGGAAGATCCAGCGGACCCAGCTCTCGCGCGGCTTCGCCTCGAAGCTCGCGGCCCGGAGGCCGGAGGCCGAGCACGACACCCTGCCCGCCTGGTTCTTCCACCGCGTCTGGCGCGCCTCGCCCCTGGACGCCACCGCGTCCGCCACGAACGAGCCCGTGCTCCTCGTCGCGGACAGCCGCGGGCTCGCCGAGGCCCTGCGGCGCGAGCTGGCCCGCCGTGGGCAGCCCTGCGTCACCGTCATCCCGGCCCTGGTGCCCGACGTCACCCGCGAGGGCCCGCACCGCTACCGCATGGACGTGGAGAACCCCGCCCACCACCGCGACCTCCTCCACGAACTCAGGACGGCGGGCTTCACCCCCAGACATGTCCTCCACCTGGCCGACTCCGCCACGCCCGACGTGCCCGCGACGCCCAAGGCCCGCCAGGACGCCTGTCTGCGCGCCTGCGGCTGGATCGTCCCGATGCTGGGTGCGCTCGACGCGCTCGCGCCCAGGCAGGTCCTGCTGAAGGTCATCACCCTCCAGGGCCAGCGCGTCACCGACGCTGAGCCGGTCTACCTGCCCCACGCCGCGGCGCGCGGCCTGCTGGCGGGTGCGCCCCAGGAGCTTCGCTGGCTGCGCGTCACCCACCTGGACCTGCCCCGCGAGCAACCCGAGGCGAACGCACGGCGCATCCTGTTGGAGGTCGACGCCCTCACCGTGGAACCCGAGGTGGCCTGGCGGGGTGAGCAGCGGTTCGTCACGAGAATGGTCCCCAGCCTCCCCGAGGGCGCGGTCCTCGACGCCGCCAGGAGCGAGGAGGGAGGCCTCGTCGTCGTCACGGGAGGGCTGGGCACCGTGGGGCGGCAGGTCTCGGAGTGGCTCCTCCGCCAGAAGCCCTCCCGCATGCTCATCCTGGGCCGGACGCAGGAGCCCGCGCTGTCCGATGAGCAGCAGGGAGTCCTGACGGTGCTGCGTGAACACGGCAAGGTGGACTACCAGGCCATCGACGTGCTCGACGCCGACGCCGTCCTGGCCGCCATCGAGCAGGCGGAGTTCCTTGCGTCCCAGCCGGTGAGCCGGGTGTTCCACCTGGCGGGCCACTACGAGGAGCGGCCCCTCCTGGAGACCCCGCCGCAGGCCCTGGCCACCGCGCTGGGCCCCAAGCTCGTGGGGGCGTGCAACCTCTGGCGGGTGGTGAGACAGCGGCCGGGCGCGCAGCTCGTCCTGTTCTCCTCCGCCGTCGCGACCCTGGGGGGCGCGTTCCAGGGGGCCTACGCCGCCAGCAACGCCGTGCTGGACGCCTTCGCCGAGCAGTGCCACCTGGAGGTCCAGGGGGAGCCGTGCGCCCCCGTCTGCCGGAGCATCGGCTGGAGCTACTGGCGTGGCGAGCGCACCCGGGACCTGGAGGTGACAGGCCAGGCCACGGCGCGCGGCTATGCCCTCATGGAGCCCGCGCAGGCCCTGGACTCCCTCCCCTTCGCGCTCTCCGCGCCGCGGGCCTCCGGGCTCGTGGGGGTGCTCCCGGGCGGGCACCTCCTGCGCTCCCGCGTGGAGCGCACGCCCGAGCCGCTACGAGCCGTGGTCGCGCGGGGACCCGGCCGGCTCAAGGAGGCGGCGCGGGCCGCGGTCGCGCCCATCCGCGTCACGGATGCCTCGGGTGTCGGCGTGCCCGTCTCCGTCGAGGAGGCCACCGGCGCGGCGCGGCCCGACTCGGACACCACCGTGTCGACGCGACCGCTGCGCAAGCTGTTCGCGGACGTGCTCGGACAGCCGGACGTTGGAGACACGGACGACTTCTTCGAGCGCGGTGGCAACTCCATCCAGCTCGCGCGGCTGCATCGCGGCGTGGAGGCACTCTTCCAGCGCGAGGTCCGCTGGGCGGACATGCTGCGCTGCCGCACAGTGAAGGCGCTCGCGGAGCTGCTCGCGGGCGGCGTGGCCCAGGAGACCCGCTTCCTGACGAAGGACGGCCTGCGCTTCGCCTACCGCGTCGTGGCGGGTCCGGAGCGGCCGTTGACGGGCTCGCCCATCGTCATCGCCAGCGGCGCCTTCCAGGACATGTACGCGATGCCCAAGCTCGAGCGGCTGCTGCACCCCCTGGGCTCGTTGATCATGGTCGACCTCCCCGGCTCGGGCGTGGCGGACGACCTGCCCCCGGAGCGGGGCTTCGACTTCCTGGCGGACTGCATCGAACACCTGCGCGAACACCTGGAGGTCCCCAGGCTCCACATCGTCGGCATCTCCTATGGAGGCTCGACCGCGTATGAGTTCGCGCACCGCTACCCGGAGCGCGTCGACCACCTGGTCGTCGTCGGCACCTCGGCGGAGCTCCCCGAGGGCTCCATTGCCCGGTTCGACGTCAACGCGGAGGTGATCCTCGAAGGCCAGTTGGAGTCCTTCATCCAGAAGCTGGTGGCCGCGACGATGGCCCAGGATCCGGCGCACCACGTCCGGGAGGCCGAGTCCACCCGCCAGCTCGTCGAGAAGGCCTTCCACCAGGTCACCCCGCGAGAGGCGCGCCGCTACACCCACGTGCAGAACCGGCTGCTGGTCACGGCGAGGGATCCCCGGCACAGCCCCATGAACCGCCCCGCCCTGGTGTTCACCGGGGAGTACGACCCCATCACGCCGCCGGGCTACGTCCGGCGGCTGGCGGAGACCATCCCCGGAGCCCTGTTCACCACGGTCCGCGAGGCCGACCACCTGGTCCTCATGGAGCGTCCAGAGGAGATGGCCGACCTCATCCGCCGCTTCCTCCAGGACCTGGACCTGGGCGGGCTCGACTACACCTCCGCCATCGAGCAACCCACGCCCCCCCGGGCGGAGAGGACGTCGGAGCGGATGATCAGGGACGAGGTGGGATAGCCAGAGGGCCTTCAGCGCGCCGGCGTGTTCCACCGCTCGACCATCAGGTCGATGAAGCGCCGCACCTTCGCCGGCAGGTGGCGCTTGCTCGGGTAGAGCGCGAGGATCGGGACCTGCTCCGTCTCACAGGACGGCAGCAGCGCCTTGAGCCGCCCGCTCGCCAGGTCTTCGTCGACCAGGAAGCCGGGAAGATAGGCGATGCCCAGCCCCGCGACGGCCGCGTCGCGGATCGCCTCGCCGCTGTCGAGCCGCAGCCGGCCTCGGCCTTCCACCCTCACCGCGGAGCCGCCCTTCTGGCGCAGCAGCCAGGGCTGGCGTCGCGTCCGGCTGCTGAAGACCAGGCACTCATGGGCCGCCAGGTCCTCCGGCGTGCGGGGCTCGCCGCGCGCCTCCAGGTAGGCGGGCGCCGCGCAGACGAACACCGGGTAACGGGCCACGGTCCTCGAAACCAGGCGCGTGTCGTTGCTGGAGGCATTGATGCGCACCGCCAGGTCGTAGCCCTCCTCGATGATGTCCGAGACCCGGTCGGAGAAGCTCACCTCCGCCTGCACCTCGGGCCAGGTCCGCAGATAGTCCCGCAGCAAGGGAAGGACATGCAGCCTGCCGAACGCGGCGGGCAGCGTGAGCCGCAGCACCCCTCGGGGCGTCCCCGTGCGCTGCCCGACGCTGGCCTCCGCGTCGTCCAGCGCCGCGAGGACCTGCTGGCAGTGCTCATGAAAGACACGGCCCTCGTCGGTCAGGCTCAGGTGACGTGTCGTGCGGTTGAGCAGGCGCACCCCCAGGCGGGACTCCAACCGGGCCAGGGCCTTGCCCGCCGCCGAGCGCGTCAGTCCGAGGGCCTCTCCGCCTCCCACGAAGCTGCCCGCGTCCACGATGGACATGAAGGCGAAGATCTCATCCAGGTGGGCGCGCTTCATCGATGGCGCGCGATTGTAGCGACCGGGTCGCGGGAGAGGGGAACGCTGTTCCCCAGTGGCCCCGGTATACGGGTCCGGCACCCACCTCCCCTCTGGAGATCATCCATGCCCGTGACCCTGCTCAACCCCGAAGGAATCATGAAGCCCGACGTGTACCGGCAGGTGGCCATCGCCACCGGAACCCGGCAGGTGCACATCGCGGGACAGGTGGCGTACGACGCGGAGGGCCAGTTGGTGGCTCGCGGCGACCTGGCCGGACAGGTGGCCCAGGCCTACCGCAACGTCGCCCTCGCCCTCGCCGCCGCCGGGGCGACGTTCGACGACGTGGTCCGGCTGACCATCTACGTGGTCGATTGGAAGCTCGAATCGATGCCGGCCTTCCTCGCCGGTATCGAGCAGGTCGCCAGGGAGTTGAAGATCACCCCAGCGCCGGCCTCGTTGATCGGGGTCTCGGTGCTCTACGAGCCGGGCATCCTGGTCGAGGTCGAAGCCACGGCCGTCGTGGGCTGAGCTTAAACAGACACATTGCCCGTCTGTGTTTGGACTCCCCGCCACCCTACCCGCCCGGAGGGGGCGCGCCGACCCCAGACGGCCGTGTATGCGCAGACCCGTGGAAACCCCCTAGCCGCGCCTCCAACGCGCTGTGCAACACGGCCAGATCGCAATCCTCCGCGCCCACGGGAATCACCCGTTTTGCTCGTTCTGATTTGCAGTTAAATACAGACCAGTGTTAGGAATGCGGCGGCTTCGGCCAACCCCACACAATCAACTCAGGAGTAGTCCATGACGAGGAACGTGAAGCGTTTCCTGGCCGCCTCCCTGTTGTCCCTCGCGCCGTCGGTTGCCCTCGCCGGCCCGGCCGACCTCGGGTTCCCTGACTTCCTGTCGCAGCGCAGCGAGTACGTCAGCGTTCGCGAGGGCGCGTTCGAAGTTCCGCAGGTGAAGGGCGGCGCGTCCATTGGCGCGGCCCTGGAGAACTTCTTCGTCTCCAACCAGAGCGGCGCCACCATCTCCCTGGGCCTCCAGGTCGTGAACGGCACGTTCAACGGCGTGTTCTCGCCCTATCCCGTGCCCACCGCGAACCTGGGCGGGTTCCAGATCAGCGCCCCCGCGCCGGCCCCGTCGTTCTCCCAGCAGTACTACTGGACGGTCGACCCGGCGAACCCGGCCGGCGTGAAGACGTGCGTCTGGCGCGTGGACATCGCGGACTCCGCCGGGACCTGCACCGCGACGGTCTATTACGGCACCTACGGCGGCGCCGTCTGTGCGCTCGACACCATCAACTCCTTCATCGACGTCAACACCTGCCAGGCGCAGATCGTCACCATCATGCAGTGACGTGAGCCTCACGCCGCCCGGGGCCCTCGCAAGAGGCCTCGGGCGGTGCCCGTGGATGGCTTTTCTCCCGGGAGACGACCCATGAGGCGCGAGCAATGGCATTGGCGTGTCGCCACCACCCAACGGGAGCTCGACGACGCCGCCCGCGTCCGCTGGGCTGTCTTTGGCGGAGAGCTGGGGCTGCTGTCCGAGCAGTCGGCGCTGACACGGCGGGAGGTGACCTGCGTCGACACGTTGGACACCACCGTCCACGTGCTCGTGTATGTCGGCGCGGAGCCGGTGGCGACGATGCGGGTGGCGCTGCCCAACGCGGAGGTGGCGGCGAACCTGGGCGGGACGGTGGGGCTCGAAATGGAGCAGCGGCTGGACCTCTCCGCCTTGCTCCGGCCGGGGATGGTGCTCGCCGAGCCCTCGCGCTTCTGCGTGCTGCCGAGGTGGCGGCGCTCGGAGGCCGTCACGTGGCTGCAGGCGGGCATGTACATCGAGAGCCGGCGGCGCGGGGTGACGCACTGGATCGCGTCCGCGAACCTGGAGACGGATGCGCCCGAGGACGCACTGCTGTCCTGGCGCGTGGTGGCGAGCCGGGGATGGCGGAGTCCGTGCTTCCGGTTGGACGTGCCTGACCCTCGGGAGACCGCGGCGCAGTCCCGCACGCCCTTCTACACCCTGGAGGAGCGGGCCCGGGCGAAGCTGGGGCAGTTGGAGGGCCTGCGGGTCCCCAGGTCGCCCTCGCTCTTCGCCAGGACGATGGGAGCGCGCTTCATCGCGGAGCCGCTCTACGACGCGTATTTCCGGTGGTTCACGCTGCCGCTCATCATGGCGCTCGATGAGATCCCGGCGGACTCCCTGGCGCGCTTCCATGCGCTGGAGGACCGCTTGCGCTCCGCCGCGTAGGCCCGGAGGAGCGCCTCCCTTCCCTCACCTTCAACCCCCATACAGGAGACGCACGTGCAAACACAGACGGAGCAGCAGGCGGGAGACACCTGGCTGGCGGCGCTGGACGCGGAGGCGCGGGCGCTGGTGGCGGCGGTGGACGCGCAGCCCGACGCCCGGCGCATGCTCGAGGGCACCCTCGACGCGGAGGGCTACATCCACTACCTCGTCCAGACGTACCACTACGCGCGCTGGAGCACGGCGCTGCTCAGCGAGGCGGGCTACCGGCTGAGGCACCTGGGACGCCATCCGGAGCTGGCGGAACTGTTGATCCAGAAGGGCGAGGAGGAGCGGGGGCACGACGAGTGGTTGCTGTCGGACCTGAAGAACCTGGGGTGCTCGCGGGAGCAGGTGGAGGCGGCGGCGAAGAGTCCGGCGGTGGATGCCTATACGGGGTGGAACTTCTTCACCTCGCGCGCGGGCGTACCGACGGCGGTGCTGGGGACCTCGTACGTGCTGGAGTACCTGTCGCAGACGCGGGCGGGCCGATGGGCGGAGCGGATGCAGGCGGCGTCCGCCATTCCCAACATCCACAAGGCGGTGACGTTCCTGCGCAGCCATGGGGCGCTGGACGGGGACCACGTGGCGGAGATGGTGAAGATCCTCGGGAGGCTGACGGACCCCGAGGACCAGGAGGCCATCCTCTTCTCGGCCCGGGTCGCCCGGAGCGTCTACCCGCGCATCTTCCGTGAGGGTGGCGCGTCCAGCCGTTCCCTCGCGGCATAGGGCCCCACGGATTCAGCGACGCTCTCGGCGCGCGGCCGGGAGCAGGCGCCGGGCGTGGCGCTGCTTGGGCCCGGAGAGCTGAAGTCCATCCCCGCGCCCCGAGCCTCACCCGGCCGCGCCGCGCAGCTTCGCGGCGAGCAGCTCGCGCATGCCCGTTGGCTCACGCCCGAGCAACCGCCGCAGCGTGGGGTCGACGGCGGAGGGGGCGTCCGAGGATGCCCGACGCGACCTCGCACAGCTCACCGAAGTCGAGCGCCTGCGACGCCGTGAGCGGCGGCGTCGGCCCGTCGAACCGCCCCTCGTTTGTCAGGACCACCGCCGCCGCCTCCGCCAGGTCGGCGTGCGTGGTCCAGGAGACCTTCCCGTCCGCGGGCGCCTCGAAGCCCCCCGATGGCAGGGCCCGCTCCAGCAGGACCGCCGCGCTCGAGGCGTAGAAGCCATTGCGCAGCGCGGTCCACGAGAGCCGGGACTCGCTCAGCATCTGCTCCGTCGCCGCGTGGTCGAGCATCGGAGGGAAGGCCGACGTACGGCTCGCGCCCATGTGGCTCGTGTAGACGATGCGCCGCGCTCCGGCGGACCGCGCGGCGTCGATGGCGGCGCGGTGCTGGGCCCAGGGGGTCACCTCCCTGCGCGGCGGCGTTCCTCGGGCTCGTGTCGTCGATGTGCAACGGCGCGGTGCTCACGCTCCTGCGCCAGCCCGAACGGCACCGCGACCTCAAGCTGTCCGACGCCGCGCGAGAGACGGTCCTGGCCGCGATCACCACCGAGGCGGCGTCGCCGGCGCACACGGAGGCCCGTGCAGCGGCCACCACGCTGCGAGCCTCCCTGGACCGGCTCACCGTCCTGACCCCGGGCGAAAGCGCGCTGTTGAGCGAGCTGCTGGCGCGCATCACCGACGCCGGGTGACCGCGCGCGTCGTCTACGGCATCGGACGCGAACCGGAGGACGGGGCTTCCGGGACCGCGGGCCAGCCATTGGGCCAGGTGATGGCGTCCACGAGCATCACCCGGGCCGTGTGGGCGCTGTTCCATGCGTGGTAGACCATGACCGTGTCCCCGCCGGGGCCGGTGACCACCGAGTTGTGGCCGGGCCCCACCCAGCCGCCGCCCGTCTTGAGGATGGGGTTGCCCAGCTTCGTGTAGGGCCCCAGCGGACTCGTGGCCCGGGCCACGCCCACGGCGTAGGTGCTGTTGGCGTACGAGTTGCCGCTGTAGAAGAGGTAGTAGTAGCCGCCCCGCGCGACGACCCACGGCGCCTCGACGACGCCGCCCTCCCAGGAGAGCGTGTTGCTCATGAGCGTGCGGCGCGTGCCGGTGAGCGACAGCCCATCCGCCGACAGCGTCTGCCCGTAGATGGGCGTGGGCTGCCCCACCGCGTTCCCGTCCGCCTTCCACACCAGGTAGGGCACGCCCGCGGTGTCCTGGAAGAACGTGGCGTCGATCATCCCCATGCCCACGTCATGCACCAGCGGGTGGCCCAGGTCCGTGAAGGGCCCCAGCGCGCTGGTGGCCGTCGCGGCGCCGATGGACAGCTTCCCGTCCTGGTGGCGCGCGGTGAAGTACGCGACGAACCGGCCGCCCACCTTGTGGATCTCCGGCGCCCAGAAGTCCCCCGTGGCCCACGTCGGACGGCGCGTGGAGGGGAAGATGTTGCCGGCCGCCGTCCAGGTGACCAGGTCCCTGGACGTGCGCAGCGGGAACGCATTGGCCGCGCCCCCGGACGTGCAGGCCGCGACGTACTGCGTGCCGTCATGGATGACGCCCGGGTCCGCGCAGTCCACGGGCACCACGGGGTTCTGGTAGAGCCCGCCACAGCCCGTGTAGCGCAGCGAGAGGCCGCACGCGTTGGTGCCGCTGAAGTACGGCGACCAGTCGTTCGACAGCACCGTGTACGAGTTGGGCGAGGCGTTGATGCAGCCCCGGTCCCACGTCACGCGGCCCCCCACGTCGTCGTACTGTGCCGGGTGCCCCGAGGGGTGCAGCCACGTCGAAGCGTAGGTGACGCGCGTCGCGCAGATGGTGGCGCCGGAGCAGTCCGTGTCGAGCGCCATCACACAGGCGTTGGACCCGGTGAAGTACGGCTTCCAGCCGTTCGACAACACCGCGTAGGAGTTGGTGCCTTCGTTGACGCAACTGCCGTCCCAGGTCACCAGGCCGCTCGCGATGTCGTACTGCTCCGGGTGCCCGGGGTGGATCCACCGGTCCCCGTACGTGATGCGCGTCGAGCACGCGAGCGCCCCGCTGGACGTGGCCACGGGAACCTCGTCCATCAGGGCGCCGTCGAGGCGCTCCTCACCACACCCCGCCGCGAGCGCGGCGAGGACGACGGCGGAAGACAACAGGGGGTTCTTCATCGATGGACCTCCGGGCCCGCGAAGACTTGGAAGTCAATTTTATCAGCTTTTACTAGTTAGCGAACCTCCAGCTCGTAGATGCGCGTCGCCGGGTCGCCGTTCTGGGACGGGGTGGTCACGTTGAGCTTGATGTAGCGCGCGGACGTGGGGCTGATGGCGTGGGTGGAGGTGTTGGCGGTGTTGCTGGTCACCGTCACCGGGGTGCTCCAGGCCGTGCCGTTGCTGGAGGTCTGGAGGGTGAAGGCCCGGGTGTTCCAGGTGCTCGCCTCGCCGCCCGCGCCGGCGTGCTGGACGGTGAAGCTGCTGACCGTCTGCACCGAGCCCAGGTCCACCTGCAGCCAGGCGCCGGACACCAGCGAGCAGAACTTGTCGGTGGTGCCGCCGGAGACGCTCCCGTTGACCGCCCGGGCCGGCGTCTCGCTGCTGTTGCAGGCGGTGGAGCCGGTCGCCGGCTTGTTGAGGGCCAGGTTGGCGTAGCCCGCGCCGACCGAGACCGTCTGCGTCCGGGTGTGGCTGGCGCCTCCGTTGTCCGTCACGGTCAGGCTGACGGGGTAGTTGCCGCCGCTGGCATAGACACGGCTGGGGTTCGTCGCGGTCGAGCCGCCGCCGTCGCCGAAGCTCCAGCTTCGCGAGGCGATGGTGCCGTCGCTGTCGCTGGAGGCGTCGCTGAAGGTCGCGGTGAGTCCGCTCACGGTGACGCTGAAGTTGGCCACGGGCGGGGTGTTGCCGCTGACCGCCGTGTTGATGGCCGCCGCGTACTGCGCGCTCGTGCCCTGCGCCACGCACTTCTGGATGTCGTCGTACAGCCAGATGAAGCCGCCGTGGATGCCGGCGCTGCTCTTCCAGGTGCTCATGCGGCTCTGCACGGAGGCAGGGCTGTCGCCGCTGGCGCAGTTGGTGCCGTGGCGCGACCACAGACCCGGATCGACGGTCATGCCCATCGCGGTGTTCCAGCTCGCGGGGTTGTTGCCGGCGCCGCCGTCGTAGACCTGGAGGTAGATGGTGTCGACCGCGGCGCCGAGGTTGTCCTTGAGGCTCCGCCAGAAGGTCTGCTGGGTGTAGGGCGCGAAGGTGATCTTGAAGCCCTGGCTGATGAGCATCTGTCCGAACTGCGTGGTCGGAGCGAGGTCGTAGGCGCTCTCGTCGTCGAAGTTGACCGCGTCCGCGCCGGTGGCGGCCTTCAGCGCCTGGAAGTTGCGGTACAGGATGCTGTTGGTCCCGGTGCCGCAGACGAGCGTGCTGCCGCAGCCGGCGGCGGTGCCGTTGACCAGCCGGGCCATGCGCTCGAAGTCGGGGACGCTCCAGGCGCCAATGGACACCTCGATGCGATTGACCGAGGTCGGCGCCGTCTTGAGCGTGGCCAGCCGCGTGGGCCAGGCCGGGTCACCGATGTAGGCGCCATTCCTGACCACCGGGATGTCGTTGTAGACGAGGTCGCCGTTGTCCTCGATGTGGAAGCTCCAGAGGATGACGGTGGTGAAGCCCGAGCCGCGCAGGTCGTTCATCACCGCGGTGCCGCCCGAATAGAACGGGCCGCCGCCGTAGATGGCCGAATCCGCGAGGGCCACTGGCGAGACCGTGGCCAGCGCGAGGGCAAGGCAGGACGCGAGGTGCTTCGACTTCGGCATGGTGGTGCTCCCCCTGTCGCCAGCGTGGGCGACAGAGAGACATTGCGAGCACGGAAACCAGCGAGTCAATCATGTCCAGACTAATTGGAATATGCCGGGGACAACAGCCAACCAGGCCGTGGGCGGCTGTTCGCGGAAGTGCGGCTCCGCGTCCGGTGGATCAGCGGTAGCGTGGGCGGCCCCCGAGGAGGACCGGATGCTCGCCTGCGTGGACGTGGACTACCGCCCTGACGTCACCGTGGCCGCGTGCGTCCTCTTCCGCCAGTGGACGGACGCCCGGGAGGCCGGGCACCTGGTGGACCGGGGCCCCATCGCGGCCCCCTACGAGCCCGGCCAGTTCTACCGCCGTGAGCTGCCGCACCTGCTGCGGGTGCTCGCGGACGTGAAGGAACCGCTGGAGGCCATCGTCGTGGATGGCTACGTGTGGCTCGGGCAGGGCGTGCCCGGCCTGGGCGCCCACCTGTACGAGGCGCTCTGCGGCGCGGTGCCCGTCATCGGCGTGGCCAAGACGCCCTATGTCACCACCGGCCCGGCCCTGCCCATCGTGCGGGGACAGAGCCTGCGTCCCCTGCTCGTCACGGCCATCGGCATGGAGACCGCGACCGCCGCGGAGCACATCCGGCGGATGCACGGCCCCTCGCGCATGCCGACGCTGCTCAAGCAGGTGGACCGGCTGTGCCGTGAGCCCTGACGGAGCGCCAAGGACGTGCTAGCCCAGCGCCATGGACCGCCCCCGCCGCCCCACCGCCTCGCCCTTCGAGCTTCCACCCGGCGCCGCGTTCACCTGGCACTCGGAGAGTGACGAGCCCGCGCCCACGCGCCTGTCGCCCGTGGACGACACCCTCCGCGCCGACACCGCGCTCAAGCGCGTCCGCCGGGGCGAGTTCCTGCGCTACACCGGCGACTTCCACAACGCGAAGCAACTGCTGGGCGCGCTGGGCCGGCGGCTCGAACAGCCCTGGCAGGCCCGCTCACCGCTGGAGGCGTTCCGGGCCGAGCGCCGCGCGCGGCAGCAGGAGCACGCGACGCTGTCTCGCATCGTCGTCGCGCTGGACCGCGGCTACCGCCTGGAGCTGGCGCGCGCGCCGGACGTCGCGGAGGCGTGCCGGCAGGTCTGGGGCGAGCCCACGGAGGACTTCACCGTCGTGCCGCTCAAGCAGTTGCTCGGAATGCTCGGGGCCGCGGAGTGGCGGCGCAAGGGCCTGGAGGTCCCGGGGCTGAAGGGGCTGCTCCACCCGCACTACGGCGTCTACCTGCCCACGCGCACGGACTACGTGGAGCTGCTGGCGGCCGTGCCGGACGTGAAGGGCAAGCGCGTGTTCGACGTGGGCACCGGCACCGGCGTGCTGTCCTTCCTCCTCCTGCAGCGCGGCGCGGCGTTCGCGCAGGCCACGGACTGCGACTCCCGCGCGGTGGCGTGCGCACGGGAGAACGCGGAGCGGCTGGGCCTCTCCCAGCGCTTCCAGGTGGCGGAGGCGGACCTGTTCCCGGAGGGACGAGCGGACCTTGTCGTCTGCAACCCGCCGTGGATCCCCGAGCCGCCGAAGAACCGGGTGGACCGCGCGGTGTTCGACGAGGACAGCCAGTTCCTGCGCCGCTTCCTCGAAGGGCTCCCCGCCGCGCTGAACCCGGGCGGAGAGGGGTTGCTGATCCTCTCGGACCTGGCGGTGCTGCTGGGCCTGCGCCCGCCCGGGTGGCTGGAGGAGCAGTTCGAGCGCTGCGGCCTGACGGTGGCGTGGCGAAGGTCCACCCCGGCGCGGCACTCCAAGGCGAAGGACAAGGCGGACCCCCTGCACGCCGCGCGCTCCCGGGAGGTCACCACCCTCTACGGCCTGGTGCCCACCGCCAGGTAGCCAGGGCGCGCCCTCAGGAAGCGGTTCGCGTGGCCACCTCCAGGGCCGCGGGAATCCGCTCCCGCATCCACGCCACGAACCGGCGCAGCCTCGCCGGATGGAAGCGCGCGGAGGGATAGAGCAGAGACATGGGCAGCGGCGCGGCCCGCCACTCCGGCACCAGGTGCAGGAGCCGCCCGCGCCGCAGCTCCTCCTGGAGCACCCAGGACGAGCCCACGCAGACGCCCAGGCCCATCACCGCGGCGCTGCGCAGGGCATAGAGGCTGTCCGTGCTCACGCGCGGCTGGAAGACGATGGGCTGGACCTCGCCGGTGGCCACATGGGTCAGCGGGATTTCGTGGCGGTAGAACGTGCGCAGGGACAGCCAGGGCAGCCTCGCGAGCGCGTCGGGGTGCGCCGGCAGGGGCCCTCCCGCCAGCACCGAGGGCGCGGCCACGACGATGCGAGGCACCTCCGCCACGCGGATCGCCACCACGCTGGGGTCCTGCACCTCGCCGACGTGGATGGCGCAGTCGATGCCGTCCGCGATGAAGTCCACCGGCCGGTCATGCAGCAGCCACTCGACGGAGACTCGCGGGTGGCGGCCCAGGTACTCCGTCAGCGGCGCCACCAGCAGCTCCTGCCCGAACGCGTGGGGCACGACGACGCGCAACGTGCCCTCCGGCTCGTCGCTCGCGCCGCGCAGGTCGGACTCGAACAGGGACCAGCTTGCCAGCAGCTCCTTCGCCCGCTCGTAGCAGCGCGCGCCGTCCTCGGTGAGCTTCATCGCGTGGGTGGAGCGCTGGAGCAGCCGCAGCCCCAGCGACCGCTCGAGCGCCTGGAGCCGGCGGCTCACCGTCGGCTGCGTGGTGCCCAGTTGCGCGGCGGCGGAGGACAGGCTCCCCGCGTCCACGATGCGGATGAACGTCTGCATCAGCTCCAGCCGGTCGGCGCTGGCGGGCACGGGAAGCCTCGGCGGGGCTCCGCGCCGCCGGGCCGGCTTCGAGGGATGGGGCATGTGCACCTGCTCCAGGCGGGGTGATACGCAACGCGTATAACCGCTGTACGGCGCACGCGTCTACCGACCCCGTCCCCTCTGACGCACTGTCACCTCATCGCGCAGCACCCGAGGTGAACGTCATGTCCTTCATTCGCGTCGTACATGGAAACGCCGGAGCCGGCGCCCTCCCCTCACCGGCGGTCTCCGCCCCCCGCGCCTCGCTGTCGCAGGGACTGCGCCTGCTGCTGGCCGCGAGCGCGGGCCTGTCGGTGGCGTCCATCTATTACAGCCAGCCGATGCTGGGGGTGATGGGGTCCACCCTGGGCGCCTCCGGCACCGCGGTGGGCCTGGTGCCCATGCTCACGCAGTTGGGCTACGCGCTGGGCATCCTGCTGCTGACGCCGCTGGGCGACCGCTTCGACCGGCGCCGCATCATCCTCATCAAGGCCGCGCTCTTGAGCGGGGCGCTGCTGCTGGGCGGCCTGGCCCCGGACATCCAACTGCTGCTGGGGGTGAGCTTCGCCGTGGGCCTGACGGCGACGGTGGCGCAGGACATCGTCCCGGCCGCCGCGACCCTGGCCCCCGAGCACGAGCGCGGCAAGGTGGTGGGCACGGTGATGACGGGCCTGCTGCTCGGCATCCTCCTGTCCCGCGTCATCAGCGGCGTGGTGGCCGAGCGCTTCGGCTGGCGCGCCATGTACGGGGTCGCCGCCGCCAGCGTGGCCTTCATCGGCGTGGCGGCCTGGCGCGGCCTGCCCCGCTTCCACCCGACCAACACGCTCTCCTACGGCGCCCTGCTGGGTTCGCTGGCGGGACTGTGGCGCAAGCATGGCGCCCTGCGCCGGGCGGCGCTGGCCCAGGGGCTGCTCTCCATTGGCTTCAGCGCGTTCTGGTCCACGCTCGCCGTGATGCTGCATGGCGCCCCGTTCCACCTGGGGAGCGCGGCGGCCGGCGCCTTCGGGCTGGCGGGCGCGGCGGGGGCGCTGGGCGCTCCGGTGGCGGGCCGCATCGCGGATCGCTACGGGCCGGAGCGCGTCACCCGCCTGGGCGCGGGGCTGACCGTCCTCTCCTTCGCCACCATGTTCGCGGCGCCGTGGCTCGAGCCCCATCACCGGCTGTGGCTGATTGGCGCCAGCGCGGTGGGCTTCGACCTGGGGGCGCAGATGACGCTCGTCGCGCATCAGACCCTCGTCTTCGGCATCGAGCCCGCCGCCCGCAGCCGCCTCAACGCGGTGCTGTTCGTCGGCGTGTTCCTCGGCATGTCCGTTGGCGCGGCGACGGGCAGCCTGGTGCTGGCGTGGTGGGGCTGGGTGGGCGTGACGGTGCTGGCGACGGCCTCCGCGCTGGCGGCCCTGGGCGTCCGGCTGCTCCCGGCGGCCCGCTGACGGCGCCGGCACCACGCCCCGTCCCCTCACTGGGGACGGGGCGCCCCTGCCCCGCTACTGCACGGCCTGTTCGGAAAGGATCCGCACGTTGAGCGCGGCGTTGGCGAAGAACTGGCTGTTCTGGCCCACGCGATGCTGCTCCAGCCGGCGCTGGAGGTTGACGTCGTAGCGGCCCAGCTTCATCAGCCCGTCGTTGAACCAGCCATCCCCCTGCCCGGTGCCGTCCACGTACTCCGCGTACACCCTGGGCGAGGGCCAGATGACGGTGTTGAGCGTCACGACGAAGCGGCGGATGTCCGCGTCCGTCCACTCCATGCCCGCGTCGTGGGCCTCGACGATGAAGGCCACCACGTTGTTCGCGTGCGCCACGTCCTGGCCGGGCTGGACGTCGGTGTCCCACTTGTCGTTCCAGAACCAGGCGGCCGGGTGGTCGGGGTTGGGCGACAGCTTGTCGCGCAGGGAGGACGGGAAGTTCGGCATGCCGTGGTTGATGTTGTCGAAGACCTCCAGGTAGCGGGCCTTGCGCGCCGGGTCGTTGGTCATCCGCGACAGGTCCATGGCGATGAAGGCCCAGTGCGCGGCCATGTGCGTGCGGTTGCGGTAGACGAAGTCATTCGCCCCACGCTGGAACCACTTGTCGAAGATGTTCCGCTCGGTGAACGCCAGCAGCCGGTCGTACTGCTTGCGGTAGGTGGCGGAGGCGTAGAGGTCCGGCGTCTCGCGGATGACGCGCAGCATGCGCGTCACGTAGCGCCAGCAATAGGTCTCATAGAGCGGCACCTCCTGCCCGGCCGGGGAGGACAGGGACGAGCTCCAGCCCAGGTACCCGTCCCGGAACTGGCTCCGGGGAAGCGACGAGGAGACGCGGGCGGAGGCCACCAGGTTGTTGACGTAGAGCAGGGCCCGGTCCAGGTACGCCCGCTTCCCGGTGGCCCGGTACATGGCCGTGTTGGCGTCCAGGCCGTAGGCCAGGTTGTAGAAGTCCCAGCTATCGCGGGAGTTGCTCCAGGGCAGGAAGGTCTGCAGGTGCTCACGGCCTCCGCTTTGCTGGAACATCTCCTCCCAGACCGCGACGGGACGAAGCCCCGCGGGAGCCGGAGGCAGCGCGGGGGGATTGGGAGGAAGCGCCTCCGCTTCGGGAGCAGCGGCGGGCTCCATGGGGAGGGCCTGCGTTTCGGGGGACTCGATCCTTCCCATGGGCTCACATGCGCTGCAGAACAGCAGTGAGAGCATCAAGACCGGGAGACGGATCCAACGAGAGCGGCACGAGCAGCGGGGTTTTGACATCGGGGGTCCTCGCTTCAGGTCGATGTGGCCCGCAAGGGTATGGGCGCGAACGGACCCGCCCAACGCCCCCCAGGGAACGGCCGCCCTTCCAGGATCGGACTCCCGCATGCCCTGGACGCCTGCCTCCTCACGGCGCGCGGTCCGGGCCTGGACAGACGCAGTGTCCGGCACCGGTCGCGCCCGCCAGGGCATGTTCGAAAATCAGGACACGCTTAGAGACAGCCCAGCTCCATGGCGCGGAGCACGGCGCGCGTGCGGTCCCTCACGCCCAGCTTGGACAGGATGCTGGAGGTCTGGTTCTTCACCGTGCCCTCCGCCGTCCCCAGCGCGTCGGCGATCTCCCGGTTGCTCAGCCCCCGCGCGATGAGGCGCAGCACCTCCACCTCACGGCGGGTGAGCCCCTCCGGCAGGTCCGCGTGGGGGAAGTCGCGGGGCAGCTCCGCCATGCCGCGCGCCACGCGCTCCGCGACCCCTGGCGGCAGCAGCGTCTGACCGGAGGCGACGCGCCGGATGGCCTCCGCCAGCTCCTCCAGGGACACGTCCTTGAGGAGGAAGCCCTGCACGCCCAGCCGCAGGGACTCGATGAGGACGGCGTCCTCGTCGAAGGTCGTGAGCAGCACCACGCGCCGGTCCGCGTCCGTGCGTCGCAGCGCGCGGAGCGCCTCCAGCCCCGTCATGCGCGGCATGCGCACGTCCAGGAGCACCACGTCCGGGTCCAGCTCCGCCACCTTGCGCAGCGCCTCCTCGCCGTCCGAGGCCTCGCCCACCACCCGCAGGTCGGGCGTGAGGTCCAGCAGGCCGCGCAAGCCCTGGCGCACCAGGGCGTGATCATCCGCGAGCACCAGTCGGACCGTTTTCATGTCCCCACCCCACGCTCCCGCGCGGCGGGCAGCCACGCCTCCAGCTCCAGTCCCTGCCCCGCCGTCGCGCGCCACTCCACGCGCCCGCCCAGCCGGGTGAACCGCTCCCGCATGCCGGTGAGCCCCGCGCCGGGCGTCACCCGCACCGCGCCGCTTCCGTCGTCCCGCGCGAGCACCCGCACCCCGCCGTCCTCCGTGGGGGCGATGACCACCCACAGGTTGCGGGCCCCGGCGTGGCGCAGCGTATTGGTGAGGACCTCCTGCACGCAGCGGAACAGCGAGTGCGCCGCGTCGGTGGACTCCAGGGCCAGCGCCTCGGGGACCTCCAGGTGGACGGCGAGCCCCGGGGCGCCCTCCGCGAGCGCGCGCAGCGAGGGCAGGAGCGGCATGGGCGCCTCGCGCAGCTCGGTCACCGTGCGCCGCACCTCGGACAGGAGCGTGCGGGCCGCCTCGCGGGCGCGGCGCAGGTGCTCGGCGGCGGCCGTGTCCTTCGCGGTGTACGCGGCGGCCTCCAGGTTGAGGCTGAGCGCGGTGAGGTGGTGCCCCACGGAGTCATGCAGCTCCCGGGCGATGCGCAGCCGCTCGCCCTCGCGCTCACGCGTGGCGAGCAGCACCTGGGTGGCCTGGAGCTCCGCGTGGACGCGGGCCAGCTCGCGGCGGGCCTCGGCCTCCCGGACCATCACCAGGGCCGTGCCGAAGGTGAAGCCCTGGAAGCCGGTGTAGATGAGCGTCTGCACCAGGGCCTGGACCGGCGGGCGCTGGACCGCGAACACGACGAGCATGCCCAGCACCTGGGCCCCCACCCACGCCAGCGCCCGGCGCTGCGGGAGGATCTCCGGCACCTGACCGGCGGTGATGGCGAGCAGCGCGCCGTCCAGCCCGGTCTCCCCCGTGGCGAGGCAGACCAGCGCCGCGAGCGTCTGCGCGGCGAGCAGCGGCAGCTCTCCCCGGCCCTGCACCCGCGTCTGGAACCAGAACGCGCCACCGAAGGTGAGGAGCGCGAGCGCCCACGCCAGCGTGTCCGGAGCCAGCCACCGCGCGGGCTCACGCGCCAGGTCCTCGGCGTGCGCGAAGCCGACCACGGCCCAGGTGAGCATCCCGGCCACGAGCAGCATGCGATGGGTGGTGGGGGGCTTCGTCACGAAGGACCGCGCGGGCATGGCGGAGGACCCTAGGCCACCCGGCGCGGGGGGGCCATGTGCCGGAAGTCACATGCGGGCCGTATGACTTCCGCCAGATGGAGGCACCCGCGCCGGCGCGTACCTTGCGTCCCGGACTCGCAGCACGTCGGAGGCACCCGTGTCGCTCTATCTCTTCGCCCGCTGGCTCCACATCGCGTCGGGGATCATCGCATTCGTCACGCTCTGGCTGCCCCTGGTGGCGCGCAAGGGAGGCACCCTGCACCGGCGCGTGGGCCAGGTCTACGTGGGCGCGATGATCTCCTCCGCCATCTCCGCGCTGGCCATCTCCGGATGGCGCTTCATCCAGGCCCCGGGGGAGCAGGCCATGGACCTGTTCTTCATCTACATCGCGGTGCTGAGCGCGGCCTCCGCGTCCATGGGCGTGCGGGTGATGAGGACGAAGGCGCGCACCGGGGCGAGCACCCACCCGCTGGACGTGGGCCTGTCCACGCTGCTCCTCTGCCTGGGGCTCTTCACGGAGGCGTACGGGCTGCGGATGGGCGTGCCGCTGCTGTGGGGCTTCGCGCCGGTGGGCATCTTCTCCGGGGCGACCGGGCTCTGGTACTGGATGCGGCCGCCGCAGGACCGCATGCACTGGTGGTTCCAGCACATGGGCGCCATGGTGGCCTCGGGCATCGGCACCATCACCGCCGCGCTGGTGGTGAACGCCAGGCACCTCGGCATCGAGGGCCTCCAGCTCGCCGTCTTCCTGGGCCCCACGGTGGTGGGCGTGGTGGGGCTGAACCTGTGGACGCGCTACTACCGCCAGCGCTTCGCCCGGAAGGCCCCGGCGGCAACGGCTCCGGCCGTCCCTGCGTCTCCCCTGGCCGGGAGGTAGGCCCCCCGGGGCTCCTATGCGGCCGGGTTGGGCTTCTTCTTCGCGGGCGCGGGCTTCTTCTTCGCGGGCGCGGGCTTCTTCCCGCGCGTGGCGATCTCCGCGAGCCGCGCCTGCACCAGCCTCTTCACCAGCTTCGCCGGGAGCGGCTCGTCCGGGAGGAAGGTGACGCCGCTCTTCGACGTGGTGTACCCGTCCAGCTCCAACGCCAGCGCCGGCACCACGCCGCCGCTGAAGGGGTAGTAGCCGCAGTGGTGCTTGAAGAACGCGAAGCCCGCCACGGCGACCCCGTCCACCTTGAAGGTGGGCATCTGGTAGCTGATGGTCTCGGTGGCCTTGGGGAGCAGCTTCCGCAACTGCGCGCGCAGGGCGCTCAGGGTCTTCTTCGCCGCCGGGTCGGTCACGCCCGCCAGATAGGCGTCGATCGTCAGCGGGGCTCGGGTCTTCGTCGCCATGGCGGCTCCTGTCTGTCCGGAAGCGAGGGTGCGACGAGCATGGCATCATCGATGGCCGGCCCCCCAGCGGAAGAGAGCCCGTGAGCGTCGCGACAGTTGATGAAGGTCCTTTGCGGGGCCCGAGCTTCTTCCTCGGCCGGACGGCGCTCCGCACACTCGCGTTGGCGCATCGCGACACCTACGGCACCGCCCGGCCCCATCCGCACGTCGTCATCGACGGCTTGCTGGGGGAGCGGCTGGCGACGGAGCTGGCCGGCGTCTTTCCGGGCGCGACCGGGGCCCCCTGGATGCGCCGCGATCATCCGGAGCAGGCGGCCCGCCTGGGGCAGCTTCAGCGCAAGGCCTTCGAAGGCGTACACGGCGCGCTCCGGCACCTGCTCGCGGAGCTCTCGGGCATGGCGTTCCTCGACTTCCTGGAGACGCTCACGGGCATCAGAGGGCTCATCGCGGATCCGCACTTCCGGGGCGCCGGGCTGCACCTCACATTGAGAGGCGGCCATCTGGCGCTCCACGCGGACTTCAACCGCGACCGCACCCGAGCGCTCTCACGGCGGCTGACGGTCCTGTACTACCTGAACCCGGGCTGGGAGCCCGCGTGGGGCGGCGACCTGGAGCTGTGGAACGCCGACCTCACCCGGTGCGAGGCCCGCATCGCGCCGGTGCTCGATCGACTGGTCGTGATGGCGCACGGCGACACCCACTGGCACGGCCACCCCGCCGCGCTGGCATGTCCCGAAGAACGGGGACGGGCCACGGTCGCGGCCTACTTCTACACGGCGGAGGAATCCCCGGACGCGCCAGAGGCCCACAGCGCCCTCTGGGCGCCCCTTCTTCGCTAGGGCAGGTAGTTGGATGCAAACAGGGTTCTCGACACCTCAATGTCAAACATACCTATAAGGTCTGGCACCCTGTCCAACGCCGGCAACCTGCCTGTCAAGGCAGGCGCCTCGACGCCGGCGCGATAAACGGCCGAATCCGATTCACCTCCATTGACAAGAACCGTCTGCCCGGAAATCGCCACGCCGGTCTTGCACCAGACGGCGAAGTGCTGACAATTGTTATCAAGCAAGGAGTACCCACCCATGCCGATCTTCTCGATGGCTCTGGCGCAGGTCGCTCTCCCGCTATACACCCGCCGCCCGCGGACCCTCTGCGGAAACTTCAATGTCTGGAATTCACTGGCATCACCCAGGAACCTGGACATGGGGGTCCGCATGACCTGGTTGTCCGTGGAGACGTCGCTGTCCACCGAGGTGAAGTGAACCACTTCATCCCCACCGATATACACGCCGTAGTGCCAGAAGCCTGTTCGTCCTACCCGGAGGATCGTCCCAGGGCGGAGCTTTCGGTCGGTGCTGACCCCATCCAGGTCTCGCAGGTGTGAGTCTTGAAACACATCGGTCTTGATGGAATTGGAGAACCGCTCGTGGGCGGGCGTGCCCGCGAGCGCATCAATGACGTCCGTCACCACCGAAACAGGCGACGTCAAAAGATCAACCAGGGTGCTGGCCCAATCTCTCGCCATGTTCTGCCCTCGCGGTTTCCCTCTGCACGGTCACGCGCCCCCGGCGGCGCGACGGGCGCTACTCGATGGTGGAGTTCGTTACCCGGATGGGCGTGTCCGCGTGGTTGGAGATCTGCGGATAGGTCACGTACCAGGAGCCGCCCTTGTTGTTCTGGATGACCGACCGGTCGATGCGGATGTCGCCCGAGTGGTCATTGCTCACGAAGAAGATGGCGCTGCCGTGCGCGTTGACCTCGTTGTTTTCGATGCGCGTGCCACAGAGCGACAGCGTCATCGTGTTGCCGTCGTTGTAGATGGCCCCACCGCTGCCACCGCCCGGCGTGCCCGGCTGCGCGGGATTGGCGCCGTTGCCGATGGCCCGGTTGTGGGAGAACAGGCTGTTGATGATGGTCCACGACACCCCGATGCTGCTGATGCCGCCGCCGTTGGAGCAGCCCCCGCCGTAACCCTCCTTGCCGCCGAAGGTCGTGTTCACCACGTAGACGGGCTGGTCGTCGTGCTGGTCGAACACCCGCAGCGCGGCGCCTCCGACGTCCGGCCCGGTGTCCGCGCACACGTTGTTGAAGAAGCGGGAGTTGATGACCTTCACCCGCCCGCCGCGCACCCAGACCGCGCCGCCGCCGTCGTACTCCTTCTCCCCCTTGGAGCTGGCGTCCACGAACGTGAGGTTCTGGAGCGTCAGCCGGGGGTGGTCCTGGTCCTGGCAGTGGGAGGTCGTCCACACCTGGGCCTGGTCGCAGGTGTTCATGTACAGGATGCGGTGCTTGCCCGCCCCGCTGAGCGTCACCAGCCCCTTGCCGTCGATGACGATCTCCGGCCCCTTGTCGTTGAAGACCTTCGCCGTCCGGTCCAGCGTGATGACCACCGGCTCCGGGCCGCAGTCGAAGGTGATGACCCCACCCTTCGCCACGGCATCGACGAACGCACCCGAGGTGCAACTGGCCGGCGTCCCCGTCCCGACGACGGTGGTGGGCCGGGACACGTCCGCGAGCCCCGCCTCGGCGGGCACGGTGCACGTCGCCTCGGCGTTCGGGTTGCCGGCCGGGGGCCCGTCCTTCGGGTTGGTCAGCGGGTTGGGGACGTCCACGCCCTCATCGTCCGAGCAGCCAGCGACGCACACCAGCGCGACCCCCATGGCCAGGGTGCGCAGCGTGGACACGGGGAACCGGTGCAGTCTCTTCGGGTGCATTCAGCCTCCAGGAGGGAGGCAGTCTAGGGCGGCACGCTTGCGACAGGCGCGGTTTTGGGGCACGAGACGCGCCCGTGATCGTCCGACCCCGCCCTGGCTTCTTCAAGCTCCTGTTCGTCGTGCGCGGCACCATCCTGCCGCGCGTCCTGCCTCACGTGCTGGGGGTCGCGGCGCTCGCCTCGCTCGTCGTCGTGACGCTCAAGCTGGGCCACCTGCGGCTTCCAGTCACGTCGCCCGCGCCGCTGTCACTGCTCGGCATCGCGCTCTCCATCTTCCTCGGGTTCCGCAACAACGCCTGCTACGACCGCTGGTGGGAGGGACGCAAGCAGTGGGGCGCGCTCATCATCGAGGTGCGCGCCTTCACCCAAGCGGCCATCGCGCTGCTGGACGACGGGCGCGCCGAGCTGCCGGAAGCCGGGCGGCAGGCGGCGAGGAGGCTGGTGCACCGCACCATCGCCTTCCCCTACGCGCTCGCCGCGCACCTGCGAGGCCAGGACGCCACGGAGGCCCTCAGCCGCCACCTCGAGGAGCCCGAGCGCTCGCGCGTCCTGGGCAGCGGCAACCGCCCCAACGCCCTCCTGCGTGAGCACCAGTTGGAGCTGGCCCGCCTGCTCCGGGAGGGCCGGCTCACCGACATCACCTGGGGCGCCCTGAACGAACGGGTGCACGCCATGATGAGCATCTTCACCGCCTGCGAGCGCATCCGCCTCACGCCCCTTCCCTTCGCCTACACGGTGCTCCTGCACCGCACGGCCTACCTCTTCTGCCTGCTGCTGCCCTTCGGCCTCGCGGAGTCCATGGGTTGGTTCACGCCGGTGCTCACGGCCATGATCGCCTACACCTTCTTCGGCCTGGACCTCCTCAGCGAGGAGCTGGAGGAGCCCTTCGGAGAAGCCCCCAACGACCTCCCCCTGCTCGCGATGTCCCGCACGGCGGAGATCAACATGCTGGAGTCGCTGGGAGAGCCCCAGCCGGAGCCGCTGCGTCCCAGGGACTTCGTCCTCGGCTGACAGAAACATCCCCGTGGATGCCTATGCGCACTTCCGGCCCGGTGAAGAGCGGCTGGCCGCGCGCAACTCCATCGCCATCTCCTGGCGCAAGAGCAAGTTCGAGAAGACGGGCGACGGGTCCCGGCTCACGCACGAAGGAGAGGCCGGGGTGACGCCCGCGCGCTTCGTGAACTGGGTGGTGCTGAAGAACCTCGCGACGGGCGAGAAGCTGGCGTTCATCAACACGCACTACATCTCCGGCGCCTAGAACGGCGAGCACCCGGAGCGCCAGGAGCGCTGGCGCACGCACAACGCCGTGGTGCGCGAGGTCGTCGCGGAGCTGCTCGGCCGGGGGCTGCCCGTCGTCCTGGTGGGCGACTTCAACCGCGCGCTGTCCCAGGACATCCCCGGGATGAACCACCTGAGCACGGCGGGCGTCAGCGGCGTGCCGATTGATCAGATCTACGTCACCCGTGGCATCGGCACCGGCCCCGCCGAGCGCCTGGAGAAGTACGGCTCCGACCACTTCGCCTACACCGCGACCGTCTCGTATTGATGGAGGGGGCCGGGGCGGATGACGGCCCCGGCCCGCCCGCGCTACCAGCAGGTGAACTGGAGGTTGTCGTAGCGGACCGACGCGGTGCGGAAGACCAGGGTGCGCAGGTCGCCCTGGGCGAAGCCGCTCTCACCGCAGGCGCAGGTCGCCCCGGTGCCCGTGCACGTCGTCCAGGCGGTGGTGTCCCCGCCGGAGTCCACGCGGTATTCGGCGTTGAAGACCGCCTTGTTCTTGTCCGTGAACCCCGTCTTGTAGGCGCCGCACTCGTTGTACTTCTGGCACTCCTCGTTGATGGCGAAGTCGAAGGAGTCCGCGAGCGCGGGGACCTGATCCACGTCGTTCTTGAGCGCGATGCCCAGGCACAGGGAGTGGGCGGTGGTGGCCAGCCAGCGGTTGTAGTCGAGCTGGTTCGCCGCCGTGAGGCCCCAGCAGGACTGGTCGGTGCAGGAAATCTCGTCGTCGTGCGAATAGCCGTCGATGTTGTCCGGCTCCACCGCGTCGCAGCCCTTGTCCTTCGCCAACTGCATGCGCGTCGCCATCACCGTGCGCACCGCCGGCTTGCGGTGGTCCAGCCACCACTCACAGCCGCCGCCGCTCGTGCACCAGTCGCCCATGATGTGCACGGACTGCGCGCAGTCCTCCCCGGGGGTGCAGTACGTGTCCTGCGGGAACTGGTTCGCGTCGTCCCGCCAGTCCTCATAGGAGCCCGCGCTGAAGTAGCAGACCACCTTCTTGCCGGCGGCCTTGTACTCCTGGATCTTCGCGGGGGTCGTGTTGAAGAGGTCGACGACGTAGACCTGGGCGTTGAGGTTGGTGGGAATGGACGCATGCTCCAGGTCCCACATCCAGGTGGTGCCCTTGGGGAAGGCTGGCAGCGTGCAGGCCGGGCCCTCGCCTCCCGTGTCCCACGACACCTGGAGCCGGAGGCTGTCGAGCTGCGCCGCGTCCGTCCCCGCCCCCTTGATGAGGCGCGCCCGGATTTCGCCGGTGCTCGACACGAAGTTCGAAGCGACCTCGGTGGTGGGGAGCGCGAGCGTCAGGGCCGGCGTCCACACCCAGTCACCGCGCCCCTGCGAGTTGGCGATGCTGACCCAACTGGAGGTGGAGAACCGGTAAAGCTGCCACTGGTAGTAGGACGTGGCGACCCCGGGCCCCTGGTACTTCGTCAGCAGGCTGAGCTGGGTGACTTGAGCCGGGGTGGGCGCGGCCTGGGTGAGGCTGGAGAGGTTGAAGGACAGATAGCCCGTGTAGCTGGGGCTGAACTCGATGTACTGCGCATAGCAGTCCGCGTACGCGCCGACCGTGCAGTTCGAGCTGTTCGTCTTGAGCACGGTCATGCCGCCGCTCTTCCCCGACGCGTCCGTGTTCGCCAGCGTGCTCGCGGAAGCGAAGTCGATGACCTCCGAGGCAGGCAGGGCCTGCTGCTGGTCCACCGGCGCCAGCGCGGACTCCCCTTCCGATGACAGACATGCGGACAGCAGCAAGGACAGACAGGCACTCCATTTCGACATTGCGCCTCCTGGGTTTGCCCCCGGCTATCACAAATGGCCTGTCATTCACGCACCCAGGACCGCGCGCCGGACCAGTTCACGGAAATACCGCGCCGCCGGGTCGGCATGGGTGCGGTCATGCCAGCACAGGGCCAGCTTGACGGTGTGCGCGGGAATCTGCGCGTTGACGACACGCACCCCCAGGCGCGCGCCCTGCGCGGCGACGAGTGACTCCGGCAACGTGGCGACAAGGTCGGTCGCGGCCACGACCGCGGCGGCCGTCAGGAAGGAAGGCACCGTCATGGCGACCTCCCGGCGGATGCCCGCGCGCGAGTACGCGGCGCCGACGAGATCCCGGAAGCCCTTGCCCGGCACCATCTCCACGCCCACGTGGCGGAGCGCGCCGAGCGCACGCGGGGACAGGCGCTTCGCGAGCGCGGGGTGGCCTTCGCGGGCCACGAGGACGGTGCGCTCGTCCAGCAGCGGTTCGACGTGCAGGCCCGCGCCCCGCCCGGCGAGTCCGATGTGCAGGTCGACCTGGGACGAGGTCAGGTCCCCGAGCGCCACGAGCGAGGCGATTCCGACCACGGAGAGGCGCGCGTTCGGCAGCTCCGCGGCCATCCGGGCGGCGATTCGCGGGCCCCACGTCACCTGCCCCGCATCGGCGACGGCGAGCGTGAAGGTGCGCGTGCAGCGGGCCGGCTCGAAGGGGGCCTCGTGAAGTCCGGACTCCAGCTCGCGCAGTCCTCGGGCGATGGCGGGGGCCAGCGCGAGCGCTCGGGGCGTGGGGACGATGCCACGGCCCTTGCGCGTGACCAGCGGGTCACCCAACACGGACCTGAGGCGCGCCAGGCTGTTGCTGATGGCGGAGGGCGTGACGTGGAGCCGCTCGGCCGCGCGCGCCACGCTGCGCTCGGTGAGGACGGTGTGGAGCACCAGGAGGAGATTGAGGTCGAGCGCCGCGATCGAAATGCTCACGGCTGGTGAGCCTAGACCTCACGAACCATCACTACCAGCGAGGTGTCTCCTTCCCCATCATGGGTGCATGCACGGATTTCCACCCATGGTTCGGCGGGTCCACGTCCTGGACTCTTTCATCTCCTACCGCGAGGCCGGGACGGGCTCGCCCATCGTGTTCCTGCACGGCAACCCCACGTCCTCATACGTGTGGCGCAACGTCATTCCGCGGCTCGCCGACCGGGGCCGCTGCCTCGCGCCCGACCTCATTGGCATGGGGGACTCGGGCAAGCCGGACCTCCCGTACCGGTTCGCGGACCACGCGAGGTACCTCGACGCGTGGTTCGACACGCTCGGACTGCGGGACGTCGTGCTTGTCGGCTACGACTGGGGCGGAGTGCTGGCCCTGGATTGGGCACGGCGGCATCCGGACCGCGTGCGCGGCGTGGCCGTGTTCGAGACGTTCCTCCGTCCCATGCACTGGAGCGACTGGCCTCCCCAGGGCGAGCAACTGTTCCGCGCCCTGCGCACCCCGGGGGTCGGTGAGGGGCTCGTGCTCGAACAGAACGCGTTCCTGGAGAGGTCCTTCGCGAACGGCGTCCACCGTGGCCTCACGGAGGAGGAGCGGGCCATCTACCAGGCCCCGTATCCAGACGCGGCGTCGCGACGCCCGGTGCTCCAGTGGCCCCGGGAGATCCCAATCGATGGCGAGCCCGCGGACGTCGCCGCGGTGATCGAACGCTACGACGCGTGGCTCGCGCAGCCGTCCGCGAAGCCGGCGCTGCTGCTGACCTTCGGCGACACCGGGCTCAACGCGCCGCGCATCATCGAGTGGGCGCGAGCCAACCTCCCGGCCCTCGAAATCGTGCCGTTGGGACGCGCGGGGCACCATGCGCCGGAGGACGCGCCGGAGGACATCGCCCGCGCCCTCCGGGGATGGCTGGAGCGCCATTCGGGGTGAACCCACGGCCCAGGGGCCCTCCTCCGAGCGTCGGCGCCCGCCGCCTCAGCGCCGCCGCCTGCCTCCTCGCGGGCCTCCGTTCCTGGGTGGCTTGCCGTGGTGGCCCCGGTGGCCTCCAGGCCTGGGGGCGCCGCGTTCGCGCTCCTGCACCGGGGGCGGACGCTCGCGGGTGGCCTCGGCGACCTCGTCCGGCATCCAGGGCTGGTCGAGCCGGTCCTGGAGTTCGAGGAGCGACCGGGCCTGGAGCACACCCCGCCGGCCCCGGGCCACGCTGAAGCGCTGGGGGCGATCCAACAGCGGCAGCTCCTCCTCCACCAACGTGCGGGCGAGCTTCTCCGGCAGGTGCAAGCGCACCACGCCCCGCGGAGCCCCGTCCGACAGCTCCTCCACGTCGTATTCGAGCGGCACCGCCTGTTCGCGGACCTCCACCGTGTCCGGGAGCGCCAGGAGGGCCCGCCGTGTCGCGGGCGGCACGAGCGCGTCCAGGTCCAGCCGCAGCGGGCGCGCCCGGAAGTCGTCGAGGGTGTCGACGCCTTCGAGCTGCGCCTCGTAGAGCGCGGTGAGCTCCGGTTCTCCCAGCGGCGCGGTGATGCCGCCCGAGCGCCGCCACAGCTCGCGGACCTCGGCGATGGCGACCCGGTGCCGGTCCACCGCGGGATGCGGCGCTTCGCCCCGCGCCAGCGCCTCCGCGAGCGCGCGCCGTGCCGCCCTGGCGAGCTCCGGTCCCCAGGCGCGCAGGACCTCCACTTCCTGCTCCAGCGCGAAGCCGAAGAACTCCAGCCGCGTGACGAGCACGACCGAGCGGAAGCGCGCGTCGTACGCGGGCGCCGCCGAGTGACGCCGGGCATGGCGGCGCAGCAGCGCCTGGGGCAGTTGCGTGCCTTCGATGGCCGCCTGTGACTCACAGTTGCGGTCAGCGAAGTAGCGCAGCGAGCCCACCACCGCGCCCAGGTTGCCGCAGACGCTCGTCTTCGACACGCGCGCGAGCTCGCCCCAGGCCGTGCGCTCGTCGATGACCAGGTCGAAGGGCATGAGGCGCGCGAGCAGGTCGCAGAAGCGCTGGTAGACGCCGGAGTTCGCGAAGGGCATGCGCGAGGGCAGCGCCAGCCCCACGCTCCGGTACACGCTCGCCATCGCGAGCGCCGCATCCTCCAGGGCCTTCACCAGCACCCCGCGCGCCTCGGCCCACGCCGCGAGCTTCTCCGGGTCGAAGACGTGGCGCGGAAGCCCCTGCACCTCCCCCACCGTGCCCGCCACGCGGAAGGCCTCGGCGTACAGGTTGTACGCGGTCAGGTGGTCGCTGCCGGGGACGAGCGCCTCCTCCAGGTTCCGCTCCTCGCGCGTCATCCGGTGCAGGGACTCCACCGCGCTGCACACCGCGAGGAACGGCAGGAGCGCGTCCTCCGCGTTGACGATGAGCTCCGCCCACGGGCGCTCCACGGGCAGGGCCTCCACCGCGCGGCCGTAGTCGGACAGCCGCCCGTCCGCGTCCACGATGCCGCGCGCCTCCAGCTTCGCGAGCGCCCGGCGGTAGGCGACGCGGTCCAACGGCACGGGCAGGTCCAGCTCATCCGCCCGCACGCCCAGCGCCGCCGCGGTGAGCGCCACCCGCTCCGGCTCGCCCGCGAGCTGGAACTCCGGCTCGGTGGGCCGCAGCGAGGCGAAGTGGATGGGCCGGTCGCTGAGGATGAAGACGCGCCCGCCCGCCACCCGCCCGTGCACGCGCCCCGCCATCTGCAAGAGCTCGTTGTTGCCCAGGTGCACGCGGGTGAGCACGTTGCGGCCGCCCTCCACCACGTTGGAGAAGCGCAGGTCGTCGATGACGACGGTGTCCAGTCCGGGCACGTTGAGCGCGCTCTGCCCCGCCGCCGTCATCGCGAGCACGAAGGGCCGGGGCGCCGTGCCCTCCAGGAAGGGGCGGATGGCGCGCAGCGGCTCGCCGCCGTGGTAGTGCGCCGCGTGCACCTCCGGCGCGTTCGCGCGCACGCGGGCCGCGACCTCCTCCACGCCCGCGCGCGTGGCCAGGAACACGCCCACGCCTCGCCCCCGCCGCTGCACGTCCCGCAGGAAGGCGTCGTCGAGGAAGGACAGCGGCTGCCGGCGCTCCACCTCCACCGTCGCCGCCTTGCCCGGGTCGAAGGTGGACACCTGGAGCACGTCCGCGCTGTCCAGGTAGCGCGCGTAGAAGGCCGGGTCCACCGTGGCGGACAGCCAGATGAAGCGGCAGCCCACGCGCTTGCCCAGCGCCAGGCACAGCTCCAGCTCCGCGGAGGTCTGGTGGATTTCATCCACGATGAGCGTGTCCTCGCGCCGGATGACGCCGCCCTGGAACCAGCGCCGCGCGATGCCGGTGGTGACGATGGCCACGTCCGCGAGCGGCGTCTCCGCGGTGGCCTCCCGCTCCCGGTTGACCACCGCCACCCGCAGGGGCCGCTGGCCCGTGAGCACCTCCGCGATGGGGCGGATGGCCAGCGTCTTGCCCGTGCCGGTGCCCGCGACGATGCCGAACCCCTGCCCGCTCCGCGCCAGCGCATGGAGCCGCTCGCCGTGGTGCTCCTCCAGGTGCGTGCGAAGCTCCAGCCCGAGCGCCAGCTCGATGGTCTCGCACGCGGCCCGCGTGGGCGCGATGACCACCACCCGCCCGCGCTGGGGCGCCGTGGAGGGGGAAGCGTCGGTGCGGGGCGGCAGGAAGCGGTCGGTGGGCGTGCGCACGAAGGCCAGTGATACGCACGAGGGACGGCCAGTGGAAGCAATTCAAACCGGCGAGCCCGGAAGGACGCGGGCCGGACTAGAATGCGTCCGGCTGTTCAACCCGGGAGGTCGTACATGCGCAAGGGAATCGCGAAGTTCGTGTTCATGCTGGGCGTCGTGGCCGGTGGCGCCGTCGGGGCGCTGATGCCCACCAACTCGGAGGCCATTGGCCTCTGCTCCAACCTCTGCATGAACGAAGACTGCTCGTGCTTCCGCCAGTGTGCCGGCGTGGGCGGTGGGCAGTGCGTGTGTTCGCCCGAGACCATCTGCCAGTAGGCAGCGGGTGAATCGCGGCCGGGCCCCCGTCGTGGGCCCGGCCGTTCCAGTCACGCCAGGGCCTGCTCAGAGCCGGCCTAGGATCTCCGCCCGCTTCCTCGCGAACTCCTCCTCCGAGACGAGGCCCGCGTCGGCCATCCGCTGGAGGTCCGCCAGGGCCTTCACGGGGTCACCCTGCGCCGGCGGTCCCTTCGTCATCGCGCCCATTCCCTGGAGGAGGAACCCGGTCAGGTCCTGCTCGACGACCGGCCCCAGGACGACGACGCGCTGTGGATCCTTCGGGTCGACCTTGACCTTGAGCCGCAGCCCCACGTCCATCACCTGCACGTTCCAGTCTTGTATCGTGCTGCTCAACGACACCGGGTACGGCGCCTGACCGGGCAGCCGCACCTCGAGCACGAACTCGAAGATCTGCCTGCGGTTGATGTACATCCGCGTGGGCGTGAACCTCCGCACCGTGGCCTCGCCCGGCAGCCCGTGTTGACGGACCTGGGACTGCTTCCATACCCGGCGGGCAAAGTAAGCGACGAGCGCGCCAATCCCGAGCAGCGTCAGGGCCCAGCTCGCCGCCACGAACGCCATGATCATCGCATCCTTGCTCATCACCCCACCTCGAAGCGCCCCTCGCGACCTTTAAACGGCCGGGGACCCGTATGAAAACAGCAGCGGCCGTGCACCGCCACGCCTTGTCGCGAGGGCTCCCCGGAAAACTCCTCGCGCTTCCTCCGGCGCGGCGCGTGGGTAGCATGCGCGCCCATGATCCTGTCCCAGAACGAATTCGTCCCGCGCGCGGAGGCCGTGCGCGCCCGGCTCGAAGGCGCCGTCCTCGAAGCGCTCTCCCATCACGGTGAGCCTTCGGTCCCGGACCTCGCCGGTGTCTTCCGCAAGAGCGCGCAGCGGTCGCCAGCGCAGGTCGCGAAGGCGCTGTGTCCCGGCCCCCTGTCGCCCATCGGCTTCGCGGCCCTGGTCATGCGTGAGCTGCTGGCGCCCGAGGACGCGGTGCTCGAAGGGACCGTCTCCGAGGCCCGGGTCATCACGGGCAACGCGAGGGCCGCCGGCGCGCTGCGGGTCACCGCGCCCCTCGTCGTCCTCGGGGACCTGGAGGTGGCGGGCGTGCTGGAGGACTGCGGGCCGGACTCGACGGTCGTGGTCGTGGGCCGTTGCTCGGCGTGGGGACTCCAGACGTCGGGGAACTTCCTGGTGCTCGGCGACCTCGTGGTCCGGGACGTCATCCAGGGCATCTACAACGACGACAGCCTCGTCGTGGCCGGCGACCTCACCACGCGCTTCCTCGACGAGAACGATCACGACGTCGCCTGCTACGGCGAGGTCCACGCCGAGCACCACCTGAAGAACGGCCGCTCCGGCGACAAGGCCGCCTCGCTCGCGTCCACCTTCCTCCTCCCGGAGCTGTGGGACGTCGACCTGGGGGAGCTGCACCACGACGCCCTGTTCGAGCGCATCCAACGGGGCGAGCCCGTCTTCACGGCCACGCCCCAGCCCCCGCGGGTCCGCGAGCCGGATGCGCCCACGGCCGAGGAGCTCCAGGGCCTGGACATCGAAGGCATCGCGGCCCGGGCGTCGGAGAACGCGCGCGCGAAGGACGTCGTCTACGCGCAGCGCAAGACAGGCGAGGTGTGGCTGATGCGCCCGGGGAGCCTGCCGCTGCAGATCTTCGACGGGGAGCAGTTCCTCGGGAAGGAGCCGCCCCCGGAGCTCGACGTGAAGCAGCGGGCCTCCGAGCGCGTCACGTTCTGGCGCAAGCGGGGCGACCTGTTCCTGGAGATTGAACGCTTCGGCGCCGTCGTGCAGTTGCACGCGGGCTACAACAACGGGTCGATGCGCACGTTCCGCTTCGCCTTCGAGACGCCCGACGCCGCCGCACGGGAGGTGAGGCGGCTGGAGACCCGCTACGAGGGAGACTTCCTGCGCGTCACATCCGGGGTCCCCGGCCGGGGTCCGCTCGAGCGCGAGCTCGCGAACTACGGAGGTCCCAAGACGGAGTACACGTCAGCCATCGTGGACGGCACCACGCTGGTCACCCGCGACGGCGAGCGCCAGCGCTTCGATGACGAGGCCTCCGCGCTGAGCGCCCTCGAGGATTGGATCGCCGGGAAACGACAGGCGGGGTTCGACCTGAAGATCCTGGAGTGGAAGCCCTTCGGCCTCCTGGGCGGACGGTAGGCGGACTCAGGCGCTCTCGCGGTCGCCACGGCCCTCGTCGTAATGCGTGGCGAACTGCTGCCGGAGCACGAACTTCTGGGCCTTGCCGGTGCTGGTCTGCGGCATGGCCTGGAGCAGGACGATGGCCTTGGGCACCTCGAACCCACCCAGGTGCTGGCGGCAGTGGGCGTTGATCTCCGCCTCCGTCGCGGAGGCGCCGGGCTTGAGCACTACGAAGCCTGTCACCGCCTCCGTCCAGCGCGCGTGCGGCAGGCCCACCACCGCGACCTGGAGCACGGCCGGGTGACGCAGGAGGACCTCCTCGACCTTGATGGACGGGACGTTCTCTCCGCCCGTCTTGATCATGTCCTTCTTGCGGTCCACGAAGAGGAGCTGGCCGTCCGCGTCGAACATGCCCAGGTCGCCGGTGTGGTGCCAGCCGAAGGCGCTCGCCTTCGCGGTGGCCTCCGGGTCCTTGTAGTAGCCGAGCATCACGTTCGGTCCGCGGTGGACGATCTCCCCCACCTCGCCGCGCCCGAGCAGCCGGCCCTCGTCGTCCATGATGGCCGTCTCGTTCGTCACCACCGAGTCGCCCCAGTACGAGCCGAACCGCTTGAGCTGCTGCTCCGGCTTGAACATCGTCGTCGCCGGGTACATCTCCGTCTGCCCTGACGCGAGCGCGAAGCCGCCCGGGCAGAAGTGCTCGATGAGCTCCACGAGCATCGTGCGCGCCATGGGCGCCATCACGTAGAGGCACAGGCGCAGACTGGACAGCTTCGTGGCCGGCCGCGCCGGGTGCGCCAGCATCGCGCCGTACATCACCGGCAGGCCCATCAGGAACGTGATGCCGCGCTGCTCGACGGTCGCGAGCATCGCGCCCGGGTCGAACGCCCGCCGCACGACGATGGTCGCCCCGGCCAGCAGGAACGTCATCACGATGGCGTGCTGCGCGCAGTGGAACATCGGGAGCACGCAGATGGTGGAGTCCGACGGGCGCATGCCCAGCTCGAACAGGTTCCCGCTCAGCGCCGCCTGCACCGACGCATGCGAGTGCATGACGCCCTTCTGCTGGCCGGTGGTGCCGCTGGTGTACATGATCTGCGCCAACTGGCCGCTCTGGATGTCCACGTCCGGCAGCGTGCCGTGCTGCCCCTTGAGCGTGTCCAGGAAGGCGACCGTGTCCCCGCCCGGCGCCTCCTGCCCTTCCGGCACGCAGACGATGACGCGGGTGCCCAGCGCGTCGAGCATCGCCCGCAGCCCGGGCTTCGCGAGGAGCTCGGCGTCGACGACGGCGTGCGTCGCCTCGGCGTGTTCGACGATGTACCGGACCGCCTCCACGGAGAGGCCGGTGTTGATGGGCACCCAGACGAACCCCGACTTGTAGATGCCCACGAACGCGGTGAGCATCTGCGCCGAGTTGCCGCAGAGCATCGCGATGCGCGCGCCCTGGGGCAGCCCCTGCGCGCGCAGGTAGTGCGCGAACGCGTTCGAGCGCCGGTCGAGCTCCGCGTAGGAGAACTCGAGGTCCCCATCCACGAGCGCCGTCCGCTCCGGCCAGCGCAGCGCCGACCGGTGGACGATGTCTCCCAGCGAGACGCGGCTGATGCGCGGGGACCGGGGTGCCTGGATCGCGGTCATCATGTGCTCCATTCCGCCCGTTCGGGCGTCGGGTCGAACCAGCTACCCCCGCAGCCTATTTCGGCGCGGCCCACGCGGGAGGCCGGCGCTCCAGGAAGGCGAGCATCCCCTCCTGGGCCTCCTCGGAGGCGAACAGCCGGCCGGAGAGCGCGACCATCTCGGCGCCCCCGGAGTCGATGCGCGCGCGCAGCCCGGCGGACACCAGTTGCTTCGTCTCACGCAGGCCCTGCGGAGACGACACCCGGAACGTCTCCAGGATCTGCTCGACGGCGCCCTCCAGCGACGCGTCCGGCACCGCGGAGGTGATGAGCCCGATGCGCGCGGCCTCGGTCGCGTCGAAGGCCTCACCGGTGAGGAAGTAGCGGCTCGCCGCCCGGCTGGTCAGGTGCGGCAGCGTGGTGAGGGAGATGACCGCGGGCGTCACGCCGATGCGCGCCTCCGTGAAGGCGAACTTCACGGACTCCGCGACAACCGCCACGTCGCACGCGCCCACGATGCCGATGCCGCCCGCCCTCACCTGCCCGGCGACCTTCGCCACGACAGGCTGCGGCAGCGTCACGATCGTGCGCAGCACGTCGAGCAGCACGGCCGGCGCCTTCGCGGCGCCTCCGTCCGCCATCTCCGACAGGTCCGCCCCCGCGCAGAACGCCGGCCCCGTGGCCGCGAGGACGACCGCGCGCACGCCCGGGTCGGAGCCCACGGCGTTCAGCCGCTCCATCAACTGCGTGACGAGCGCCCGCGACAGCGCGTTGCGGTTGCGCGGCGAGTCGAGCGTCAGGGTCGCGACGCCACGAGAGACTTCGTACCGGACGAGCGGTGCTTCACTCATGCTGCCTCCTTCGCTGCGGGGGAGACGACCGCGACGACGTGCCGCGCGGGCACCTGCGCCCCGACCGTGACGTTCACCGCCGTGACCACGCCATCCGTGGGCGCGATGAGGGACGACTCCATCTTCATCGCCTCGAGCACCACCAGCACGTCGCCCTTCTTCACGGTCGCGCCGGCCTCGGTGCTCACCCGGATGATGCGGCCATCCATGGGCGCGCGCAGGCGGCCGTCGCTGGCGCGCTCGCGTTCGGAGGGCAGCCGGAAGGACACGTCGCGAAGCTGGCGCGTGACGCCGTCGAGCGTGCACCACAGCGTGCCACCCGCCCGGCGGTAGCGGACCGCGCGGCGGCGCCCCGCCACCTCCACCTCGGCGCGTTCGGCGGAGAGGGCGCGCAAGGACAGCGGGACCCGGGTGTCGCCAACCTGGACTTCATAGGCCTCCGGCGCGACCGGACGCACCGAAGCGCGGAACTCCGAGGCCCCGTCATGCAGGCTGACCGGCACCGGCAGGGCGTAGGAGCTGCTCCAGCCCGTGAGCGTCGCGTCGAAGCCGCCCTTCCGGGCCAGCGCCTGCGCGTCGTCGTGGAAGAGCAAGGCGGCCAGGATGGCCTGGTCCTCCGGGGACGCCTTCCCCAGCGCTTGCAGCGTCTCCGGCGGCGTGTGCGCGCCGACGAAGCCCGTGTCGTACCGGCCGGAGCGGAACGCCTCGTGCCCGAGGACGTGCTGGATGAACACGCTGTTCGTCGTGACGCCGAACACCGTCAGCTCGCGCAGCGCCGCGGCCAGCCGCTCGCGCGCCGTCTCGCGGTCCGGCCCGTACGCGATGAGCTTCGCCTGCATGGAGTCATAGAAGGGCGTGATGTCCTGCCCCTCCCGCACGCCATGGTCCACGCGGATGCCCTCCCCCGCCGGAGGCTCCCACGCGAGGAGCCGGCCCGTCTGCGGGAGGAAGCCCCTGGCCGGGTCCTCCGCGCACAGGCGCGCCTCGATGGCGTGCCCGCGCCAGGCAATCTCCGGCTGCGTCAGCGGGAGCCGCTCGCCGTCCGCGACGCGAAGCTGCCACTCGACCAGGTCGAGCCCGGTGATGAGCTCCGTCACCGGGTGCTCCACCTGAAGCCGCGTGTTCATCTCCATGAAGAAGAAGTCGCCGTTGGGCGCCAGGAGGAACTCGATGGTGCCCGCGCCGCGATACCCGATGGCGCGGATGGCCTGCACCGCCACGGCCCCCATGCGCTCGCGCAGCTCGGGCGTCACGGCCGGTGACGGGCTCTCTTCAATCACCTTCTGGTGCCGGCGCTGCACGGAGCAGTCGCGCTCGCCCAGGTGCACGGCGTTCCCATGTTCGTCCGCGAAGACCTGCACCTCCACGTGACGCGCGCCTTCGATGGCCCGCTCCAGGATGAGCTCGCCGCTGCCAAAGGCGTTCGTCGCCTCCGAGCGCGCCGAGCGGATGGCGTCGAGCAGCGCGCCCGGCTCGCGGACGAGCCGCATGCCGCGCCCGCCACCGCCCGCCGCCGCCTTCACCATGAGGGGGAACCCGACGCGCTGGCCCTCGCGGACCAGGGCCTCGTCCTCCAGGGACTCACCCGGGCGCGCCGCCTCGTAGCCGGGGATGCAGGGCACGTCCGCGGCCTGCATGCGCAGCTTCGCCTGCCGCTTGTTCCCCATCAGCTCGATGGCCTCCGCCGGAGGCCCCACGAACACGAAGCCCGCGTCCGCGCACGCGCGCGCGAAGTCCTCGTTCTCCGACAGGAAGCCGTAGCCCGGATGGATGGCGTCCGCGCCGGACGCCTTCGCCGCGGCGAGCACCCGCTCGATGGACAGGTAGGACTCCCGAGCGGGCGGCGGCCCCAGGTGAATGGCCTCGTCCGCGAGCCGCACGTGCGGGGCGTCCCGGTCCGCGTCGGAGAAGACCGCGACCGTGCGCAGGCCCAGCCGGCGGCACGTGCGCAGCACGCGCACGGCGATCTCACCCCGGTTCGCCACCAGCACCTTGTGGATGCGTTTCATGATTCCCCTCGCTACAGCCGGGCGACGCCAAAGGAGTTGGGCGACAGCGTGCGGCGCGAAGCCTCGTCGCACGTGGCCAGGATGAACCCGAGCACCCGCCGCGTGTCCCGGGGGTCGATGACGCCGTCGTCGAACAGCCGCGCGCTGCACTGGAAGGCATCCGACTCGCGGTCGAACTGCTCGATGAGCGGCTTCGCCATGCCGTCCAGGAACTCCTGGTCGGGCGGCAGCCCCGCGCGCCGGGCCTTCTCCGTGGCGACGATGGTGAGCACCTTCGCCGCCTGCTCACCGCCCATCACCGCCGTGCGAGCGTTGGGCCAGGCGAAGATGAAGCGCGGGTGGAACGCACGGCCGCACATGCCGTAGTTGCCCGCGCCGAACGCACCGCCCAGCAGGAGGGTCATCTGCGGCACGGTCGCGTTGGCCACCGCCTGGAGCATCTTCGCGCCGTGCTTCACGATGCCGCCCTGCTCCGACTGCGTGCCCACCATGTAGCCCGTGGTGTTCTGCAGGTAGATGATGGGCGTGCGCGCCTGGCAGCAGAGCTGGATGAACTGCCCCGCCTTCGTCGCGCCCTTCGCGGTGATGGGCCCGTTGTTGCCGATGAGCCCCACCGCCCGGCCCTCGATGCGCGCCCAGCCGCACACGGTGAGCGCGTCGTAGTCGTCCTTGAACGGCGAGAAGTCCGAGCCGTCCACGATCCGGGCAATCACCTCCCGGCAGTCATAGGGCTTGCGGTGGTCCATGGGCACGACGCCGCACAGCTCCTCCACCGGGTAGCGCGGCGGCTCGAAGGCGGGACGCGCCGACGCCGGCAGGGCGTCATTCCACCCGAGCGACGCGACGATCTCCCGCGCGATGCGGATGCCGTCGGCGTCGTCCTCGGCGAGGTGGTCCGAGGTGCCGGCCACGGTGGTGTGCATCTCCGCGCCGCCCAGGTCCTCGTCCGTGGCGACCTCGCCCGTGGCCGCGAGCAACAGCGGCGGGCCGGCGAGGAACACCTTCGCCTTGCCGCGCACCATGACGACGTGGTCGGACAGGCCCGGGATGTACGCGCCGCCCGCCGTGCTGGAGCCGTGGACGACGGTGACCTGGGGGATGCCGGCCGCGGACAGCTTCGCCTGGTTGTAGAAGGTCTCCCCGCCCGGGATGAAGATCTCCTGCTGATAGAGCAGGTTCGCCCCGCCGCTCTCCACGAGCGACACCACGGGCAGCCGGTTCTGGAGGGCGATCTCCTGCGCGCGCAGCGCCTTCTGGACGCCCCAGGGCGTCGCGGTGCCGCCCTTCACGGCGGAGTTGCTCACGAACACCAGGCAGCGCACGCCGGACACGAAGCCGATGCCGATGAGGGTGTTCCCGCCCGCCAGCGAGCCGTCGGTGTCGTCGTGGTGCTTGTAGCCGCAGAGCGTGGAGAGCTCCAGGAAGGGCGAGCCCCGGTCGAGCAGCAACGCCAGCCGCTCCCGCGGCAGCAACTGCCCGCGCTGCTTGAACTTGTCCCGGGCCAGTTGCTCGGTGTCGCGCGACTTCTGCTCGATGGCGCGCAGCTCCGCGACGCGCGCGAGCATCTCCTGGCGCTGCGTGGTGAAGGTGGCGGAGGCGGGTTCGACCTGGGAGACGAGCGTGGGCACGTCACTTCTCCTTCGGGCCGTCGAGGATGGCGGGCCCCTTGGCCAGGTGGAACCCGTCGTAGGGCTTCGAGTTGGAGTGCTCCGACAGCGGGAAGGCCTTGGTGTTGCAGGACGCGCCGCCGTCGATGCGGATGACCTCGCCGGTGATGAACGCCGCCACGTCGGAGAGCAGGAACACGATGGCGCCGCTCACCTCCGCCTCGGTGGCCAGCCGGTGCAGGGGCACCTGCTTGCGCAGGAAGGGGATCATCTCCCGCACGAAGGGGTCCTCGTAGGTGTCCAGGCCGCTGGACGCGACCCAGCCGGGCGCGACGGCGTTGACGCGGACCCCGGAGGCCGCCCACTCGACGGCGGCCGTCTGCGTCAGGTTGAACATGCCGGCGCGCGCCGCGCCCGAGTGCCCCATGCCCGGCATGCCGTTCCAGGCGTCCGCGAGCATGTTCACGATGGCGCCGCCGTGCTCGCTCATGGACTGGGTGAACACCTCGCGCGCGACCAGGAAGCCGCCGGTGAGGTTCGTCGAGACGACCGCCTCGAAGCCCTTCTTGGAGATCTGCGCCAGCGGCGACGGGAACTGCCCGCCCGCGTTGTTCACGAGCCCATGGATGCGGCCGTGCGCCTGGACGACGGCGGCGACCATGTCGCGCACCGCGGCCTCGTCCCGGATGTCCACGGCGTGCTGCGTGGACGCGTAGCCCTCGGCGGAGAGCTCCCCGGCCACCTTCGCCAGCTTCTCCGGCTTGCGGCCCACGAGGACGATGTGCGCGCCGAGCGACGCGAGCTCGTGCGCGGTGCACCGGCCAATGCCGCTGCCGGCGCCGGTGACGATGATGGTGCGGCCCGCGAAGGAGTTCGGGGCGAAGACTGAACGGTATCCCATCGTGTTGCTCCTCAGCCGCGCGCCTTGCGGGGCAGCGTTCCCATGGCCTTGCTGATGATTCCGAGCATCACCTCGTCGGCGCCGCCGCCAATGGACCCCAGGCGCAGGTCCCGGTAGGCGCGGGCGACGGGGTTGTCCCAGGTGAAGCCCATGCCGCCCCAGTACTGGAGGCAGCCGTCGACGAGCTCGCGGGCCAGCCGGCCCGACTTGAGCTTGCACATCGAGGCGAGCTTCACGACCTCCGGGTCGTCCTTGTTCTCGATGTACAGGCCCACGGTCCGGTAGATGAGCGCCCGGAGCGCCTCCACCTCCGTCTGCAGCTCCGCGAGCCGGAAGTGCACGCTCTGATTGTCGAGGATGGACTGGCCAAAGGCCTTGCGCTGCCGCGTGTACTCCGCCGTCTGCGCGATGAGCCGGTCGAAGGTGACCAGCGTGCTCGCCGACACGAACAGCCGCTCCTCCTGGAACTGCTGCATCTGCATCGCGAAGCCGCGCCCCTCGTCGCCGATGCGGAAGCGCGCCGGGACGCGCACGCCGTCGAAGAAGAGCTGCGCCGTGTCGGACGCCCACATGCCGAGCTTGCGGATCTTCGAGCGCGTGATGCCGGGGCGGTCCATGGGCACGAGGATGAGCGACTTGTTCGCGTGCGCGGGCCCGTCCCCCGTGTTCGCGAGCAGGCAGACCCAGTCCGCCTGCATGCCGTTGGTGATCCACATCTTGCTGCCGTCGATGACGTAGTCGTCGCCGTCGCGGCGCGCGGTGGTCGTCACGCTCGCCACGTCGGAGCCGGCGCCCGGCTCGCTCACCGCGATGGAACAGACGCGCTCGCCCGTGAGCGTGGGCGCCAGGAACTCCCGCCGCAGCTCGTCGCTGCCGAAGCGCGCCAGCGCGGGCGTGGCCATGTCCGTCACGACGCCGATGGCCATGGGCAGCGCGCCGCAGGTGCAGTGGCCCAGCTCCTCCGCGAAGGCGACGGAGAACGACGCGTCCAGCCCCAGCCCGCCGAACTCGGTGGGCTTGGTGATGCCCAGCAGCCCGAGCCCGCCCAGCTTCTGGAAGACCTCCCGGGCCGGGAAGATCTCCGCGGCCTCCCAGGAGTCGATGTGCGGGTTCAGCTCCTGCTCCACGAACTTGCGGACGGTCTGGCGGATGGCGCGGTGTTCCTGGGTCTGCTGCATGGGCTTCCTCGGTGGACTCGGGCGCGTGCGAAGGCGCTACAGAAGCGATTCAGGGACGTCGACGTGGCGCGAGCGCAGCCACTCGCCGAGCGCCTTGGCCTGTTGATCGAAGCGGGTGGACGACGAGACGCCCTCGCCCAGCAGGCCCTCGATGACGAAGTTCAGGGCGCGCAGGTTCGGGAGCACGTGCCGCTGGACCTTGAGCTCGCGCGCCTCCGGAAGCAGCGCGCGCAGCCGCTCCTCCGTGAGCGTGTGCACCAGCCAGCGCCAGGCCTCGTCGGTGCGGACCCAGACGCCGATGTTCGCGTCCCCGCCCTTGTCTCCGCTGCGGGCCAGGGCCACCTGCCCGAGCGGCACGCGCCGGGTGGGGCCCGCCAGCAGCATCGCGGGCAGCGGCGGCGCGGGGACCGCTTCGAGCCGCCGCGTCTGCTCCGTGGGATGCACGTCGAGTTGCCGGCCATCCGGGAGCACCGCGACGTGCGGCACCTTGCGCGCATCCACATAGCCCGGGGTGTAGACGCCGAAGGGCGAAGCGTCGCCGGGCAGCGCGGGCAGGAAGAAGCCGGGGTAGCTGGACAGGGCCAGCTCCACCACGGCGCCGCTGAAGGAACGGCCCGCGACCTTCGGGTCGGAGTCCTTCACGGCGACCCGCAGCGTCGCCGACGCCTGCTCCTCGCTCGGAGCGTCGGCGTGGTCGGTGCGCGCGAGCGTGTAGAGGACCTCCGCGGGACGGGGCTTGAGCGTCGCGTCGAGCTGCGCCCGCACGAGCGCGGCCTTCTCCTCGATGTCCAGGCCGACCAGCATGAACGAGGCCTCGTTGCGGAAGCCACCCAGGCGGTTGAGGCACACCTTCACGTCCGGAGGAGGCGGCTCGCCGCGCACGCCCGACAGGCGCACCCGGTCCGTGCCGTCGGCCTCCACCACGATGGTGTCGAAGCGCGCCGTCGCGTCCGGGCCGGCGTAGCGGGCCCCGCCAATCTCATAGACGAGCTGGGCCTTCACCGTGTCGACGGTGACGGCACCGCCGGTGTGCGGATGCTTGGTGATGATGCTGGAGCCGTCCGCGAAGATCTCCGCGAGCGGGAAGCCGGGCCGGCGCACGTCGATCTCACCGAAGCGCGCGAAGTTGCCGCCGGTCGCCTGCGCTCCGCACTCCAGGACGTGGCCCGCGACCATGGCGCCCGCGAGCCGGTCCCAGTCGTCGCGCTTCCAGCCGAAGTGGGCCGCCGCGGGGCCGACCACGAGCGAGGCGTCCGTCACGCGCCCGGTGACGACGATGTCCGCGCCCGCGTCCAGGCACGCGGCGATGCCCCAGCCGCCCAGGTACGCGTTCGCCGTGAGGGGCTGGTCGAAGCCCAGCTCATCCGCGCGCCCCACCAGGTCATCGCCTTCGACGTGCGCGATGTGGACGGTCAGCCCCAGCTTCGCGGCGAGCGCGCGCAGGTCGTGCGCGAGCCCCGCGGGGTTGAGGCCCCCGGCGTTCGCGACGATGCGCACCTTGCGCTCCACCGCGATGCCGAGCGTCTCCTCCAACTGGCGCAGGAACGTCTTCGCGTACCCGCCCGCCGGGTTCTTCATCCGGTCCCGGCCGAGGATGAGCAGCGTCAACTCCGCCAGGTAGTCGCCGGTGAGGACGTCCAGGGGACCGCCCTCCAGCATCTCCCGGAACGCGGAGAAGCGGTCGCCGTAGAAGCCGGATGCATTGCCGATACGCAGCGAACGCGCGTCCATCGCACCTCCTGAGCCAGGGAGCCGCGAGTCTGTCCCCCATGTCCAAATAAAGCAATCACGATTGCTTTTTTCTTCCCGCCGCAACAGTGTGCTCGCATGAGCGGCACGGCGAGCGGAACGACACGGCAGGAGCAGGAGCGCAGCCGGGTGACGCGGCAGAAGCTGATGACGGCCGCCATCGAGGTGCTGGTGGAGAGGGGCTGGGCGGGGGCGACCATGGGCGCCATCGCGGAGCGCGCGGGGGTGTCACGCGGCGCCTGCCAGCACCACTTCCCCACCCGCGCGGCCCTGGTCGCGGCCGCCGTCGAGCACGTCTTCCGCCAGCAGGTCGAGGAGCTGGTGCGGCGCGCGAAGGGCCTGCCGGAGAGCCGGCGGCGCGTCGAGCCGCTGTTGAACCTGCTCCACGACGTCTACGCCGGCCCGCTCTTCACCGCCGCGACCCACCTGTGGGTGGCGGCCGTGGCGGACGAGGAACTGAAGGCGCTCCTGCTGCCGCTGGAGACGCAGGTCGGCCGCGAGGTGCACCGGCTCACCGTCGAGCTGCTGGGGCTCGATGAGCGCGACCGCGACGTGCGCGACGCCGTGCGCGCGACGCTGGACCTGCTCCGCGGCCTGGCGCTGGCGAACTTCCTCCACGACGACACGGCCCGGCGCCGCAAGGTGCTGGCCCACTGGGCGCGGACGCTGGAAGCGCAGCTCACGCCCAAGCGCGCGACGCCGCCGGACTCGAGCCCTCAGCAGCGGTAGAGGTACGTCAGCGCGGTGACGTCCGTGCTGGGGAACTCACGCCTCGGTCTGGCTTCAGCGCGCGACGATGTCGGCGTCCACCAGGTACGGCGACGCCGCGACAATCGCTTCCGTCGTCCAACCCCGGTTGGCGCCGCGGCCGGTCGTGTCGCAATCGCCGTCGGTGTGGACGCCGACCAGGTGGCCCTGGCGGTTGAGCACGCCCGCGCCGGAGCTCCCGACCAGGGTGTCCAGGTCCACGTAGTAGATCAGCGAGTCGCAGGCATCCAGGTAGTCGCCCACGGCGATCGACTTGGGCTTGCCCCGGGGGTGCTGGATGATGGCCAGCCGCTCGCCAGGCACGGCCGACAGCAGGACCGGCGTGACCTGGGGGAGCACGTCCAGTTGGATGAGGGCGTAGTCGGGCTCGAGCGATTGCTCGATGACGGTGCCCTCGGTGATGAGCGGGTCCCCGTCCGACTCTGCCTCGAAGTTGAAGACGAGCAGCGGCCGGTCACCGAGCGCGACACAGTGCCCCGCCGTCACCACCACGGGCCCCGCGCTCGCTTCAATCAGTGTTCCGGTGCAGCGCCCGTCAATCAGGACGACCGCGTCCTCGGCCGTCTGCGCGACGTCCGCGAACTCGCCCTGGTAGCTGTTGATGGGGGTGAAGTCCTCGGTCGGGCCACACTGCGTCTGGCCGCGAACCTCCGGAGGCGGGCGCACCCGCGACGCCGCGGGGCTTTCACACACCAACGGATGGGAAACAGCGGGCACCTCCTCCTTTCCACAGGCCACAAGGCCCAGGAGGATGAAGGTGCCCGCGAGGATGCGACCCCTCGGACTCATGAAGGACTCAAGGGGTCGCGACGCCATCGCTTAGTAGAGGGCGTTCAGCGCGGTGATGTCCGTGCTGGTGAACTCACCGGACTCCGTCGAGCGGAAGCAGGAGTTCATGATGGAGCCGCCCACCGTCGCGGTGCTCGGCGTGCCGCTGATGAGGATGGCGCCCACGCCCGCGGTGCCCTCGTTGGTGGCGGAGCCGCCGCAGCTGATGGAGCGGTTGTAGTAGTCCGAGTGACGGAAGCCGATGCAGTGGCCGAGCTCGTGCGTGATGACGTGCTCGTTCACGTCCACGCTGTAGCTCTGCAGGCCGGTGCCGATGTTGATGGTGCCGTAGGGGTTGCCGCCCGACGGGAAGCCCGCGGAGCCGCCGGCGCCGGACATGACCGTCGCGGTGATGTTCGCGCTGCAGCCCGTGGTGGGGCCGCGCGCCATCGTGAAGCTCAGACCGCGCTGGTTGTAGTTCTGGATCGCCAGATCCAGGCCCTGGCTCAGGCGGCTGTAGCTGTTGAACGTCGACGTGGGGTTGATGCAGATCTTCGTCTTGGTGGAGCTGACGAGGTTCGTCGTGCGGTACTGCTCCTGGGTGTCCTTCGTCGCCGGCTGGAGCATCTCGCGCGAGGCCTCCAGGCTCACGTGCGCGTCACGGCCCACGTACACCTGGCCGTCAGCGACCATGATGTCGTCCGCGGGGAAGCCGGCCTCGATCAGGTTCGAGACGATCTCCTGGTTCTCGGCCTCGACGTCGTTACCGCAGCCAGACAGCAACGCACCACAGCTCGCCACGAGGACTGCCGCCTTCTTGAACATTCGTCGTTCCTCTGGTTCGGGGGAGATCCGCCGCCGCCTGACCTTCCCGTCAGCCGCGGACAGCTTGCCCAGCCACTGAGCAACTGCCGGGCCAGCCGCGCCCCAGAGGGAATAACCGGGTTTTGTTGATTTGCTTGGAGCACCAGCACTCCAGCTTCCAAGAATGTAAGCGTAACGAAACGTAACGCTTTGTGCCGCAAGTGCCTGTTGTGACGTGGTTTTTACCCGGCACCCCACGACCCACTGATTTTCGGACAGGGGTGTCTTCTCATCAGTCACCCTCCCCAGGGTCGGATTTACTCCCACAATCCTGGAAATACACGGAGAGCGCGCGATAACTGCGAGTTGAATCCACTCTCGGTATTTCCCGTCCCCATGTCCATGCGCCCTTCCCTTCCCCTTGCCGCGCTGTTGGGTGCGGCCCTGTCGTTCCTCCCCGGCTGCGAGAGCACGAAGTCGAGCGGCCCCTCTGCTTCCGACACGCGCTCCCAGGACGCGGCGTCCGTGCAGGCCTCCGAAGCCTGGGCGCGGGCCCGGGTGGGAGACCGCGTCACCTACTCCTTCAACGCGACGCGGGGCCCCGAGCCTCGCGGTGGCGGCACCGCGCGCACGCTCCAGGGACAACTGACGCTGGAGGTGGTGGCCGTGCAGCAACCCTGGGTCTGGGTGCGCGCGGCCTACAGTGATGAAAGCGGCAAGCCGCTGTCACAGGCGCGGCTGGCGCGGGATCTGATCATCCCCGTGCGCGCGGACACGTCGCGCCCGCTCGACGTGCCGCACGGAGGCACGGCCACCGCCGAGGTCGCGTCCAGCGCGGGCCGCACCTGGGAGGCCATGCGCTACGTCAGCGACCAGCGCTCCTTCGACGGCCCCCTGCGCACGCGCGTGTACGCCAACGCGCCGGGCCCGCTGTACCTCGCCCGTGGCCTGATTGAAGCGAGCACGGAGTCCGCCGGCTTCCGCGTGCCGGGCGGATACCAACTGAAGCTGCGAGAGGTCCGGGAGGGCTCGGGCGAGGCCAGCGCTCCGGTGCCCGCGCTGGAGCGGCCGCTGGGCCCGGGGGCGTACTACGAGCGCTTCGTGGACGTCGGCCCCTCGCCCGGCGTGCAGCGCGTGTGCTTCACCGCCGAGCGCGGCTACCTCCTGCGCGCCGAGGGCCCCGTCGACGCCAACGCGGCCCCCTGCTCCGACTTCTCCCAGGCCGAGCCGGAGCCCCTGGAGGAGCTGCTGATGGGGCTGCCCTCGGAGGTGGTGTTCACGGAGGACTGGCCGCCCGCCGCGGCGGCCAACGGCACCCGGGGCACGTTCAGCGCGGAGGGCCGCGACGTGCCGGCCCTCATCACCCAGAGCAACGAGGACGTCGAAGGCACCCAGCGCGTCTTCTCCGATACCTACGCGGCCGACCCGTGGGCGCCGGGGCTCGCGGGCCTGCCGTATGAAGCGCGCTTCCAGCCGCTCGCCAACAGCACCGAGCGCGTGGTGACGGGAGGCAAGCGCGAGCCCGAGGGCGGCACGCGGCTCGTGCGCTGGGGCTCGTGGCTCGCGGGAGCGAAGTAACGCGCGAGGCTTCACGAAACGGATGCGGCGTCCCGTGCGTGGTCATCGCCACGCGCTCAGTCGATCTGGAGCACCGCGCCAGGAGGGCGGTGCGTCCACTCCTGGAAGGACGCGCGGAACGCCTCCACGGCCGCGAACAGGGGACCCGAGGGCCGCCATGACAACGCGGCCATGTCCCGCGCCTCGCGCACCTCCAGGCCGATGAGCAGCGCACCTCCCGCCCGTGGAGGCTGGAGCGGGCGCACGGAGAGCCGCCGGTCCCCTTCCAGCCGGTACACCAGCGCCGTGACGTGACCGAGGATCCACCCCTCGACGACCTCGCGCGCCTCGGCGGTGGGAGCATCGGCGGACAGGCGCAGCGAGAGCGTTGGAACCTCGTTGGCGGTCAGGGGCTGGAAGAGCTCCGCCCACGCGCCGGGCGTGCGTGAAGCGCGGGCCCTGGCCACGAGTTCGCGGGCACGGAGGAGCTCCTCGCGGATGATGCGGAACGTGGAGCGCGACACGTTGCGCGCGGTGTTGCGAGCCGGGAGCGCGGGGGCAATGACGGGCAGGAGGTCGCGCTTGCCTTCAGGCCGATAGCGCGCGGTCTCGGGCGTGAGCGTCACGGGCTGGGGCCACGGCCACGAGGCGAAGGTCCCGAAGAAGTGCACGAGCAGCGACGCGTCGGACCGCAGGGCGTCCGAGGGTGCTCGCGTGCAGGCCCAGGCCGCGAGCAGCGTCCACGACAGCCCCCCCAGGTATCCCAGCGCGTGCGAGTAGATGCCCCGGGCCCGGGCCCAGGCCTTCACCGCGTGCAGCAGGGTCCGGAACCTCGCGGCCCGTTCGGCGTCACGGGTGACGGCGTCCATCAGGCCCAACGTGTCCGCCAGCCCCAACACGGCGCGGAGGCCCGCGGGGTCGAGCCGCTCGCCGTGCCGCGCGAGCAGCGTCAGCGGTTCCTCCGGAGGCACGCCCTCCGGGCGGCTCGCATAGGCCAGGTCGAAGCTCACGCCTCCGAGGGACAGCTTCACCAGCGGGATGGCGGCGTCCGCCACGTAGCGGGCCGTGCCCGGTGCCAGCTCCTGGAGGAGCGCTCGCGCGAAGTCATCGCGGGGCAGGTTCGCCGGTCCGATGGCGACCGCGTCCACGTCACTGCCCGCGCCATCCGTGCCCAGGAGATAGGAGCCATACGGGTGCAGCGTGGTGCCGATCCGTTCGCAATGCTGGCGCAGTTGCTCCACCGCCGCGGTCCTGCCGGCGTGTCCTTCGTGTGACGCGATGGCGCCGATGGAGGCCAGAGCCTCGCGAAGCGGAGCATCCTCGTGCTCCGGGGTCGCTCGGGGAGCCTGTGCCAGGGGGATGCGCCGGATGACTTCGAAGGGCGTGTCCCCCTTCCTTCGGATGAGACAGAGCTCGCCCACATGGAACTTCAGGGGCCGCCATGCGCGCTGCCACTCCGCCAGCGTGCGGGCGATGTCCGCGGAGAGCGGGAGCTGTCCCACGGAGAGGTGGGGCGTGAAGCCGCCGTGCGCGGACGAGGCACACTCCGGAAGGGCCGCCACGAGCTTCGCGTGCAGGGCCGACAGCGCGCCGGAGGGCTGAACATCGGGGCGGAGCCACGCGGTCGCGTTGGCGCGGTGCTCGAAGTGGCCGAACGCGGAGAGCGTCACATCGAAGGGCTCAACGTCCTGGAGGGCATCCACGAGGATGGCCTCCGCCGTCTCGAAGTCCTCCTCCGGAACGAAGGGATACAGCAGCGTGATGTGAGGCATCCACCGCTGGAACTTCGCGTCGTGCTTCTTGCGAAGTGCCTGGATGGGACCCCAGACGTCATCCGGAGGGATGAGCACCAGGGCCGTGTGGTGGACCAGCGCCGTGGAGGCGCGCGCGGAGGGCGCCTCGCGAGACGCGATGACCTCACGGCGCAGGACGCAGCGCAGGCCGAAGTGATCCGAAGCGAAGAGGGCCTGTCCGGTGGGCCCGGGCGGTCCCGACAGGGGCGCTTCGCCGAAGAGCTCCACGGACTCAGGAACGAGCCGGCCTGAAGGAGACGCCACCAGCACCCGGTCCAACCGCCGGAGCACTCCCGAGACGGTGGTGACCGCCGCCAGGCTGTTCAACTTGGGGTTGAACGTCTCCCCTGCTTCCGAAGGTCTCAGCGTGGGCCACGCATCCACGAAGCCGGCGCGCGCGAAGGACTCGGCTTCCGGCGCACCGTCGCCGAAGTTGAAGTCACCGGCCAGCACCAGGTCCGGCGCCTCGGTATCGCGCTCGGAACCAAGCACGCGAGCCCATTCGAGGAGGGCTTCGACCTGCACGGCGCGCGCGGAGGCGCCGGACGCGTCCCGGTCGCTCGTCAGGTGCGGAGTGGCCACCCACAGCGTGCCGCCCGGGAGGTGCAGCTCGGCCGTGATGATGCGCTTGTCGCGGGAGAAGACGCGCTGCCACACGGAGGCGAGCGGCACACGTGACAGGAGCACCTGCCCATAGGGCGTCACCGTCCGTGCACTGGGCCCATCCGAGAGCCAGCAGTGCTCACGCACCCAGGGTTCCGCGATCAGGGCCTTGAGAAACGACGGGGTGACTTCTTGAAGAGCGATGACGTCCGCGTGGGTTTCACGGAGCAGCGCGAGGGCCGCGGGTGTCCTCCGCTCCGTCGCCAGCAGGTGCGCGTCGTACAGGTCGAAGAGGACGTTGAAGGTGGCGACGGTGAGCGCCGTCGCGGCGGGAAGCGGGCGCTCCGGCTCCAGGGAGGCCTGGGTCCACGAGCCCAAACTCGCGTCGTACCGCCACGCGGGCAAGGGGGTGAAGCCCGGCACCGCGTGAGGCGGAGGTGGCGCGGGCTCCTCCGAGGGCCGGGTGTTGCTCAGCAGGTCGATGCGCGCCTTGCGGTCCCACACCACCTGGGGTCCGCGCTTGAAGTACCAGACGCGGTGCCACGGAATCTCGCCGTCGGGGATGAACGCCTCGAAGGGCATCTCCTCCAGCGCGCCACGGTGCGAGTCGTAACCGACGACGAACTCGCGGGCGTCATGCCGCGAGTCCCACCGGATCCGGTGATACACCTCGCGGCTGGTCGTGAAGCGTTCCTGGGACATGGCGGGGCTCGTGGCGAAGGGAACGGGAAGGCACGCCAGGATGGGCCGCGCACGCGCCGCGTTGACGCAAGGGATTGAACGAGCCTGACGCGAAACCCGCTGGCCCGTGTCTTGCCATGAAGCCCTCATGGAGGAAGACACGGAATGGGTATTCGCGCAGGCATGGTGGGGACGGGGTTGGTGGTCATCTCTTTGTTGTCGTCGGGTTGCAGCGACCAGTCTCCGACAGTCGATCCGCAGGACGGGCCCATCACGGATCCGTCCGATGGAAACGAAGTTCCCTCGCTTCCCCCTCCGGGTTCCATTCCGGACGCCGGCACGCCCCCTCCGGGTGAAGATGGCGGGACACCCGATGCCGGCGACACCCCGGACGCGGGGACGCCACCGGACTCCGATGCCGGCACGGGTCAGACGCCCGACGCAGGGCCCTGGCCCACGGACGCGGTGCTCGACTACACGCGCGTGTTCGGCGTCGACAAACCCCAGAGCGTCGGGCTCGATGAAGGACTCAACCTCTGGCTCCTCGACGGCCGCCGCATCGGCGTGCTGCGCCCGGGCGACACCCAGCCCACGTGGAGCACCAACGTCGGGCAGGCGGCCGAGCCGTTCGGCCCGGACGCGCTCGCGACCGGCTCCACGGTCATCTGCGGCGGTGAGGCCGGACGCGCGTACGTGGGCTACTCCGCCAACGAGATGAAGCGCGCGGAGGGCATCGAGCAGCGCACGTACATCCCCTGGCGGGGAGAGGCGGGCTACTCCCCCGAGCGCTTCGCCGAGTACCGGAAGGGAGACCTGGACGCGGTCCGCCTCCAGCCGGACGGCAGCGTCAAACTCGAGGAGCACCTCTGGCGCACCACCGGCGCGTCGAACGCGGGCCGCCAGGCGGGCATCCACAACACCAATGACTTCCACTACGAGGAGGACCGCACCGTCCTCAACTGCGCCCGCGTGACGCGCGGCCGCGACCGCGGCGACCTCTACATCACCACCAACCACGGCGTGACGCGCATCCAGGGGCTCACCTACAACAGCCACCGCCACCCGGGCTGGTACCTCTACGAGGACGGCTCGGAGTGGGGCTCGCTGCAGTGCCCGTACATGCACGGCCTGGGCATCGGGCAGAACGGTGACGTCCTCGTCGCCAACGAGCAGATGGTCGGCGTGCTCGTGCCCAGCCCCAAGCTGGAGGAGTGGGACCGCGAGTTCACCTGGGAGGGCCCCACGCCCTGGTCGTTCAAGAGCTACAACGACGCGCTCAACGGCCAGGCCACCGACGACTACTGGCGCGCCTTCGAGCAGGTCCGCTCGGGCCGCTACTACCTGGGCAGCGAGCGCTACGGCGTCTGGGCGCTGACGCCGAAGAACCGCTCCACGGGGAACTGGTCGAAGCTCGCGGGGCTGCCGTCCAACCGCATCCTCTCGCTCAAGGCGACCGACGACGGGGCCCTCTACATCGGCACGGACGGCGCCGGCCTCTGGCGGCTGGAGGCGGACGGCACCACGCTGGCCCAGGTGCGTGAGGTGTCCGGCCAGCAGGTGAAGCAGCTCGTCTACGAGCCCACCGTGACGCCGAGCATGCTGCTCGTCCTCACCGACAAGGGGCTCACGGTCCTCCGGGGACCGTAGGCCCGGCCCTCAGACTAGCTTCGCCAGGGTGGGCAGCACCTGCCCGCTCATCCCCTGGACGAAGTGGTGGAAGCGCTCCGTGTTCGCGGCGGACTCGTAGTTCACGAGCCACGTGTCCCCGCGCACGGAGCGCACCTCGTCCACGATGCCCGCCGCGGGCCACACCGCTCCGGACGTGCCCGCGGCCAGGAACACCAGCCGCGTGCCGTCCTTGCGCGTGATGAACTCGCCAATGCGCGCCAGGTCGTTGGGGTCCAGCATCTCCCCGAACCAGACGATGTCCGGCCGCAGCCGGCCTCCGCAAGCGTCGCACTTCGGCACCGTGCCCGACGGGTGCACGGTGGTGTCGGCGAAGGGCGCGCGCTGGCAGTCCGCGCACTTCGTGCGGAAGAGGTTGCCGTGCATGTCCACCACGCGCTGGCTGCCCGCCTTCATGTGCAGGCCGTCCACGTTCTGCGTGGCCAGCAGGAAGCGGTCCCCCAGGTGCTGCTCCCAACGCACCAGCGCGTCGTGGCCCGGGTTGGGCTTCACGTCCGCCGCTCCCGTCCGCCGCTGCGAATAGAAGCGCCAGACGAGCGCGGGGTCCGCCTCGAAGCCCTGCGGGGACGCCACCGCCTCCACGGGGTGGTTCTCCCACAGCCCGTTCATGCCCCGGAAGGTGGGCACCCCGCTCTCCGCGGAGACTCCGGCGCCGGTGAGCACGAGCAGGCGGGTTTTCGAATCCAGGACGAGCGGTTCCACACGACCTCCCGAGTGCCAGCCGGCACGAGGGTTGTTAGAAGGGGCGGGACTGATTTCCTGACAGAGGACCCCATCATGGCCGAAGTCACCCTGGATCTGCGCGGTCAGCCCAAGACCGAGGCATATGCCGAGCTGAAGACGCACGCGCTCGCCATCCTCGAAGGCGTGGATGACGACATCTGCGCGATGGCGACGATGAGCTGCCTGCTGCACCACGCCTTCGGCCACCTGTGGACCGGCTTCTACCGGGTGGTGACGCCCGGGAAGCTGCTGCGCGTGGGCCCCTACCAGGGGACGCTCGGGTGCCTGGAGATCACCTTCGGCAAGGGCGTGTGCGGCACGTCCGCGGCGAAGGGCGAGACGGTGGTGGTGCCGGACGTGCACGCGTTCCCGGGCCACATCACCTGCGACGGGCGCTCCGCGTCTGAAATCGTGGTGCCGGTGTACGGGCGCGACAACGAGCTCATCGCGGTGCTCGACATCGACTCCGAGCACAAGAACACCTTCGACGACGTGGACCGCGCGGCGCTGGAGGACCTGATGTCCTGGTTCCAGCACCGCACGGCCTGAGAGCCGTCCTCGTCGCTCAGCGCTTCGCGAGGCGGGCGTAGGCCACGGCCAGCGCCCCCGCGAAGCGCGCGTTGTTCTCCAGGAGCGCCAGGTTCGTCTTGAGGGTCTTGCCCCCGGTGCGCTTCGCCATCTCGCCCAGGAGGAACGGCGTCACGGCCTTGCCGCGCACGCCCTGCCGGTCCGCGTCCGCCAGCGCCGACGCGATGTGCAGCTCCACGTCGTTGCGAGCCAGCGCGGCCTCCACCGGAGGCGGCACCGTGTAGAGCACGCCGCCCTGCCCCAGCAGCTCGAAGCGGGCGTGGGCGATGCGCGCGGCGGTCTCCGCGTCGTCCGCGCGGTGCTCCAGGGAGAGGCCGGACTCGCGGCTGTAGAAGGACGGCAGCTCGTTCGTGCCCACGCCGATGACGGGCACGCCCGCCGTCTCCAGCAGCTCCATCGTCTTGGGCAGGTCCAGCACGGACTTGGCGCCCGCGCACACCACGGCGACCGGGTAGCGCGACAGGGCCGCGATGTCCTGCGAGATGTCCCAGTGCTCGGAAGCGCCCCGGTGCACGCCGCCGATGCCGCCGGTGGAGAAGACGCGGATGCCCGCCGCAGCGGCCAGCTCACACGTGGCGCTCACGGTGGTGCCGCCGCTGGCCCGGGTGGCCACCGCCACGGCCAGGTCGCGCGAGCCCACCTTGAGGAGCTTCTCCTTGCCCTCGGCCAGGCGGCGCAGCGTGGCGTCCTCCAGGCCAATCCACACCTCGCCGTCCACGAGCGCGATGGGCGCGGGCACGGCGCCGGCGCGGCGCACGGCCTCTTCGCACGCGCGAGCGGCGGCCAGGTTGTCTGGGTACGGCAGGCCCTGCGCGACGACGCTCGTCTCCAGCGCCACCAGCGGCTGCCCGGAGTCCTTCGCGCGCCGCACCTCGTCCGAATAGCGGAAGTCCATGGGCGGGCATTTACGCCATGGCCGGGGCGGCCGGACAAGCACGGGCGTGGGGAAACGTCGGCCCGGTGCCGCCGCCCCTTGGGAGAGCACCGCGCGTGCGTGTCGCCTGCCAGGGAAGCGGCGCGGGCCCACATGTTCGTTGCAGCCCCGTCGGTTGCATCCAGACCCGCGCCGCCCTATGCCCCGCCGCCGTGAGCACCTCGTCGCCCGCGGTCGCAGCGCCTGCCCGTCTCCTCTCCGCCTCCGACCTGGCGATGATCGCCGTCGTGGTCGTCTGGGGGACGAACTACACCCTGGTGAAGGACGCGCTGGAGGGCATGCCGGCGCGGGCCTTCATGTCGCTGCGCTTCGGGCTCGCGGCGCTCGCGATGGGGCTCGTGTTGCTCGCGGTGGAAGGCCGCAAGCCGATGCCGTGGAAGACGTTCCTGCGGCTCACCGCGCTGGGGTTCGTGGGCAACACGCTGTACCAGTTGTGCTTCATCGAAGGCCTCGCGCGCACCACGGCCGCCAACAGCGGCATGCTCACGGCGGTGAGCCCTGTGGTGACGGCGGCGCTGGGCGCGGCGCTGGGCATCGAAAAGCTGCGGCGCCCGGTCGTCGCGGGGCTCTCGCTCGCGGTGGTGGGCACGCTGCTGGTCGTGAGCGCGCGAGGCCCGAACCTGGGCGCGGCGACGTGGACGGGCGACGCGCTGATTGTCGGCAGCTCGCTGTGCTGGTCCATCTACACGGTGGGCACGCGCGCGGTGGGAGAAGGCGTGTCCGCGCTGCGCGTCACCGCCATCACCATGCTCACGGGCGCCCCGGGCGTCGTGCTGGCCGGCGCGTCCCAGGTCATCGAAATGGACGCGTCGCGCGTGGGTGCCGCGGGCTGGGTGGCGCTCGTGTACTCGGCGCTGGTGCCGCTGGTACTCGCCTACTTCGTCTGGTTCCGCAGCGTGCAGCAGGTGGGCACCAACCGCACGACGCTCTATGGCACCGGCATCCCCGTGGTCGCCGCCCTCACCGCCTGGGCCGTCCGCGGCGAGCGCCCCACCCTCTTCCAGACGCTCGGCGCGGCGCTCATCCTCACGGGCGTGTTGATCAGCCGCCGCAAGGACAGCGCCATCACGAAGGCCTGAGCGCGCTCAGCCGCGAGTCCCCCGCTCCAGCGTCAGCCCGTACTCCTCCATCTTCCGGTCGAGCGTGGGCCGGCTGATGCCCAGCAGCTCCGCCGCGCGGACCTTCTTCCAGCCGGACTCGCGGAGCGCCTCCGCGATGGCGTCGCGCTCCAGCCGGGCCACCTGCTCCTGCAACGTGCGAGGCGCGTGCCCCACCGCGCCCTCGCGCACCTCGGGAGGCAACTGCGGGATGCCCACGTGGCCCGCCGCGTACACGCGCCCCAGCCGCTCCGCGACCAGCTCCAGCTCGCGCACGTTCTGCGGCCACGGATACTCGGCCAGGAGGCGCCGGGCCTCCGGTCCCAGCACCGGAGCCTCCCGCCCGCCGTGCCGGGCGCCGCGCAGCACGAAGTGCTCCAGCAGCACCGGCACGTCCCCCCGCCGCTCGCGCAGGGGAGGGACCTCCAGCTCGAAGCCCGTGAGCCCCCGGGCCAGCGCCGCGTCGAACTCGCCCCGGGACGCGAGCCGCGACACCGGCGAAGCACAGGTGGCGACGATGCGCACGTCCACGGGCTCCTCGCCGCCCTGCCGGGCCGGAGCCGCGCGCCGGGCCAGCATCCGCGCCAGCCGCTCCGCCGCCGGCCGGGGCAGCGCCTCCACATGGCGAAGCAGCAGCGTGCCCGCGTCCGCGCGCAGCACCGCGGACGTCACCGGAGGCTGGCCGGGCGCGCCCGCACGGCCGAAGAGCGCCACCTCCACCGCCTCCAGGGACTGACGGCACTCCACCGTCACCCACGGCCCCAGCGCGCGCGGGGACTTCCCATGAAGGAAATGCGCGAGCAGCGCCTTGCCCGTGCCCGGCTCGCCGAACAGCACCACCGGAGCGGCGCTGCCCGCCGCACGCCGCGCCTCCTCCACCACGCCCCGGAACGCCCGCGACGTCCCCAGCGGCGTCACCCACGGCGTCTCCGCGGCCTCCGCCTCGCCGCGCGAGCGCACCGCCGTATAGGCCTCGCCGCCCAGCCGCCCCAGCGACGCGAGCAGTTGGCCCTCGCCCTCGGTGAACGGCGACTCCTCGCGCTCCACGTACAGCACGCCGAAGGGCATCCCGCCCGAAGCCACCAGCGGAGAGCACAGCGCCGTGTCCGTCCGCCCCAACTCCTTGCGCTCCAGCGCCGCCTGCACCAGCGCGCGGGGCACCTCCACGGACGCCGCGCCAGACACCGCCGCCGTGCGAAGCCCCTCTGGCCCGCTGAGGAGCGCCGCGGCGCGGTCCGCGTTGAGCGCGTGCGCCGTCTCCTCCGACAGCCGCCGCAGCACCATGGCCTCGCTGGTGGCCCCCAAGAGCGCCGTCCCCGCCGAGTACATCGCCGCGGCCGCGCCCACGTGCGGCAGCACCTCCTCGATGGGCACGTGCTCCGGCTCCGGCGCCACGACGCCCGAGGGCTCGTCGACGATGGACACCGGCGGAGGCTCGTACACCGCGATGGTGGCGCCCACGCGCATCCGGTCCCCCGGCCGCAGCACCGCCTCTTCCTGGAGCGCCAGCCGCTGCCCGTTGAGCAGCGTGCCGTTGGTGGAGCCCAGGTCGCGCAGCCGCACCTGTCCCGCGACGGTGTCCAGGAAGAGCTGCGCGTGGCGGCGCGACACCTGGTCGTCTTCCAGCGGGATGTCGCAGGAGGGGCTGCGGCCGAGGGTGAGCTGGGAGACGACCTCGTACCGGCGCCCCGCCGAGGGGCCCGTGAGCAGCAGCAATGCCGGCATGCGGACGGGCAGCCTAGCAGTGCCCCTCGGGGCGCTCGCAAGACGCGTCGGGTTGGACGCGCGGCGCTACATGGGGCGTTCGGCGTTCAAGAGCGCGCGCAGCTCGGACTCGTTGAGCGCGCGGCCCTCCCGGGCGATGGCCAGGGCGTTGATCTGCTTCTCCTCCACCTCCACGTGGGCCCCCTTGCGCCACTCCGTGGTGTGCACCGCGCCATCCACCAGCCGGCCCACGACGGAGCCCTCGTCCCGGGCCACCGCCTCCAGCCACAGGTTCTCCACCACCACCTCGCCCTCCGGGTGCGTCTCGAAGGGGGCCCGCACCAGGAACGTGAGGGGCTCCATCAACCCCTTGCGCTGGAAGCGCGCCAGGAACGCCGGCAGCAGCGCCTGCGCCTCCTCGTGCATGGCCTGGGTCTGCTCGGCCGGCTCCTTGGCGAAGCGCTCCCGGTACGTCGCCAGCAGCTCCGCCGTGTTGTGCCGGCCCAGGGGCGACACCACCGTGAGGAACAGCCCCTCGTGGCCCTCGAAGGCGTCCAGCGGCACCCCCAGCAGGTTCGCGCGGGCCTCCTCCGACGGCACCAGGGTGAAGCTCTGGCCCTCGCTGGTGGCTACCTCCGAGCGCAGCGCGGGCCCCTGCGCGAACGCCAGGTCCGTGCACAGCTCGTGGAGGAAGCTCTCCGCGGCCAGCAGGTCGCCCTCGCCCAGGTGGAAGATTTCCACGTCGCGCGCGCCGAACTTCTCCATCCCGTGCGAGTGCACCCACAGCGGCGTGTCCCCTTCCGCCAGCTCGATGGCGTGCAGGTGCACGTGGTCGCGGATGTCGAAGTCCAGCTCGGTGATCTCGACCACGTCCTCGGGCTCGTGCAGCTTGAACGCCGTCAGGTCCACGAGCACGCCCGGCGCCTGCTCCATCAGCGTGCGCACGGTCCACAGCGCCTCGAAGACGGGCAGCGTGGGCTGCGCGCCGCCCGGCTCCAGGAGGAACGCGTAGCAGGCCTGCGACTTCTCCACGCGCGCGAAGGCCTCCGGGCTGCCGCTGAACAGCTCCTGGGGGACGCGGGGACGGCCGTCGCTCAGGGGCTTGAGCACCACCTTCACCTCCGAGCCGTCCGCGCGCACGGTGAAGCCCCAGTCGCCCTCGTGCGGCACGAACTCCACCTCGTCCGTGGCGAACGCCGCGCGCAGCGCGTCAAGAGAGGGCGGCACGGACTGCTCGGTGGCCAGGACGTAGACCTCCTTCACAGGTGCTTCTCAATCTGTCGGAAGAGGTCCACGCGGTCCACCAGGTTGGTGAGGTAGTCCAGCTTGTCCGTCCCCAGCACCAGCACCGGTGACAGCGAGTAGCCCTCGAACCACTCCTCGTAGAGGGCGTTGAGGCGCTTCAGGTAGGCGGTCGGGATGTCCTTCTCCATGGCCCGCCCGCGCAGGCGGATGCGCTCCTTCAGCGTCACCACCGGGCAGCGCAGGTAGATCATCAGGTCGGGCGGCCGGAGCGACTGGGAGATGGTCTGGTACAGCTCCCAGTAGGTGGACCAGTCGCGCTTGTCGATGAGCCGCTGCCGGTGGAGGTTCTTGGCGAAGATTTCCGCGTCTTCGTAGAGGGTCCGGTCCTGGAGCACGGTGCCCGGCGTGCGCTCCAGCTCCCGGTGCAGACGGAACTTGTGCGTGAGGAAGAAGAGCTGCGAGCGGAACGCCCACGTCTTCATGTCCTTGTAGAAATCCGCGAGGTAGGGGTTCTGGTCATTGGGCTCGAAGGACGGCGTGAGGCCGTACTTCCGGCACAGGAAGGACGTGAGCTCCGTCTTTCCGGCTCCGATGTTGCCCGCGATGGCGATGAACTTTTTCCTGGCCACGCCACCCTTGCTTGTAACCCCAGCGAGCGGCATTCACCAGAAACAATGGCGAGGGGAGCCATGGTAGATAAAGTGCATGCCCCCGCCCCGTTCCGCACGTCCAGGAGCCCGAGCCGGCGCCCATGCCGCGCCGCCTGCCTGCACGACGGGGGAGCGGCACCCCCGGGGTCCTTCCGGCACTCAGGTCCCCCGGTAGGAGGAAAGGCGACGCATGCTGCGCAAGCTGTGGTGCATCTTCGTGGTCACGGTCTGGTCCATGGTCTGCTTCCCGGTGGCCTGCCTCGCCATGCTGGTGACGCTCAACCCGTCGCGTTCGGTCGCCGTCGCCCGCAGGCTCTGGTCGCCCGTGCTCCTCTGGGCCGGGGGCGCGAAGCTGGAGGTCCTTGGCGGGGAGAACGTGGACCCGAAGCGGCCCACCATCTACGTCGGCAACCACCTGTCCACGCTCGACATCCCGGCCCACTTCCTCGCCGTGCCGGTGGACTTCCGTTTCGTCGCCAAGTCGCAGTTGCGCTTCGTGCCGTTCATCGGCTGGTACCTCTGGCTCGCGGGCCACATCTTCATCGACCGCGGGGACCGCGCGTCCGCCATCGCGTCATTGGAGAAGGCCGCCCGGAAGATCCGCGCGGGCACCAGCATCTTCCTGTACCCGGAGGGCACCCGCTCCCCGGACGGCCGCGTGCTGCCCTTCAAGAAGGGCCCCTTCGCGCTCGCGCTGAAGGCCCGCGTGCCCATCTGCCCCGTCACCATCGAGGGCACCGACAACGTGATGCCCAAGAACTCGTGGAACATCACCCCGGGTGTGGTGCGCGTGAAGGTGGGCCGCCCCATCGACACCACCGGCTTCGCGGACAACGACCGCGAGGGCCTGGCCCGCGCGGTGCGCGCGCAGATCATCGCCGACAGCCTCTCCCTGGGTGGCAAGGGCGGTGACCCCGACACGGCCGTCGCCCCGCCGAACCGCGAGGGCGTCGCGCAGCGTGCCGCCTCCGTCACCTCCAAGGCCTCCTGAGCTCCCCGTGCCCCTGACGCTTCCCTCGAACCGCCTCCGCACGCTCCGCTGGCCCGCCGCCCTCCTGGGGTTGGGGCTCCTCGCCACCGGCTGCGGCCACGGCCAGGCCCAGGCCCCCGCGCTGTCCCCCAAAGCCCAGGCGCGCGCGTACCTGGACGGCAACCAGCCGGATGAGGCGGTGAAGCTCCTGAGGGAGCTGCACACGCGCACGCCGGACGACGTGGACGTGGCCCGCGCCCTCACGGAGGCCCAGGTGAAGGCGGGCCGCGCGGACGCCTGGGCGGAGGAGCTGCGCCAGGCCATCGCGAAGGACGAGCGCGCCGTGGACCAGTACATGCTGGGCCTGACGCTCTTCTCGCGGGCCCGGGACGCGGGCGCTCCCACCGTGGCCGCCTTCGAGCGCGCCATCACGCTGTCCCCCACGACCGCGGAGTTCCATTACCGCCTGGGCGTGGCGCGCCTGGAGTCGGAGCAGTACACCGCCGCGCTGGGCCCGCTGCGCAAGGCCGTGGAGCTGGCCCCGGAGCGCGCGGGCTGGAAGCTGCCCCTGGCCAAGGCCCTGGCTCGCACGGGCGACACGGCGGGCGCCGTGGCGGCCCTGGGCACCGTCGTGCGCGGCAACCCCACGCCGGCGGAGGTCGCCACCGCGCGGGCGCTGATGAACCCGCTGGCGGACCCGTTCCAGAACTTCCCCAAGGCGGCGGAGGCGAAGCTCGAGGAGGGCATGCGCTACCTGCACGAGATGGACGCGCCCCAGCACGCCCTCATCGCCTTCGAGGAGATCCTCCACGACTACCCGGACCTGGCCGTGGTGCACGCCCTGCTGGGGCTGGCCTACCAGCGCCTGGATGACGCCGGCCGCGCCGTGGACGAGTTCAAGCAGGCCATCGAGCGCGCCCCCCAGGACGGCAAGAACCAGCTCTACCTGGGGGAGCTGTACCTGACGCGCCAGCGCACGGACGCGGCGCGCACCGCCTTCGAGAAGGCCGTGGCGCTCAACCCGCTGCTGGACCTGGCCTGGTTCCGCCTGGGCGACCTGCGCCTGGAGGCCCGGGACCTGGACACCGCGAAGGAGGCCTTCCAGGTGGCGGTGACGCTGGCGCCGGACTCGGCGGCCGCGCGCGGCAAGCTGTCGCTCGTGTACCAGTTGCAGGGGGACTACGCGGCCGCGCAGCGCGAGCTGAAGGTCGTGGCGGACAAGGACCCGGAGAACACCGAGTTCGCCCTGCGCCTGGGCCTGCTCTACACCGAGGAGGCCCAGAAGGCCCGCCGCCCCGAGGACCGCCAGAAGGCCGCGAGCGAAGCGGAGCGCTGGCTGGGGAAGGTGCTGGAGACCCAGCCCGACAACGCGGTGGCCAGCAAGGCCCTGCAGGTGCTCAAGGGCCAGTAGCCACCGGCGCACCGCGCCCTCTACACTCGACCTTCGATGAGCGACGCGCGCAAACCCGCCCCTCCCAGCACCCCTCCGCCCCGGACGCCGTCCAACCCCGGCACCCAGCCCCGGGCGGCCACCAGCTCCGGCATGCGCGCCGTGAGCGCCGCCCGCGCGGCCCCCCTGGAGAAGGCGAAGCCGGAAGGCCCCCTGGGCAAGCGCGTCGCCGCGGAGACGTCCAACGTCGTCCTCAACGCCTTCTCCATCCTGAAGGAGCAGTTCGCGGACTTCCGCGCGAGCGACCGCTTCTTCAAGTACAAGGCCGGCATCGTCGCGGGCTGGCTCGTGCTGTCCATCGCCAGCCTCGGCATCGCGTGCCCGGGCCGCTCGATGGACACGGGTGACATGGACGCGCGCCTGGTGCTCAGCGACAAGCTGGACCGGCCCTCCGTCACCATCTGGAACGAGAGCAAGGACGTCTGGCGCGACGTCATCATCACCGTGAACAACGAGTACAAGGCGGTGGTGGCGGAGGTGCAGCCCGGCAACTTCATCACCATCACGCCCAAGCAGCTCCTGGGGAAGACCGGCGGCGCCGCGCCCGCGGACCTGCGCTTCCAGGCGCTGACGATGAAGAGCGCGGACGACAAGGCCGACCTCACGCCCTCCCTCCAGGAGGAGTGGCAGCGCCTCCTCGCGCCGAAGAAGTAGCCCGGCCGCGAGCGGGGGAGCCCCGCCAGACGCCGGAAACACGAAGGGCGCCCTCCTGAAGCAGGAAGGCGCCCTTTATGCTGCTTCAGCCCGTCCGGGCCTCACTCACGTGAGACCCGGGCACGGGGAACGGCTCAACCCTCGGTCTTCGCCTCGGCGGGAGCCTCGGTCGTCTCGGCGGCGGCCGGGGCCTTCGCGGGACGGTCCACCAGCTCGATGAGGGCCATCTCCGCGGCGTCGCCCCGGCGGAAGCCCAGGCGCACGATGCGGGTGTAGCCACCCGGACGGGAGGCGTAACGCTCCTTGTACTCGCTGAACACCTTCTGGAGAACCGCGCGGTCCTTCACGGTGCGGGCAGCAAGGCGCACGTTGGACAGGCCACCGCGCTTGGCGAGCGTGATGATGCGCTCGGCCAGCGGACGGACTTCCTTCGCCTTGGGAACGGTGGTGCGGATGGCCCCGTGCTCCAGCAGGGACGTGACCATGTTGTTCAGCATCGCGAGACGGTGGCTCGTGGTGCGGTGCAGCTTCCTCTGTCCGACCTTATGGCGCATGCGCGTGCTCCGGGGCCTCTTCTGGAGTGCCCCACCACTCCGGCCGTATCAGGTACCGGGTGGGAAGGACGGCCCCGACACCGGGGGCCGCCATTGAATCGGGCCCTGTGTACCAGGGCCCCCTGCCTTCGCGCCACCGTGAAGCCGTGTCGGTGGGGAGCCAAGGCAGGTGCTTCAGGAAACGACGGCGCTTCAGGCCTTGGGGGCCGCGGGAGCCGGCGCGTTCTTCGGCGGCCAGTTCTCCAGTTTCATGCCCAGCGAAAGGCCCATCTCCGCGAGGATCTCCTTGATCTCCTTCAAGGACTTGCGGCCGAAGTTCTTCGTCTTGAGCATCTCCGCCTCGGTGCGCTGGACCAGGTCACCGATGGACTTGATGTTCGCCTGCTGCAGGCAGTTGGCCGAGCGCACCGACAGCTCCAACTCGTCCACCGAGCGGAACAGGTTCTCGTTGAGCTTGGCCTCTTCCTTCGGCGCCTCGGCGACGACCGGCTCCTCGGTCTCGTCGAAGTTCACGAATACCGTGAGCTGCTCCTTGATGATCTTCGCCGCGTACGCCACCGCGTCCTGCGGCACCACGGAGCCGTCCGTCCAGACCTCGAGCGACAGCTTGTCGTAGTCCGTGACCTGACCGACGCGCGCGTTGGTGACCTGGTAGTTCACCTTGCGGATGGGCGAGAAGAGCGAGTCGATGGGGATGGTCCCGATGGGCGCGCCCGGCACCTTGTTGGTGGACGCCGGCACGTAGCCCCGGCCCCGGCGGCACGTCAGCTCCATGCGCACCTTGCCACCCTCGGACACGGTGCAGATGTGGTGACCCGGGTTCAGGATCTCCACGTCCTGGTCCGCGATGAGGTCGCCCGCCTTCACTTCCTTGGGGCCCTCCACCTCGATGCGCAGCGTCTTCGTCTCGTTCGTGTGCATCCGGAGGAGGACCTCCTTCAGGTTCAACACGACGTCCGTGACGTCCTCGGCCACCTCGGGGATGGTCGTGAACTCGTGGTCCACGCCTTCAATCTTCACGGAGGTGATGGCCGCGCCCTGCAGCGACGACAGCAGCACCCGCCGCAGCGAGTTGCCCAGCGTCGTCCCGAAGCCGCGCTCCAGCGGCTCCGCCACGAACTTGCCGTACGTGGGGCTCAGCGAGTCCTGGTCCACTTCCATGCGGCGCGGCTTGATGAGGTCGCGCCAGTTCTTCGCAACAAACGTGTCGGCCATGGGGACTGCTCCTCTGGTCGTGCGCCATCACCCACTTCCCCGTCAGGGTGACGGGAGGACGGGCACGCGGGGGGACTGCTAACAACCTCGCCTGGCGCACGCAGGACGCGCCCTCCAGGCGGAGAAACGACAGGCGACAAAGCGACAACGCCCCGGCCTCGTCGGCCAGGGCGTCCACCGCGGGAGGGGCCCACCGGAAGGCGGGCCCGGCACCCCTGCTTACTTCGAGTACAGTTCGACGATGAGCTGCTCCTGGATGGGCATCGTCAGGTCCTCGCGGTTCGGGACCGTCTTGACCGTGCCCTTGAACGCCTTCTTGTCCAGGTCGATCCACTGCGGAACGCCACGGCGGTCCACCGTCTCCAGCGCCTCGGAGATGCGGAGCACCTTGCGGCTCTTCTCCGCCACTTCCACCGCGCTGCCCGGCTTCACGGCGAACGACGGGATGTTCACCCGGCGGCCGTTGACCTGGAAGTGACCGTGACGCACCAACTGGCGCGCCTCGTTGCGCGTGTCCGCGAAGCCCATGCGGAACACCACGTTGTCCAGGCGGAGCTCAAGCTGCTGCAGCAGGTTCTCACCCGTCTTGCCCTTGGCCGCGGACGCGCGGTGGTAGTACCCGCGGAACTGGTTCTCGAGCAGGCCGTACATGCGCTTGACCTTCTGCTTCTCGCGCAGCTGCACGCCGTAGCCGGAGAACTTCACGCGGCCCTGGCCGTGCTGACCGGGGGGATAGGGGCGGCGCTCGATGGCGCACTTGTCCGTGTAGCAACGGTCGCCCTTGAGGTACATCTTCAGGTTCTCGCGCCGGCAGATACGGCAGGCGCTCGCGGTATAACGAGCCACGGAAACTCTCCTTGCAGATGGTCTGGAGCCGGGCCCGCCGCGAGGCGGGTCCCCGGCCCGAAGCGGTGATTAGACGCGGCGGCGCTTGGGCTGACGGCAGCCGTTGTGCGGGATGGGCGTCACGTCGCGGATGAGGCTGATCTTCAGGCCGGCGGCGGCCAGCGCGCGCAGCGCCGACTCACGGCCCGCGCCCGGGCCCTTCACGAACACCGTCACGGTCTTCAGGCCGTGCTCCATCGCCTTCGCCGCGGCGTCGCCAGCGGCCACCTGCGCCGCGAACGGCGTGGACTTGCGGCTGCCCTTGAAGCCGCGCGCTCCGGCGGACGACCAGGAGATCACGTTCCCGGACACGTCCGTGATCGTGATGATGGTGTTGTTGAACGTGGACTGGATGTGGACCACGCCGTTGAGGATGTTCTTCTTGCCCTTGCGCTTGCTCTTCTTCGCCGCAGGGGTCTCGCCACCCTCGGCACCGGCCGGCGCGGCGGCGGTATTGATCTCGTCAGCCATGTGAATCGCTGCTCCTGGGAGTAGGTGATCAACGCCCGCGCCTCACACGAAGCGAGGCAGCGGGCGCCAGAGGGTTTAGCGGGCCGGAGCGGCCGGCTTCGCGCGAACGATGCCGCGCTTGGGGCCCTTGCGGGTGCGCGCGTTGGTGTGGGTGCGCTGGCCGCGGACCGGAAGACCCTTGCGGTGACGCAGACCCCGGTAGCAACCCAGGTCCATCAGCCGCTTGATGTTCATGGTCACCTCGCGCCGGAGGTCACCCTCGACCTTGTAGTTGGCCTCGATGATCTCGCGGATCTTTCGAGCCTGGTCCTCGGTGAGGTCCTTGGTCCGGGTGGTGAGATCGATGCCCGCCGCCTCGATGATGTCGTGCGCGGTCTTGTTACCGATCCCGTAGATGTACTGAAGCGAGATCACCGCACGCTTGTTGGGCGGCAGATCGATGCCGGCGATACGAGCCATCTTCGGTCTTCCTTCGTTGTGGAGTTGGTCTGAGGCAAGAGTCCCTGGGGACTCTTAGCCCTGGCGCTGCTTGTGCCGGGGGTTGGAGGCGCAGATGACGCGCACGATGCCCTTGCGGCGAACGACCTTGCACTTGTCGCAGATCTTCTTGACGGACGCCCGAACCTTCATGGAGCGAACTTCCTTCCTTCAGCGGTGAAAAGCACAACAGCCGGTCCGCACAGGCGGCCGGCGCGATTTACTTGGCCCGGTACGTGATCCGTCCACGGGTCAGGTCATACGGCGACAACTCGACCTTCACCTTGTCGCCCGGGAGGATACGGATGAAGTGCATCCGCATCTTGCCCGAGATGTGCGCGAGCACCTTGTGGCCGTTGTCCAGCACCACGCGGAACATCGCGTTCGGTAGGGGTTCCATAACGGTCCCCTCGACTTCGATGGAATCATCCTTCGGCAAGCGTCAACCTTCTTCCCGGACCACGAACCTTCTGGAAGCGCGGCGGGATAACACTTTGGTCCGTAAGTAGCAAGCGCCGCGCGATCTGAAATCTGGACCTCTATCAACACCTTCTGACATCACCCTATTTCACCCGGGGTCCGAGGGCCCTCATCGACGCCGGGTCAGCACTTCCGGCCCCCGCTCCGAGATCAGGATGGTGTGCTCGAAGTGGGCGGACAACTTGCCGTCCACGGTGACTGCCGTCCACTCGTCCTCCAGGACCTCCACGTCGGGCGTCCCCTGGTTCACCATCGGTTCCACCGCCAGGACCATGCCTGGCTGCAGCTTCATCCCGGACCCCGCCTGCCCGTAGTTGGGCACCTGCGGTGGCTCGTGTAGCTTCCTGCCAATCCCGTGTCCCGTGAAATCCCGGACCACGAAGAACCCCCGCGCCTCCACGTGACTCTGCACCGCGTGGCCAATGTCGCCAATCCGGTTGCCCGGCTGCATCACCTGGATGGCCTTCTCCAGGGACTGCCGGGTGGTGTCCACCAGGGCCTGGGCTTCTGGCGTCACCTTCCCCACCGGCACCGTGCGCGCCGAGTCCCCGAAGAAGCCCCGGTAGACCACCCCGAAGTCCAGCTTCATCAGGTCCCCGGCCTCCAACCGCCGCTTGCGGCTTGGGATGCCGTGGACGACCTCCTCATTCACGGAGGCGCAGAGGACGCCCGGAAAGCCGTGGTAGCCCTTGAACGCCGACCGGGCGCCCTTCTTGGCGATGAGCTGCTCCGCCAGGGCATCCAGGTCCCAGGTGGAGACACCGGGAGCCACGGCCTTCTCCAACTCGTCCAGGATCTCACAGACGATCCGCCCCGCCTCCCGCATCAGGGCGATCTCATCCGGGCTCTTGAGCTCCACCGGGTTCATGCGCCCCTTTCCCTACCGGCCTGCGGCTCTGTCGGGAACCCGGGACCGGTGGGGCGGCAGTCCAGACCGGCCCTGCCCTCGACCCGCTGGCTGCCCCACGCTCAGGCAGGACGGCCCGCGGCCTTCTTGATCTCCTCGTAGATGCCCTCTGGAGAGCCGACCCCGTCCACGCTCTTGAGCAGCCCCTTGTTCGCGTAGAAGTCCTTCAGGGGGGACGTCTCGGCGTCGTACTTCTGCAGGCGCTTCTCGATGACCTCCGGCGTGTCATCCGGACGCTGCACGAGCTCCGTGCCGCACTTGTCGCACAGGCCCGCCCGCTTCGGCGGGCTCTGGGTGACGTGGTAGACGGCCCCGTCATTGGGGCACACGCGCCGGCCGGAGCCACGCTCGACCAGGGTCGAGTGCGGGACCTCGAGCGACACCACGGCGTTCAACTGCTTGCCCAGCCGCTCCAGCATCCGGTCCAGCGCGTCCGCCTGTCCCGGGGTGCGGGGGAAGCCATCGAGCACGAAGCCCTTGGCCACGTCCGGCTCCTTCAGCCGCTCCTCCACGATGCCGATGACGACATCGTCCGGGACGTACTGCCCCGCGGCCATCAGCGGCCCAGCCACCTGGCCCAGCGGCGTGCCATCCTTGACGGCCTTGCGCAGGATGTCGCCGGTGGAGATCTGCGGGATCTGGAAGTCCGCGTAGAGCTTCTTCGCCTGGGTTCCCTTCCCGGCGTTCGGCGGCCCCAAGAGGATGAGGTTCATGTCGCTCCTTTGCACCAGCGTCCACCCTTGAACGACGAGGCGCCCCTCCCCACCATTGGGGAGAGGCGCCCGGAACACAACGGACCGCTGTCAGGCCGCCACGCGGACCCGACCACGGATGCGCGGACCGCGCGGACCCGCGAAGCCTTCGTAGTTGCGGCTGATGAGGTGACCCTCGATCTGCTGCACCGTGTCCAGCGCCACGCCCACCACGATGAGGAGCGCCGTGCCGCCGAAGGTGAAGCGCACCCCGAGCACACTGCTGATGACGGACGGAATCACGCAGATGATGGCCAGGTAGATGGCGCCACCGAACGTCAGGCGGTTGAGCGTGCGCTCGATGAACTCCGCCGTCTGACGACCCGGGCGGATGCCGGGGATGTAGCCGCCCTGCTTCTTGATGTTGTCCGCCACGTCATCCGGCCGGAACGTGAGCGCCGTGTAGAAGTAGGAGAAGAACACCACCAGCAGCACGAACAGGCCGTTGTAGACCCAGAGGTTGCCCTCGATGCTGCGCTGGAAGCCCTGCAGGAAGGGGAACCACGCACCCAGCGTCGCCGGGAAGGACAGCACCGCGCCGGCGAAGATGGGGGGAATCACGCCCGAGGCGTTCACCTTCATGGGGAAGTACGTGGCCTGGCCCGCGAACATGCGCCGGCCCGCCATGCGCTTGGCGTACTGGATGGGCACGCGCCGCATGCCTCGCTCCACGTAGACCACCACGCCGATGATGAGGAGCATGAAGAAGAGCAGGCCCAGCACCGCGGCCACGTTCACCACTTCCTGCGTCGTCAGGTCCAGCAGCGTCTTCGCGCCGGGCAGCACGCGCGCCACGATGCCCGCGAAGATGATGAGCGAGATGCCGTTGCCGATTCCGCGCTCGGTGATGCGCTCGCCCAGCCACATGATGAAGGCCGTGCCCGCCGTGAGGCTCACCACCGTCATGAAGGTGAACCAGAGGTTGTCGTTGGGCACCACCACCTGGTTGAAGCCGCCCTGCCCCGCGTCGGAGCGGCCCAGCGAGGCCAGCCACCGCGAGATGCCCACGCCCTGCACGATGGACAGCGCGATGCTGCCGTAGCGCGTGTACTGGTTGATCTTCTGGCGGCCCGCGGCGCCTTCCTTCTGCAGGCGCTCCAGGCTGGGCACCACCACCGCCAGGAGCTGGATGATGATGGAGGCGCTCACGTACGGCATGATGCCCAGGCCGAAGATGGACATCTGCTCCAGCGCGCCGCCGGAGAAGAGGTTGAACAGCGACACCAGACCGCCCGATTGTTTCTGGGCGTCCATGAACGCGTTCATCGCGGAGCGGTCCACGCCCGGCGTGTTGATGAAGATGCCGATGCGGTAGACGGACAGCAGCACGAGCGTGTACGCAAGCCGGCTGCGCAGCTCCGCGATGCGGAAGACGTTGGCGAAGGCGTTCAGGGCCACGGTAATGCCATCCTCTTCAAGAGGTTCTGCCAGCAACAACAAACGCCCCTCTCCGGTTCCGGAAAGGGGCGCGGAAGCCTACACAAGGCTGGGGGCGCGCACCACATCACCGTGATGCGCGCCGGTCACGCCTACGCCCGGGGCTGGCGAGGAGCCTTGACGCCCTTGCCGGCGTGGGCCTTGGCGGCCGACTCCGGCTTGTGCGCCATCAGGGGGAGCTCCTCCACGGAGCCGCCCGCCTTCTCGATGTTCTCGCGAGCCGCCGCGGACACCTTGTTCACCTTCACGGTGAGCTTCTTGGCGAGTTCGCCGTGCGCCAGGACCTTGATGCCGTCATAACGGCCCTTGACCAGGCCCGCCTGCTTCAGCGCGGCCTCGTCCACCGTGGCGCCCGCGTCGAACACGTGCTCCAGGTCACCCAGGTTCACGATGGCGTACGCGGTGCGGTTGGGCGGGTTGAAGCCGAACTTCGGCAGACGGCGCTGCAGCGGGCTCTGGCCGCCTTCGAAGCCCTCGAACCGCATGTTGCCGGAGCGGGCCTTCTGGCCCTTGCCGCCGCGGCCGGCCGTCTTGCCCAGGCCGCTACCCTGGCCACGGCCCACGCGCTTCTTGCGGTGCCAGGAGCCCTCAGGGCGCTTCAGATTGGTCAGGATGCTCATGTTGGGTCCTCAGTTCTCAGGCCTTGGCCGTGGCGGCCAGGCGCTCCAGGGCGCGGTCCCGGGCGACAATCTTCCGGGGCTTGCGGCGCTTGGGCGCCGGGGCCTCCTGGCTGACCGTCTCCAGGGAGACCAGGTGCTTCACCTTGAACACCATGCCGCGCACCGCCGGGGTGTCCTTCAACAGCCGCTCGTCGCCGAACTTCTTCAGACCGAGGCCCTTGATGGTGGCCAGCATGTCCTCGGAAGACCCCGAGAAGCTCTTCGTCAGCTTAACCTTGAGCGCCATGACTAGCCCCTCGCCTCGCCCGCGAGCTTCTGGGTCTCGACGTCCTTGCCACGCAGCCGCGCGACCTGCTCCGCACTGCGCAGCAGCTTCAGGCCAGCGACCGTGGCCTTCAGCACGTTGTGCGGATTCCGCGAACCCTGGCTCTTGGTCAGGATGTTGCGAATGCCCGCCGCCTCCAGCACCGCGCGCACCGCGCCACCGGCGATGACGCCCGTACCTTCGGAGGCCGGCTTCAGGAGCACCCAGCCGGCACCGAAGTGCCCCAGGATCTCGTGAGGGATGGTGTGGCCCATGCGCGGAACGCGGAACAGGTTCTTCTTCGCGTTCTCGCCGCCCTTGCGGATGGCCTCGGGGACTTCGTTGGCCTTGCCCAGGCCCACGCCCACGTGCCCGTTGCCATCGCCCACCACGACGAGCGCGGCGAACGAGAAACGGCGGCCACCCTTCACCACCTTGGCCACGCGGTTGATATTCACCACGCGGTCGGTCAGGTCCAGATCGTTCGGATTGATCGGAGTTGCCACTTGAGGAATTCCTTTCTGGTACCTAGAACTTCAGGCCGGCCTCGCGCGCGGCGTCAGCCACGGCGGCGATGCGCCCATGGTAAGGGAAGCCGTTGCGGTCGAACACCACCGCATCGACGTTGGCGGCCTTGCACTTCTCCGCGATGAGGGAGCCCACGCGCTTCGCGTCGGCCTTCTTGTCGCCCTCGTCCTTGCCCTTCAGCTCCTTGGACAGGGACGACGCGAACGCCAGCGTGCGACCGGTGGAGTCGTCCACCACCTGCGCGTAGATGTGCTTGAGGCTCTTGTAGACCGACAGCCGCGGACGCTCCGTGGTTCCGGAGAGCTTCTTGCGGATGCGGTTCTTCCTCTTGAGGCGCTGATCGACAGTCTTGGACATGGCTGCTTCCTTTTCCGTCCGGCGGCGATGCGGCCTTCCGCCGCCGGATGATTCCGCCAGACCTCAAGGCCCGGCGGGGTTGAATGCTCGGCGAAGACGCGGCGACGACTAGGTCGTACCGGTCTTGCCCTCCTTGCGACGGATGCGCTCCTCGGCGTACTTGATGCCCTTGCCCTTGTAGGGCTCCGGCGGACGCAGCGAGCGGATGTTGACCGCCGTGGCGCCCAGGACTTCCTTGTCCGCCGAGCGGAGCGTGAGCCCCACCGTGGGAAGGCTGTCCTCGGTGCGGGAGGTCTTGTCGACTTCCGCCGTCACACCCTCCGGCAGGTTGAACACCACCGGGTGGGAGTAGCCGAGCGAGAAGTGGATGGCCTTGCCCTTCACTTCCGCGCGGAAACCGACGCCGCGGATGTCCAAACGCTTCTCGAAGCCCGTGGACACGCCCTTCGCCGCGTTGGCGAGGATCGTCCGCGTCAGGCCGTGCAGGCTGCGGGCCTCGCGCGAGTCATCCGCGCGCTGCACCGTCACCTGGCCGTCCTTCACCTCCACCTTCACCTTGGCGGGGAGCTTGACGGACAGCTTGCCCTTGGGGCCTTCGAAGTTGACCTGCTGGTTGGCGACGTTGACCTTCGTCTTGTCGCCGAGCTTGATCGCCAGTTTTCCAATCCGACTCATGATTGCCTCGTGCTGTCGTCGCCCGGGGCGCGCTCCTCGCGGGGCGCCTCACCCAGGCTCCTGGCTAGTAGACCGTGCAGAGCAGCTCGCCGCCGACCTTCTGCTTCCGGGCCTCGGTGTCCACCAGGATGCCGCGCGAGGTGGAGAGGATGGAGATGCCCATGCCGCCGAGCACCGGCTGGATGTCGCGCACCGCGACATAGCGGCGCAGGCCAGGCTTGGACACGCGGCGGATGCCGGTGATGGCCGGGCTGCGATCCGGGCCGTACTTCAACTGGACGGTGATCTCGTTCTGCGGCGCGACCTCGTGGATGGTGAAATCCCCGATGTAGCCCTCGTCCTTGAGGACCTTGACGATCTCCACCTTGAGCTTCGAGTGGGGGATGACGACCTTGTCGTGCCGCGCACGCGAGGCGTTGCGCAGGCGGGTCAGCATGTCGCCGACGGGATCATTGACCGGCATGAAGCACCTTCAAGCAAAGCAGCGGTCCCCTGGGGACTCACCGCATTTGCGGCCACCGCGCCTGCCGGGCCCATCCCGGGGGTTCGCGACGACCGCCACTTCCCTTCTACTTCAACCGGGCACCGCCCTGCCCTCTTCAGGGCAGGGACGATGTTCCGGGTCCAGCGCCTACCAGGACGACTTGGTGACGCCGGTGATCTCACCGCGCAGGGCGCGGTGACGCAGGCAGATACGGCACATCTTGAACTTGCGCAGGAAGGCGCGAGGACGACCGCAGAGACCGCAGCGGTTGTACTGACGCACGGGGAACTTCAGCTTGCGCTTCGCCTGGGCAATCTTGGAGAGCTTGGCCATGATCGATGGGAGTCCTGGGCTCGGTTACTGACGGAACGGCATGCCGAAGTGACGCATCAGCGCGAGGCCCTGCTCGTCGTTCCGGGCGGTGGTGACGAAGCTGATGTTGAGCCCCTTCACCTTTTCGATCTGATCGTAGTTGATTTCCGGGAAGATGATCTGCTCGCGCACGCCGAGCGTGTAGTTGCCCTTCCCGTCGAAGGCCTTCGGGGACACGCCCTTGAAGTCACGCACGCGCGGCAGCGCGACGGTGATGAGGCGGTCCATGAACTCGAACATGCGGTCGCCGCGCAGCGTGACGGCGGCACCGATGGCCTGGCCCTGGCGCAGCTTGAAGTTCGCGATGGACTTGCGCGCGCGGGTCACGACCGGCTTCTGACCGGTGATGGCCGCCAACTGGTCCACCGCCGACTCCAGGATCTTGTTGTTGGCGAGCGCCTCGCCCAGACCCATGTTGACGACGATCTTCTCCAGCCGCGGCACTTCCATGGGGTTCTTGAGCCCCAGCTCCTTCATCAGCGAAGGAACGCCTTCCGCGCGGAAGCGGTCCTTGAGCCGCGCCGAGCGCGCCTTCAGGCCCTCCTCGATGTTCGCGGCGAAGCCGACCTTCTTGGCTTCTTCCTTGCCGCGCTTCTTGCTCTTCTTTTCCTTCGAGTCGGCCTTCTTCTCGTCAGCCATCTTTCAGTCCTCTGCTTCGGAACGCCGTCATGACCCAGCGCGCCCGATCAGTCCTGCGTCTAGAACGTGGAAACACCCAGAAGGCACAACGATTTCAGCCCTCTGGACGTGCACGCCCGCTTGCCTCACCACCGGGTGAGGCAAGGGGCGCGCATACATGCCCGAACAACGACCCCTAGTCAATCAGGGCGTCACACTGCTTGCAGAACCGCTTGGAGGTCTCCCCCTCCTTGCGGATGCCGACGCGGGTCGGCTTGTCGCACTTGGCGCAGACCACCTGGACGTTCGAGAGCGCGATGGTACCCGGCTTCTCGATGATGCCGCCCTCGGGGGACTGCGGCGTCTTGCGCAGGTGGCGCTTGACCAGGCGCAGGCCCTCGACCGTCACGCGGCCCGCCTCCCGGTCAACCTTCAGCACCTTGCCGCGCTTGGTCGCCGGCGTCTTCTCCGAGCGCTCGGACCCGGAGATGACCTGGATGGTGTCACCGACTTTCAGCTTCTGCATGGCTTCCTCACTCTGGCTGTTCGCCGTCAGGCCTGCGTCCTCTTAGAGGACCTCGGGCGCCAGCGAGATGATCTTCATGAACTTGCGGGCACGCAGCTCACGGGCGACCGGCCCAAAGATGCGCGTCCCGATGGGCTCCAGGTCCTTGTTGATGAGGACCGCCGAGTTGCCGTCGAACTTGATGTAGCTGCCATCCGCACGACCCACCTCGCGACGGGTGCGGACGATGACGGCCTTGGCCACGTCACCCTTCTTCACCTTGGAGTTGGGCAGGGCCTCGCGGATCGACACGACGATGACGTCGCCGATGGAGGCGTACTTGCGCTTGGAGCCGCCGAGAACCTTGATGCAAAACACCTTCTTGGCGCCCGAGTTGTCGGCCACATCGAGCACACTCTGCATCTGAATCATGTGAAGTCTCCTCTTGCTCGAACCCGTCCACGCGCTTCATGGCGCACGGACGTGGTGTGGCCTACCTAGACGTTCTTGCTCTTCTCCAACACCTCGACCACGCGCCAACGCTTGTCCTTCGAAGCGGGCTTGGTCTCGGCGATGCGCACCCGGTCACCCTCGTTGATGGTGACCTTCTTCGGGTAGTCGTGATCCTCGACGTGCGCCTTGTACTTCTCGCGCAGGCTCATGATCTTCCCGTACTTCGGGTGGGGAGCACGACGCTGGACGGTGACGACCACCGTCTTCTGCATCTTGTTGGAGGTGACGATGCCCACGCGGGTCTTGGGACGACCCCGGGTGGAGGTCTCGGCAGCGGGCGTTTCGGTCGCTTCAGCCATGTTGGTTCTCACTGTCTGTCATGCACCCGGGCCCTCTGCCCGGATGGCCACGGACACCCGGGTGAGCCCGGATGCCCGCAGATGCACTGCTACTACTACCCCGCCTTCGCGGCCCGGGCCTTCTGGCCCAGGACGGTGAGGATGCGGGCCAGATCACGGCGGTGCTGCACACCCTCAGCGGGGCTGTCCAGCGAGCCGGTCCGACGCTTGAGCCGATCCTGGACCAGCGTGTCGCGCAGTTCCTTCGCGCGGTTCTGCAGGTCGTCCGTCGACAGGTCCTTCAGTTCCTTCGCAGTCGCCATCTTGGTCTCCTCGGCGCGGGATGCGGGCGCCCTCCCCTGTCACCAGGTGGAGCGCCCGTCCCGGCGGTGCGTGACTACAGCGAGAGCTCGCTGCGGCGCACGATCTTGGTGAGCACCGGCAGCTTCGCCTGCGCCAGCTTCAGCGCACCGGTGGCGATCTCCTGCGTCATGCCCTCCATCTCGTAGAGAACGCGTCCCGGCTTGACGACCGCGACGTAGTACTCCACGCCACCCTTACCGGTACCCATACGGGTTTCGGCGGGCTTCTTCGTGATGGGCTTGTCCGGGAAGATCCGGATCCAGATCTTGCCGCCGCGCTTCACGTGGCGGGTCATCGCGATACGGGCCGCCTCGATCTGGCGCGAGGTGATCCATCCCGGCTGGAGGCTCACCAGGCCGAACTCACCGTAGGTGAGGTCGCTGCCGCGGTGGGCCGAGCCGAACATGCGGCCCTTCTGCATCTTGCGGTACTTGGTTCGAGCAGGCTGAAGCATGGTCGATGTCCTTCGTGCCTCGCGTGCAGGGCGGGCTTCTTAGGGCCCGCCCCACAGGGGCGTCTTACCGGTTGGTGGCCTGGGGGGCCTGGCCACCCTTGCCGGGGAGGACCTCGCCCTTGCAGATCCAGACCTTGCAGCCAATCTTGCCGTAGGTCGTCTTGGCCTCGGCGAAGCCGAAGTCGATGTCCGCACGGAGGGTGTGCAGGGGCACGCGGCCCTCGCGGTACCACTCGTAGCGGGCCATCTCGGCGCCACCCAGGCGGCCCGAGCAGGCCACGCGGATGCCCTTGGCCCCGAACTTCATCGCGGTCTGCAGCGCCTTCTTCATGGCGCGGCGGAAGGCGATGCGGCGCTCGAGCTGCGTGGCGATGTTCTCCGCCACGAGCTGCGCGTCGGTCTCGGCCTTGCGGACCTCGACGATGTTCAGGAAGACCTCGTTCTTGGTGAACTGCTGGAGGTCCTTCTTGACGGTCTCGATGCCAGCGCCGCGCTTGCCGATGACGATGCCCGGACGCGCGGTGTGGACGTTGACCTTCACCTTGTTGGCGGCGCGCTCAATCTCCACCTTGGACACGCCCGCGTGGTTCAGCGACTTCTTCACGAACTCGCGGATGCGGATGTCCTCGTGGAGCCACTGGGCGTAGTTCTTGTGCTCGAACCACTTGGAGTCCCAGGTCTTGATGACGCCGAGCCGGAACCCGATCGGATGTACTTTCTGTCCCAAACTGAATCTCCTTGGTGCGTCCGGGCGGGGCCCGACGGGTCCTACTTCTTGGCCTCGGCCAGCACGACGTGGACGTGGGCAGACTTCTTCTGGATGGGCGTCGCGCGCCCCATGGCGCGCGGCATGAAGCGGCGCTGGGTGGCGGCCTGGTCCACGGAGATGGTCTTGACGTAGAGGGTATCCACGTCGACCTGACCCTTGGACAGGTCCGTCGCGTTCGCGACGGCGCTCTTGATGAGCTTCTCCACCGGCCGCGCGGCGGCGCGCGGGGTGAACTTCAGGATGTTCAGGGCGGCCTCGACAGGCTTGCCCCGGACGAGCGCCGCGACGAGGGACAGCTTGCGCGGGCTCATGCGCAGGTGACGCAGATGTGCAGTCGACTCCATGGTCATCTCCTCAGGCTCTCAGGCGTAGGTACGGGCTACTTGCCCGGGGCCTTGGCGACCTTCTTCTCCGCCGAGTGCCCGCCGAAGGTGCGCGTGGGAGCGAACTCGCCGAGCTTGTGGCCCACCATGTTCTCCGTCACGAACACCGGAATGAACTTCTTGCCGTTGTGCACGGCGAAGGTGTGACCCACGAACTCAGGGAGAATCGTGGAGCGCCGGGACCAGGTCTTGACGACCGCCTTCTTGTTCGCGGCAATCATCCCCTCGATCTTCTTGAGGAGGTGATCGTCGACGAACGGACCCTTCTTGATCGAACGAGCCATGTTTCAAATCCTCTTACTGGCTGCGCGCGCCCTGGCGGCGGCCGCTCACGATGAACTTGTCGGTGCGCTTGTTGGTGCGCGTGGTGAGGCCCTTGGTCTTCTTGCCCCACGGAGACACCGGGTGCGGATTACCCTGGCCGGACTTACCCTCACCACCACCGTGCGGGTGGTCGACAGGGTTCATGGCCAGACCGCGGACGGTGGGCCGGATGCCCAGCCAACGGCTCTTACCCGCCTTACCGATGCGAATGATTTCGTGCTCGATGTTGCCCACCTGGCCGACGGTGGCGCGGCACTCGATGAGCACCTTGCGCACGGCGCCGGAAGGCATGCGGACCTGGGCGTAACGGTCTTCCTTGGCCATGAGCTGGCCAGAGGTCCCCGCGGAGCGGATGACCTGGGCGCCACGGCCCGGCTTCAGCTCCACGTTGTGGATGATGGTGCCCACCGGGATGTTCTGCAGCGGCAGGCTGTTGCCCGGCCGGATGTCGGCGGTGGAGCCGGCGAACACGGTGTCGCCCACGCTCAGGCCCACGGGGGCCAGGATGTAGCGCTTGTCACCGTCCGCGTAGTGCAGGAGGGCGATGTTGGCGGTGCGGTTCGGGTCGTACTCGACCGCGACGACCTTGGCCGGCACGCCGTCCTTGTCCCGACGCTTGAAGTCGATGACGCGGTAGCGGCGCTTGTGACCGCCACCCTGGTGGCGGCGGGTGATGTGCCCGTGGACGTTGCGGCCACCGGAGCGCTTGATGGGCTCGGTGAGCGACTTCTCCGGGGAGTCCTTGGTGATGTCCGCGAAGTCGGACACCGTCATCAGACGGCGGGCGGCGCTGGTCGGCTTGTACTTCTTGATGCCCATGGTGTGTTCCTCTCAGGCGGATCCGGACGCCAGTGGCGTCAGACCGCTCCCCCTTCGAAGAGTTCGATCTTGTCACCCTCCTTGAGGGTGACGACCGCCTTCTTGAAGTTGGGGCGCTGGCCGATGCTCTTGCCCACCCGCTTCGTCTTGCCACGCACGATGTTGGTGCGAACACCCTCCACCGTGACCTTGAACAGGGACTGGACCGCGCGGGACACGTCGTGCTTCGTGGCCTTGCGGTCCACGATGAACGAGTACTGGCGGAACTTCTCCCGGGCCTTGTCCAGCTTCTCCGTGATGAGCGGGCCCTTGATGACGTCGTTCAGGTTCATGACAGGGACCCCTCGAGCGCCTTCGCGGCGGCGGAAGTCAGGACGATGTGCGAGTGCTTGAGCACGGACTCGAGGTTGAGACCCTCGGGCGGCAGCACGTCGAACTTCGCCAGGTTGCGCACGCTGCGGTGCAGGTTGGTGTTGCCACGCTCGTCGATGACCAGCGCGTTCTGGAGCTTCATCCGGCGCGTGAGCACCTCGAAGGCCTGCTTGGACTTCGGGGCGTCCAGCTTGAAGCCGTCCAGGATGATGAGCTGCTTCTCCCGGGCGCGCAGGGACAGCACGGCGCGCAGGGCACCGCGGCGGACCTTGCGGGGAGGCCGGTAGAAGTAGTCACGGGCCTTGGGGGCCATCGCCTTGCCGCCGCCCACCCAGTGGGAGGCGCGGATCGAGCCCTGGCGGGCGCGGCCGGTGCCCTTCTGCTTCCAGGGCTTCTTGCCGCCGCCGCTGACGAGCGAGGTGTTCTTCACCCCGACCGTGCCGCGGCGCCGGTTGATCTGCTGCATCTTCGCCACCTCGTAGAACAGGTGGGTGTTCGGCTCGGCGCCGAAGATCTCGTCGGAGAGCTCGATCTCCGACACCTTCTTCAAATCCAGGTCGACTACGTCAAACTTCGCCATGGCACTTTCCTCGGGGGTCAGAGTGAAACCACTCCGACGCCATCCCGCTTCCTAGGACTTGATCTCGACGTCAACGCCGGCAGACAGATCCAGCTTCATCAGCGCGTCCAGCGTCTGCTGGGTCGGCTCGAGGATATCGAGCAGGCGCTTGTGCGTGCGGATCTCGAACTGCTCGCGGCTCTTCTTGTCCACGTGCGGCGAACGCAACACGGTGAACTTGTTGATGCGCGTCGGCAGGGGGATCGGACCGGCCACCTTGGCGCCCGTGCGCTTGGCCGTCTCGACGATCTCCCCAGCACTCTGGTCCAGGAGCTTCGAGTCGTACGCCTTCAGCCGGATGCGGATCTTCTGTGTCGCCATTCGCAAGAACCTCTTTGAACGACCTCTGGGAACCGTGAGGCGGTACGCCCGTCAACGCCTGGATTTCAGAGAACCGTTTCTTCGGAACGAAGGGGCGCGGTGTGTACCACCACACCCCATGGGTTGCAACTGGATTTCCACCGGCTCCCCGGAACGGCCCACCAGGGGCGTACCGGAGAGCTGGTGGCGTGGGAACTACGCGATGATTTCCGCCACGACGCCCGCGCCCACCGTACGACCACCTTCACGAACCGCGAACCGGAGCTCCTTCTCCATCGCGACCGGGGTGATGAGCTCCACCTCGATGGCGATGTTGTCGCCCGGCATGAC
>NZ_JAIQDD010000024.1:0-147991 GCF_020036995.1 Corallococcus sp. AS-1-12 | reverse complement strand
CTTCTTCTTGCGATGTCACCCCACCTCTATGCGGCTCGTAGGACTGCTTATTCCGCGCAGACCTCCTGTCGGACAAGTTCAGAACGATGCGACCACGAGCTGCCGCTTTCGACCGGGCGGCCCAAGCCGGTCCGGCTGTCGGACAAGTTCAGAACAGAGGGAGCCGAAGGCGTCCGCTTCCGGGCAGCCGAAACCGGGCCGACTGTCGGACAAGTTCGAACGGTGTGGCCAGGACGCGTCCGTTTGGGTCCGAGCCGCAACGGCCAGTCCGGCTGTCGGACAAGTTTGGAACGGTGCGGCCGCGACCTGCCCGTTTCGGTCTGAGCCGCAGGAACCAGCCGACTGTCGGACAAGTTCGGAACGGCGTGGCCCGAAGGCGCTCAGTTTGCCTGGGCGGCGGGAACCTGTCGGACTGTCGGACAGGTTTGGGGACCGTGGCGAGGGACCGGCCGCTTCGCCTGGGGAATCATGTCCGACTGTCGGACAGGTTCTGACCTTACGCCTCCCTGGCCGCCTGGGTCGTCATTTGTGGCCGCGCTGCTTCCGTCAGCGCAGCCGCTGGCCGAAGGCCCTCAAGCGATCGCGGGCCTTCAACAGCTTCTCGCGGGGAATGGAGAACACCGCGCGCACCCGCTCCGGGTCTCCGCACCACGCGCCACCGTTGAGCACGACGTGCGTGTGCTCGTAGACGACGCGCGGCAGGTTCTCCGGCGTGAGCTTCACCCCATCCACCGAGCGCCCCAGCCACGCCGTCATCGGCGGCGCGAGGAACAAGCCCCCCGCCTCCGTGGCCTCCGCCCGGCCGTCATCGGGCAGCGCCTCCGCCAACAACGCGCGCTTCTCCGCGAGGTCGCGCCGCATCCTCGCCAGGTAGTTCCTCAGCGCCTTGTGCCGGGCGGCGTAGAGCAGTTGTCCGTCCGGTCCTCGCGCATGGGCCGCGTACAGGTACGCCGCCGCGCGGGCGGTGGGCGTGTGCAGCACTCCCGGGGCGCTGTCTCGCAGCGCCGCCACCAGCGCCCGGTCCTTCGTCGCCACCCACCCCACTCGCAGGCCCCCGGCCGCGAACTCCTTGGACAGCCCTCCCAACAACACCGTCCGCGCGCCGATGCCGGGCACCGCCCCCTCCAGCGTCACCGGGCTGTGCACCGTCTCCGCCGTGGGGTTGGTGAGGTTCACCAGGCCGAAGATTTCATCGGAGATCCAGAGGCAGCGCTGCTCCACCACGAACGTCGCCAGCGCCATCAACTCCTCGTGCGACAGGTAGTGCCCCGTGGGGTTCGCCGGCTGTGACAGCACCACCGCGTCCGGCGTGCTCCCCCGCGCGCGGCGCGACAGCAGAGTGCCCAGCGGGCCGGACTCCACCTCGCAGCCGGCCGCCAGGAACGTGGGCTCCAGCACGCCGTAACAGGGCGTCACCAGGAACACGCGCGGCATCCGGCCCAGCCGCTGGCGCAGCGCCACGCCCAGGTGGTGCATGAGCGGCCAGACGCCGGGCGCCACCACGACGTCCTCGGGGACATAGCGGGCCCCTCGCGTCTCCAGCAGGAAGGCCGCCACGGCCTCCGCCAGCCCCGTCTGCGCTCCGTCCGCGCGCGGCGCCACGCCCGCCGCGATGAGCCCCTCCACCAGCGGCAGCGGCATCGGGCCCTCGTTCTCTCCGTAGTCCAGGCGCACGAGCTCCGGGTCGTCCTCGCGGAAGAACTTCGGCGCGAACGCGGGCAGCTCCGACAGCTTCTCGATGCGGCGCGAGCGCGGCAGCGGCACCTCCGGCGCCCGGTGCGGCGAGGGCGGCTCCGGCTCCGCGAACGCCATGCGGAAGGCGAGCAGCTCCGAGAAGGTGCGCTCGTAGAACCACTCCGCCAGCACGCTGATGCGCGAGTACGTCACCTCCGCCGCCACCTCCAGGTCCACGCGCAGCGGCTCCGGCACGGGCAGCAGCAGCGTCAACTCCAGGTCCGGCCACACCGCGTTCTTGATGAGGCCGTACAGGATGACCAGGTTGGGCGCGTGCTGCGTCCGCGCCAGGAACTCGAAGAGCGTGCGCGGCTCCACGTCCCCGGTGATGTTGAAGAAGGCGCTCTCGTCCAGCACCACCCAGATGCCCCGCCGCGCGGCCTCCGCCACGATGTCGCGCAGCACCGCCAGGTTGGTGCGCTCGCCCGGCTCCACCGTCAGCAGCACGGCCTTCACGTCGAAGGCACTCAGCAGGCGGCGGATCTCCCCCAGCGTGTTGTGCGTCACCGTGGCGCGCACGCCCGCCTTGTCCAGCGCGCGCGCGTAGAGCGGGTGCAGGCTGCGCGACACCAGCACCGCGTCCCCGGGGTCACAGGTGGCGAGCAGGAAGGAATAGACGGCCTGCTCGCGCTCCGGCGCCACGAACAGCGAGTCCTCCGACAACCTCAGGCCGAAGTGCCGGTCCAGGTAGCGCGCCACCAGCCTGCGGAAGGACGCGTCGCCGGCCTCGTGCGCGTAGGGCAGGAAGGGCGCCTGGGACAGCCGCTCCGCGAGCGCCGTGACGAAGCCCAACTGCTCCGCGGACGCCGCCCCCAGGTCCAGCTCCTCCTGGAGCGCCGCGATGCCCAGCGAGCGCAGCGCGGCGCGCAGGGCCAGCGTCTCCCGGGGCTGCGACAACTGGGCCTCCCACACCGCCACCTCGTGCCAGATGGGGTGGCCTGACTGCAGCCAGCCCAGCGCCGTCGCCGCGCGCAGGGGCTCCGGGCTGTGGGCCTCCATGAAGAACTCGAACTCGCGCCCGGTGCGCTGCTCCAGCGACACCAGCGGGCGGATGTCCGTGTCCGCCGCCTGCATCACCCGCCGGGCCACGCGCACGCGGGTGGTGAAGCCCCGCCGCGTGAACATCCGCGCGATGATGGCCCGGCCCGGACGGCCCGCCAGGTTCAAGAGCAGCCGTCCCCCGGGCAGCAGCCGCTCCGGCGCCTCGTTGAGCAGGCGCGCGATGAGCCCCAGGCCGAAGTGGTCCTCGTAGACGTTCTGCAACGAGGTGTAGTTGGACAAGTCCAGCAGCGCCTGCTCATCCGCCTGCGCCAGCTCCGCGGGCAGCTCGTCGCTCCGCAGCACCTGCGGGATGCACCCGACGATGAAGTCCCACTCCGGCTTCTGGGGCAGCCCGAGCAGCAGGTCGCTCTCGCCAAAGGACAGCCGCGACACCAGCGCCTCGTCGCCGTTGAGCCACGCGTTGCACAACCCCACCGCCGGGGCCTGCGGGTTCAGGTCCAGCCCCCGGATGCGCGCGAGCCCCGTGAACTTCGCCAGCGCGATGCAGATCCACCCGGAGCCGGAGCCCACCTCCACCAGGTGCTTGCCCGCGTACTCGTCCAGCGGGACCTTCAAGAGCCCCTCCAGGAACGTGAACGCCCACGCCTCCGGCGCGAAGATGGACGGCGGAATCAACAGCTCCAGCCGCTCCTGGGACGCGCCCACCGCCACCACCACCGACGCCAGCCGCAGCGGCGCGCCCTCCGGCTGGTCGCGAGACAGCTCCGCCAGCTCGCGCAGCTCCGCCAGCGCCCGCGCACGCTCCTGCGGCCGGGCCAGCGCCTCCGAAAGCGTACGCAACTGGACAAAGGCTTCACGGGCTGACGCGGGATAGGTGGCCATGGCGCGCCGACTGTCCGGGCCCGCATGTCCCCTGTCAACGACCGCATGAGCACGGCGGCCTGACGCATCGCAGTATCGATTTACAGATTGCCATTCCCAGTTTACACGGGAAATCTTGAGTCAAACGCCAGTAAGCAGCGCCCACCGGGCGGCCCCTCTCGCCCGGTGAGGACGCCCCATGAAAAGACAGTCGCAACTGGCCTTGCTCGCGGTGTTCGCCGTCATCCTGTTACACGCGCCACCGGCGGCGGCTCAAATCGCCGCCGCGCACGTGTATCACAATCACATGCCCAACTTCTGGGCGTACTACGACCTGACCCAATACAACGCGACGCCGGTGGGCGGCCCCATCCGCTACGCGTATGACGGGCAGGTCATCCAGATAAAGCAGTCCCCTCCGGCCAACTACACCTACTTCCTGCCGTCGGGCGCGCCCATGCCGCACGACGACCTGGTGACGTATTACTCGCACCACGCGAAGGTGGGCGCGTATCAGTACTGGCCGCCGGACGTGGCCGCGGACATGAAGGCCAACGCCTCCACGGGACAGATTCACGTCACCATGTCCGGCGCGGTGGTGAACAACGTCAACGACCTGGTCACCCGCCGCAACGTGTCCGGCTACGACAACGCCAACTGGGGCGCCACCTGGCGGGACCGCTACGCCAACCTGCGCACGCCCGCGGGCAACCGCTCGTTGGACCTCATCCACTTCACGGGCCACCACTCCATGGGGCCGCTGGTGGGGCCGGACTACTTCCTCAAGGACCTCATCTACCAGAGCGCCACGCTGTCCCAGTCGTACTTCCTGGGCAGCGGCTTCACGGCCTCCAAGGGCTTCTTCCCCACGGAGCTGGGCTTCAGCGAGCGGCTCATCCCCACGCTGGCGAAGCTGGGCGTGAAGTGGTCCGTCATCGGTGACAACCACTTCTCCCGCACGCTGAAGGACTACCCGTTCCTCAACGACCCGGGCTCGGACACGCTGGTGTCGCCGCCCAACCGCGCGGACCTCCAGAACACCAGCACCGTGGGCGCCTGGGTGAGCGAGCCCATGGCGCACGAGCAGCAGGTCATCCGCAACAAGTACCCCTTCGCCTCCACGCCGCACTGGGTGCGCTACGTGGACCCGGCCACGGGCGCCGAGTCGCGCGTCGTGGGCATCCCCGTCAACCAGAACGGCTCCTGGCTGGAGGGCTGGGAGGGGCAGGCCACCGTGGACGTGGTGGGCCTGCGCAACTTCGAGGGGCTGACGTCCCAGAAGCAGTTCTTCGTGCTCGCGCATGACGGCGACAACTCCGGCGGGCGCGCGGGGTCGCTGGACACGTGGCTCAACGGCCGGGCCGTCACCTGCACCGGCGGCGTGCAGTGCCTGGGCATCGACGAGTACCTGGTCAACAACACGCCCGCCTCCACGGACGTGGTGCACGTGCAGGACGGCTCGTGGGTGGACACGCGCGACTCCTCGTCCGACCCGCAGTGGCACCACTGGCGGCTGCCCTTTGGCATCTGGAAGGGGCAGTTCCCCGCGTTCAACTCCGCCACCGGGCTCAACCTGGCGCCCAAGACGAACCTGAGCGGCGTGCAGGAGGGGATGACGGTGTCGCTGGAGCACGGCTGGCACTACCTGGAGCGCAACTTCGCGCTGCTCCAGGCCGCGATGAACTACGCGAAGACGGCCGAGCAGGTCTGGCTGGACGCGCACCCCAACCACTGGAAGCCCACCACCGCGCTGGATTCGCAAATCACGCACGCGGGCAACCAGCTCAACCCGTGGATGCTGTCCTTCCCGGTGAAGGGCGACGCGGCGAACGACTGGGCGGGCGGCGCGAACCCCGCGGAGCTGGCCTGGTACTTCCTCCTGCCGGCCATGGACTCCGGCTTCGGCTACTACGACGAGAACGTGGACGACAACGTGAAGCCCACGCTGTCCTTCAACCAGTCGCTCTACTTCTCCAAGCCGTACGTGCAGGACCGGCTGGCGCAGGACCGCACGGGCCCCTCCGTCTGGTGGCCGCAGCGCTGGCCGTACAACCCGGGCAGCGCCAACACGGACAAGTCCGAAGGCTGGACGCTGCACCACTTCGACAACAACTTCGCGCTGTACACCTACGCCTACGACGTGAGCGGCATCGCCAGCATCAAGGCGCGCGTGCGCGTGCACACGGCGAAGAGCATCGACCCGCTGGACAACACGCCCCGCGTCTACGACCCGGCGGCACTGAAGGCCGCGGGCGTGCCGGGCATCGACCCGTCCCGCGTGGGCGCCTGGGTGGATTACCCGCTCCAGCGCCGCGAGCTGCGGCCGGTGATGAACGGCGTGGCGTGGCAGCCGGCGCACCTGCCGGTGATGCAGAAGGTGGCCGCGCAGGAGATTGGCGACCTCTACTACGTCTACCTGGGGACCTACCGGGACCAGGTGCTCGACTACTACATCGAGGCCACCGACGCGCGCGGCAACGTCACCCGGAGCGAGATCCAATCCGTCTACGTGGGCGCCGGGAAGTACCGGCTGGAGGGCGGCAAGTACATCGAGGACATCAATGGTCCGGTGACGGGCACCTACCCGTTCCTCCGCGTGGACACCACGGCGCCGTCCGTGCCCACGGGGCTCGCGGCGACGCGCACGGACCGCTCCGTGACGCTGACGTGGACGGCCTCCACGGACAACGTGGGCGTGACGGGCTACCAGGTGTTCCGCAATGGCACGCAGGTGGGCTCGCCCACGTCCACGAGCTACACGGACAGCGGGCTCACGGCGGGCACGGCGTACAGCTACACGGTGCGGGCGCGGGACGCGGCGGGCAACACGTCCGCCGCGAGCAGCGCGCTCTCCGTCACCACCCTGCCCCCGGACACCACGGCGCCGTCGGCGCCCTCGGGGCTCTCCGCGTCGGGGGTCACCAGCTCGTCGGTGGTGCTGAGCTGGACGGCCGCCACGGACAACTATGGCGTGAGTGACTACCTCGTGTTCCGCAATGGCACGCAGGTGGCCGCGCCCACGGCGACGACGTACACGGACACGGGGCTGTCCTCGAGCACGACGTACAGCTACACCGTGAGGGCCCGTGACGCGGCGGGGAACACCTCGGTGGCCAGCGCGGCGCTCTCCGTCACCACTGGCCTGGGGTACACGACGACGGTCTATTACAAGAAGGGCTTCGCCACGCCGTACCTCCACTACCGCCCGGCGGGGGGCACGTGGACCACGGCCCCCGGCGTGCTGATGCCGGACGCGGAGGTGACGGGCTACGCGAAGTACACGGTGAACCTGGGCTCCGTGCAGCAGTTGGAGGCCGTGTTCAACAATGGCAGCGGCACGTGGGACAACAACAATGGCGTGAACTACCTGTTCCCCACGGGCACCTCCACGTTCAACGCGGGCGTCATCACGGCGGGCGCGCCGGTGAGCGACACCACGGCGCCGTCGGTGCCCTCGGGGCTGACGGCTCCGTCCAAGTCCGCGACGACGGTGTCCCTGAGCTGGACCGCGTCCACGGACAACGTGGGCGTGACGGGCTACCTGGTGTTCCGCAATGGCACCCAGGTGGGCTCGCCCACGTCCACGAGCTACACGGACAGCGGGCTGTCCTCCAACACGGCCTACAGCTACACGGTGAGGGCGCGCGACGCGGCGGGCAACACGTCCGCCGCGAGCACCGCGCTCTCCGTCACCACCAGCGCGGGCAACACGGCGACCGTCTATTACAAGAAGGGCTACGCAACCCCATACATCCACTACCGCCCGGCGGGGGGCACGTGGACGACGGCGCCGGGCGTGGCCATGGCGACGGCGGAGGTCTCCGGCTACGCGAAGCACACGGTGGACCTGGGCTCCGCCACGCAGTTGGAGGCGGTGTTCAACAACGGCAGCGGGACGTGGGACAACAACGGGGGGCTCAACTACTTCTTCCCCGCGGGTACCTCCACGTTCAACGCGGGGACCATCTCCGCGGGTGCGCCGTCCCAGGACACCACGGCGCCCTCGGTGCCCACGGGCCTGACGGCTCCGTCGAAGACGGCGACCACCGTGTCTCTGACGTGGACGGCGTCCACCGACGCGAGCGGCATCGCGGGCTATGACGTGTATCGCAACGGGGCGCTGGTGGGCTCGCCCACGACGGCCAGCTTCACGGACACGGGGCTGACGGCGGGCACGGCGTACAGCTACACCGTGCGGGCGAGGGACACGGCGGGCAACGTGTCCGCGGCGAGCAGCGCGCTCTCCGTCACCACGTCCACCAGCGGGGCCACGGTGACGTTCAACGTCACGGCGAGCACCGTGATGGGCCAGAACGTGTACGTGGTGGGCAACGTCGCCGCGCTGGGGAGCTGGGCTCCGGCCAATGCCATCCTGCTGTCCGCGGCCAACTACCCCACGTGGAGCGCGGCCGTCGGGCTGCCGGGCTCCACGGCGATTGAGTACAAGTTCATCAAGAAGGACGCCGCCAACAACGTCACCTGGGAGAGCGGCGCCAACCGCACCCTGACGACGCCGGCCACGGGCAGCTCGACCGTGAACGACACGTGGCGCTGAGCCGTTGAAGCGGACTCGCGGCGGGCCTGGAGACCGGGCCCGCCGTCGAGGCATCGCGGAGGGCCCGGCTCAGTCGGAATCGCGAGCGGCGGCCACCGCCTCGCGGTCGTAGGCCTCCTGGTGTTTCTGGATCGCGTCGATGTGCGCGAGGGTCCAGTCGTACAGCACCGCGAACGGCTCCTGGAGCGACCTGCCCAGCGGGGTGAGCGCATATTCGACGCCCGGCGGCGAACCGCCGAGGACGCGGCGGCGGACCATCCCGTTGCGTTCGAGCTTTCGCAGCGTCTGCGTCAGCACGCGCTGGGTGATGCCCTCGAGCTGCCGCTTGATGGCGTTGAACCGCCTCGGCCCGGGCACGAGCACGGCAAGGACCATCATCGACCACTTGTCGCCAATCTGGTCGAGGATCGGGCGGGTGGGGCAGTCGGCTCGGTAGATGGGTGCGTCTTCAGTATCGCGCGGCATACCTGGGATGCTGAAGGTACGCTCTTGAACCTTGGTATTCAACGGATACCTTCAACGCGCACTCTTGAAGGAGAGGAATCGAGATGGCGCGTTTCAAGGACAAAGTCGTGGTCGTCACCGGCGGAAGTGATGGCATCGGGCTCGCGACCGCCAGGGCCTTCGCCGCGGAGGGGGCAAGGGTCTACGTCACCGGGCGAAGGCAGGAGAGGCTCGACGAGGCAGTCACCGAAATCGGTGGTGCCACCGTTGGCGTCCAAGGGGACGTGGGAAATCTCTCCGACCTCGACCGGCTCTACGAGCGCATCAAGCGCGACCACGGCAGGGTCGATGTCGTCTTCGCCAATGCGGGGATCTCCGAAACCAGGACGCTTGATGCGATCGACGAGGAGCACTTCGAGCGCGTGTTCAGCGCGAACGTGAAGGGCATGATCTTCAGCGTGCAGAAGGCGCTGCCGCTCATGACCGACGGAGGAGCGGTCATCCTCGCCGGCTCGGCCAGTGGCAGCAAAGGCTTCCCTGCCCTGTCGGTCTACAACGCGACCAAGGCCGCGATCCGCGCACTCGCGCGAACCTGGACGACCGACCTGAAGAGCCGAGGCATCCGCGTCAATGTGGTCTCACCCGGGGTGATCGAGACGCCCGCGATGCAGACATACCTCCAGCGCAACGCGGGGATGGAGGACGTGCTGAAACAGATGACACCGCTCGGGCGGCTCGGTCAGGCGGAGGATGTCGCGAACGCGGTGCTGTTCCTGGCGTCGAAGGAGAGCAGCTTCGTCGCGGGCGTCGAACTCTTCGTGGATGGGGGTGTCATGGCGGTGTGACACGGATTGGCGGATGCCCGTGGGTGGCCCCCGGGCTGCTGCTGACCGCCCCCTGCTCCAACAGGCGTGAGGTGAGCCCGGGCGCGCCTACCCCTGTGGCGCGGCCGGGGTCAGCAGCAGGTCGGACAGGCCGGGCTTGGAGCGCCGCAGCAGGTCCTCCAGCGAGTACTTGTCCAACGTGGCGAGGAACGCGTCGCGCGCCTCCGCCAGCACGCCCTTGAGGCCGCAGGCCGGCGCGATGGGGCAGGTGTTGCGCTCCCGGTCGAAGCACTCCACCAGGTGGAAGTCCGGCTCGGCCGCGCGCACCACCCTGCCCAGCCGGATGTCTCCCGGGGCCTTGGCCAGCAGCACGCCGCCGGCCCGCCCGGGCTTCACCTCCACGTGTCCCTCCTGCGCCAGCGTCTGCACCACGCGCACCAGGTGGTGCTTGGAGATGCCGTAGGCGTCCGCCATCTCCTGCGTGGACGACGGCCGCCCGGGACGTGCCGCCAGGTACATGAGGACGCGCAGCGAGTAGTCGGCGTGAAGGGTCAGGTGCAAGTCAGGCGGCTCCGGCGGCAGGCCCTGCTCGCGGCGCGCTCGGCAGGAAGGCATCCGCGTGGATGTCCTTCAGCGAGAACCCCGCGAGAAAGAGCTTCTTGCGCAGGGATAGCACCGCTTCGGGGTTGCCGCAGAGGAACGCCCGCCAGCCCACCAGCCGCTTCGGGAGGCACGTGAGGACCTTCGCCTCCAGGGCCCCCTCCTCCACGTCCCCGCCGCCTCCGGCCAGCACGACGGGGCGGTAGTGGAGGTTCGGATGGCTCGCCGCCAGGGCCCTCAGCGCGTCCATGAGGTACAGCCCGCCCGGGTCCTTCGCCCCGTGGAACAGGTGGATGGGGCCCGTGTGGCCCGCCTCCAGCGCGTCCCGCAGGATTCCATACAGCGGCGCGAGCCCCGTGCCCGTCCCCGCCAGCAGCAGCGGCGCCTCCGGCTGCCCGGGCACGTAGAAGCAGTCCCCGGCCGGCCCCTGCACGTGCACCGGCTCGCCCTGCCGGACGTCACGGGCGAACCAGCCGCTCATGGCGCCCCCGGGCACGAGCCGCACGTGCAGCTCCAGCCGGCCCTCGCGGGGCAGGCTCGCCAGCGAGTAGCTGCGCGCGAGCCCGTCCGCGCGCACCACCGTGACGTACTGCCCCGCGCGATAGTCGAGCGGCGTCTCCACCTCCAGCCGCACCGCGAACACGTCCGCGCTGAGTGCCTCCAGGTCCACCACGCGCGCGGGGACGCGCAGCTCCGACGCCCCCGCCACCTCCAGCGCCGCGCCCTCCTGGGGCCGGCACGTGCACGCGAGGAAGTAGCCTCGCGCCCGCAGCGTGTCCTTGAGCCCCACCTGCGCTGCCTCGGGCACGGGGCCCGAGGTCGCCCGCATCAGGCAGGACTGGCAGGCCCCCGCCCGGCACGCATGCGGCACGCGCACGCCCTGGCGCAAGAGGCCGTCCAGCACCGTCTCTCCGGGCTCCAGCGGATACCACTCGGATTCATGCCGCACCTTCGCCATGGCGTGCCTCCTTCCCGGGCTGCTTCAGCGGTTCAAGACGTCCGCGCGCGCCCCTTCGGCGACGGCCATCACCTGGCCCACCAGCTCCGCGGGCACGCCCAGCTCCTCCAGCGTCTCCTTCAGGTGCCCCGCAACCGCGTCGAAGTGCGACCCGTTCAGCCCGCGCTCCACCAGGTGCTTGTGCCCCGCGCGCATGTCCTTGCCCGAGTAGTTCGCCGGCCCGCCGCACACCATCGTCAGGAACGCCTTCTGCTTGGCGGCCTGGCGCTCCATGTCCACGTCCTCGAAGAAGTGGTTGATGCGCTCGTCGGCCAGCACCTTCCGGTAGAAGACCTCCACCGCCGCCGCCATCGCCGGTTCCCCGCCAATCTTCTCGTACACGCTCGACATGACTTCGCTCGCTTTCTGGGCCCACGCCCCAAAAGATGCATCCTGAATGCATCTTTAAGGGCCCGGCCGTCAACAAGGCGTCGCGCCGCGCATCGGGTCAGCTTCTGGCGCATGTGTCCTGGCCTCATGCGCACAGTGGGGGAGGTGTTCGTCCTGGTGGGCCACGGGACGCCGTGGGCGCGCCGTCCTCAGCCGGGCAGCAGGCCCCGCGCGCGGCGCACCACGCGCTCCACGCCGCTCTTCACGTGGTCCAACGGCAGGAAGCGGTTCACCGGCGTGGGCCGGTAACCCAGGGGGCCCAGGCGCTTGCGCAGCGCATGGTTGGCGCGCAGCGCGCGCAGGTGCCGGGCCGTCTCGCGGGTGTTGAAGATGATGGACAGCGACACGGAGACGTCCTCCGGGCCGTTCTTCACGTAGTGCGGCGCCACGAAGGGGATGTGCAGCGCGTCCCCGGGGCCGAACGTGTAGCGCGTCGCCGTGGCATCGAAGGTCTCCCGGTAGTTCACCTTGGAGCCGGAGCGCGCGACGAAGGCCTCCAGGTCCGGCGCGGGAACCACCTCTTCGTCCCACGCCTTGGAGATGTGCACCGCCTTGGTGCCCCGGAACTGCATCAGCAGCGTGGAGTAGCGGTCCAGGTGGAAGGGCGTGACGCTGCCGGGGGACGCGATGAAGAGGTAGAGCATGGGGTCCACCGCGCGCGTGCCCACGCCCTGCGCGCGCATCAGGTCCTCCACCTCCGCCAGCAGCGCGCGGTACAGGTCGTGGAAGCTGGGGTCCTGCTCCGGCGCGCGCAGCATGATGTACGAGCTGCTCGTCATCATGTTCTCCACGGTGTCCTTCAGCGACAGGCCGGTGCGGTGGTCCACGTGCGCGCGGTCGAAGTCCGCGTCCTTGGGCAGCAGGCCGGAGCTGAAGAACACGTTCTCGGAAGGCAGCCGCTGCACCACGCCCGCCAGGTTCTCCAGCTCCAGCGCGGGGTGCCCCAGCAGCGTGTGACGGCACCGGAAGGACTCACGGTCGAACTGCAGCGGCGACCCGACGGACTCGAAGATGCGCTTCACGAAAAGTGACTCCTCGCCGCCTTCAGCGACAGATGTTCACTCCATGCCAGCAGAGCGCGGCCACAGGTTCAAATTGGGGCATTTTGCCCCGCCCCCTCTGAAGACACCTTGGCCGGTGGGAGGTGGCGCAGGCCGCCTGCCCGCCCTGCCGTCGCCCTTGGGGGCGGGGCGAGCGCGACCGGGAATCATGCCCATGTTTCGCCCATCACCTCGATGGGAGGAAGAGACATGGCGCTGGAAGCAATCCTGTTGTGGGCGGTGATTGGCCTCATTGCTGGATGGCTCGCGTCCGCGGTGGTGGGCGGTGGCTACGGCCTGATTGGCGACATCGTCGTGGGCGTGGTGGGCGCGTTCCTGGGCGGCTTCATCCTCCGGGCGCTCGGCACGGGAGCCCCGTTCGGCGGCCTCGCGGGCACCATCTTCGTGGCGTTCATCGGAGCGGTGGTGCTGCTGCTGCTACTGCGGCTCATCCATTCGAGCACGGTCCGAAGGGTCTGATCCGGACCGGCAAAAGGCTCGGCCACTTCTCGCGCGGGCGCATGCGTCCCGCGCGAGAAGTGCCTCATGTCATGGCGTCACGGGCACTGGTAGGGGCTGCCCGGCGTTTGCACGCAGGTGCACCACCCGCCGGAACAGACCTCGTTGTGGGCGGCGCTGCACTTGATGCCGCAGCCGCCGCAGTTGTTGTCGTCGCTGTAGATGTCGGTGCAGAAGCCGCCGCACTTCGTCTGCCCGCCAGGGCATCCCGTGGGAGTGCTGCATACACCTCCAGAGCACGTCCCTCCGCCCGGGCAGCTCATCTGGCTTCCGGAGCAGCCGCCTCCGCTGTTGCAGGTGTCGCCCGTCGTGCAGGCGTTTCCGTCGTCGCAGGAGGCACCGCTAGGGTTGCGCTGGCAGGCCATCGCCTGAAACGTCGAGACGTCCGAACAGCTGCCCGAGCGGCAGAGCTTCTCGGTGATGGTGCGGGTCATCTCCCCTGAGGTGCTGCAGGGGTTTGATCCCAAGGTTCCATCGCAGCCACTCCAGGGAGGGTAATAGGCGCCACCGCACGACGCCCCTTCCGTGCTCCGATGGCACCATTCAACCTCCTCGAAGGAAGTCTGTTGGCAGCCGCCATTGGAACAAACACCGGAGGTGATGATCCGGCCCCTGGGTGCGGTTTCGCCACACCTGTCACTGTAGAAGCAGACGCTCCACGGTCCCGTGCTGTTCGTCCCGCACGCAAGACCGTTGGTATTGCGGTAGCAATTCGCAGTCTCGATATCCGTGAAGGCCTGACACGTGCCGGAAGAGCACACACGCACGGTGATGGAGCGCTCCCGGATGCCCTCATCCGCACATGAGTCCGCGTAATCGCACGAACTCCATCCTTCCGACGTCGTGCTCCCGCAGGTCGTGCCGTTGGCTACCACGTCATCGCCAGGGCACTGTGCGCTGCTGCCCGTGCAGTACTCTGCGACGTCACAGACGCCAGAGGCCGCCCGGCACAGCGTCGACGCGGGCTTGAAGCTCCACTGGGTCGTCGACAATGTCGGGTCGCACACCTGGCATGCCCCCGCCGGGTTCGTGGCCCCGGAGGCGTAGAGGGTGCCGTTGATGAAGCAGTTCGTGGAGCACTGCCCGGACGCGTTACAGATGCTGCCCGCGCCGCAGCTGGTTCCCGCCGCGACATCGCCGTCCGCCGGGCACTGCGCGCTGCTGCCCGTGCAGTACTCCACCGCGTCACACGCATCCGCCGCGCCCCGGCACACCGTGGCCGGGGACTGGAAGCTCCAAGCCAACGTGGACCGGGCCGGGTCGCACACCTGGCACGAGCCCTCCGGATTGGCCGCCCCCGCCGGGTACAGCGCTCCGTCGATCCAGCAGCCAGAGGTGCACTGCGCGGAGGCATCGCACACACCGTCCTCGCCGCAGGCCGTGCCCACCGTCAGTGTCGGATGCAGGCATGAACCCGATGCATCACAGACGTCCGTGGTGCAGGGGTTGCCGTCGTCCACGCACGCCGTTCCTTCGGGAGCGGGCGCGTAGGTGCAGGCCCCCTGGGAGCAGGTGCCCGCTGACCGGTGGCATGCGTCCGGCGGGGCGTCGCACACCTTGGCCGTGCCTGCACAGGCATTCACGCCGTCACCGTCGCAGACATCCTCGAGGGTGCACGCGTCCCCGTCGTCGCACGTCGTGCCGCGCGGGACGGCGGTGCAGGTGCCTTCGTTGCCGGGCAGGTTGCACGCGTTGCACTGCCCATCACAGGCTGAGTCACAGCAGACGCCGGACGCGCACTCGCCGCTGTAGCAGTCGCGGCCGGACGCGCACGCTTCGCCGTTCTCTTGCTTCGTCCCCCACTGCGCCTCCACCGGCCGTTCCGGGGTCTCCGGGGCAAGGGATTCGTCGACACAGCCTCCGTCCCAACAGACCTCTCCCGAGGCACAGCCCGCGCCACAGGTCTCGTCGGTGACCTCCGAGGCGCACTGGGCCAGGAACAGGGTGAAGACACACAACACGACGGTGCCGCTCAGGGCACGCACGGATCTCAAGCGGGGCATGGGGGAACTCGGGGGATGAGACGGGGGCACGCGCGGGAAGCGTGAACACGGCCCACACTCCGGGTCGTGATTGCCAAACTCGTAGCACTCCCTGTCACATGTGTAAATCCCAACCCCTCTCAAAGCCCTCCCGGGTGGCCGCCACCCCATGCCGTACAGCCTGAAGGTGAGCCACTACTCGCGCGGGCGCATGCGTGTCCCGCGCGACAAGTGTTTCATGGCCTGATGGTCCTATTGGGAACTGGCCGCGAAGCAGGCGGGGAGTGCCCCAGGCTCGCCATCCTTCACGGCATAGTCATACCGGCAGACGCACTCCATGTTCAGGCAGACAAACCCCGCGCTGATCAGGCACCGGTTCCCACAGGCTCCGCAGTTGGCGTTGCTGTTGAGGTTGGTGCAGACACCATTGCACATGGCCACATCCGGACCGTTGCAGGTCGCCGGGCAGACGCCGTTCGAGCACGTCCCACCACCGGGGCAGGACATCTGGGTGCCGGAGCAGCTTCCTCCGCTGTCGCACGTGTCGCCCGTGGTGCAGGAGTTGCCGTCGTTGCAGGAGACGCCCGTGGTGTCCCGCTCGCATGTATTCGTGATGGTGCGGCTGGCGCTCCCGCTACAGGACCCAGAGGCGCAGAGCAGCGTCGTCTCCACGAGGGACTGGGTGCCCGTCCGGCCGCACGTTCCACTGAAGCCGCCACAAGCAGACCAGGGGCCGATATTGATTCCGCAAACGGTGCCCGTCGTGGAACGGCCGCAGTTCCCCTGCTCCGTCGTGGTGAAGCTTCCACACGAGCCTGACGAGCACGTCCGCGTCGTCACGCTGCGCGACTGGGTCCCGCTCTCGGCGCAAGTCCCCGAGTAGCTGCACGCGCCCCAACTGCCCGCCGTGGTGGTGCCGCACGACTTGCCCTCGGTGCTGCGGTAGCAGTCCGCCGTCTCCGTGCCCGTGTAGGCCTGGCACGTGCCAGCGGAGCAGATGCGCTCCGTGACGGTGCGCGACTGGACGCCGTCCTCCGCGCAGGTGCCCGAATAGCTGCAAGAGCCCCAGCTCCCCGTCGTCGTGCTCCCGCAGGTGAAGCCGTCCGTGTCGCGCGTGCAGGCGCGGGTCTCCGTGGTGGTGGACGCCTGGCAGCCTCCGTTGAAGCACGCCTGCACCGTGACCGTCCGCGACTGCGTGCCTGCCTCTCCACATGCCCCGGAGAACCCCTCACACGGTCCCCAGGCGCTCTCCGAGCCGCCGCCGCACGTCGTGCCGTTACCCACCGCCGCGTCGCCCGGGCACTGCGCGCTGCTGCCCGTGCAGTACTCGGCCGTGTCACAGACACCGGAGGCCCCGCGGCACACCGTGGACGCGGGCTTGAAGCTCCAGCCCGTCGTGGACAGCGTCGGGTTGCACACCTGGCACGCGCCGGCCGGGTTCGTGGCCCCGGAGGCGTAGAGGGTGCCGTTGATGAAGCAGTTCGCGGAGCACTGGCCGGACGCGTCGCAGATGCTCCCCGCGCCGCAACTGGTCCCCGCAGCGACGTCGCCGTCCGCCGGACACTGCGCGCTGCCGCCCGTGCAGTACTCCACCGCGTCGCAGGCATCCGCCGCGCCACGGCACTGCGTGGCCGGGGACTGGAAGCTCCAGGCCGACGTGGACCGGGCCGGGTCGCACACCTGGCACGGGCCCGCCGGGTTCGCCGTCCCCGCCGCGTACAGCGTCCCACCGATGTAGCAACTGGAGATGCATTGCGCGGAGGCGTTGCACACGTTGCCCGCGCCGCAAACCGTGCCCACGGCCAGCACCGGATGCAGGCACGTGCCCGACGCATCACAGACGTCCGTGGTGCAGGGGTTGCCGTCGTCCACGCACGCCGTTCCCGCCGGCTGCTTCAGGTCCGGAGGGCACTCGCCCCCCGCGCCCGTGCAGGTCTCCGCCACGTCACAGGGGCCCACCGCCGCGCGGCACGCCGTGCCCTGCGTCCGGGGCGCGTACGTGCACACCCCCGTTTCCGGCTGACAGGCCCCGGCGTTCTCCAGGCAGACGCCGCCCGGTGACTCGCACAGTGTCATCGTGCCGCTTCCGCAGAGCGCGTCGGCGCCGCAGGTCTCACCGCGGGTGCAGGCATTGCCGTCATCACACGCGGTGCCCGCGGGCTTCGGCGCGTAGGTGCAGGCCCCCTGCGAACAGGTGCCCGCAGCCTCGTGACACTGGCTCGGCGGAGTGCCGCAGGTCTTGAGCGTGCCCGAGCAGGCGTTCTCCCCTTCCCCATCGCAGACATCCTCCAGGGTGCAGGCGTCTCCGTCGTCACACGCCGTGCCGCGAGGGACGACGGTGCAGAGGCCCTCGTTGCCGGGCAGGTTGCACGCGTCGCATCTGCCGCTACAGGCCGAGTCACAGCAGACGCCATCCGCGCAGCTTCCGCTCTGGCAGTCGCGGTTGGCGACACACGCCTCGCCGTTCTCCTTCGTCGTTCCCCACTGCGCCTCCACCGGCGTGGGGATGATGACCGTGGGCTGGACGCACTCGCCCCCGGCGCAGACCTGTCCGTCGGGACACACCACCCCGATACAGGCTTCATCGATACAGCCTCCGTCCTGGCATGCCTCGCCCGCGAGACAGCCCGCGTCGCAGGCGTCCTCCGGTTCATCCGAGGCGCATTGGACCCACAACAGGGAAAAGACACACAACACGGCGGTGCCCGTCAGGGCACGCAGGTTACGCAATAGGGGCATGGGGGTTTTCCAACGACGGGGCACAACGACAAACGCCCGAAGCCCCCAGGGCCGCATGGACCTGGAGGCTCGGGGCGGAAGCGGCGTCTCAAGACACCGCGACGGCTACGGCGCGAAGGTGCCCGTGACGAGCATCGCGTGCGCCTCCGGCCAGGCGGACCGGAAGGGGTGGCCCTGGAAGTCGGCGTTACCGGAGGAGGCCGCCTCCAGGATGGCGTAGTAGCGCTTGCCGGCCGCCAGCACGCCGGGCGGGAAGCGCAGCGACGTGGCCGCCGTGTACATCTGCGCCACAGGCCCGCCCGCGCTCTGCGCCGTACGCCCCTGCGCGTTCACGAAGACCTCATAGACGCGGATACGGTAATGCGTGGCTGAGCCCACGGCGGGCGCGGTCCAGGAAAAGCGCGGAGTCAGGCCCACCCCCGTCAGCGTACCGAAGGCGTCCTGGCCCGCCAGCGTCGGCGAACGCGCGGGGCTCAGCCGGGGCGCCAGCGCGGAAGCCTGGAACGCCGGCAGCGCGTCCGCCTGGCCCACCGTGGGGCGCACGGTCAGCGCCTGGGTCGCGCCTGGTGCCAGCAGCGGCACCGTGAAGGACGTCTCCGCCATGCCCGCCTGCGTGAAGCCCGGGTGGGGGTTGCCGAAGCTGAAGGCGAAGACGCGGTTCGCGGCGCCCGGGGTCGGGAAATAGGTCAGCAGGTCCGGCGCGGCCGTGTAGCTGCCCCGGGTGCCGTCCGGGAACGCCGCGACGAACAGCGCGTGGGCCGCCGGCTGGGCGCCGGGGTGCACCTGTGTGCGCAGCGCCTCGAAGTCCTGCGTGCGCAGGTCCACGTTCAGCACCTGCTCCTGCGCGAGCGCGGCCATGGTGCCCGCGATGCTCGCCGTGCCGCCCTGGGCCACCGCCAGCGGCGCCGAGTAGGCCCGCGTCGCCGCCGTGTAGTTCACGGGCTCGCCGTTCGTCGCCTCCGACTTCATGGACAGTTGGTGGAACGTCACCGTGTCGCCCGCGGAGTCCTCCACGAGGTTCGCGTTGCGCATGCCGGCGTACCGCAGCGTCTGGGTCCAGCGCTGGCTGCCCGCGGCCAGCGCGGCGCCCGTCAGCGCCAGCTCCGGCACGCCCTGCGCCCACAGGCCCGTGCCCGCGGAGAAGACCTCGATGTCGTCCCCCGCCTGCCAGGACGCCAGGCCCTGCAAGTCCACGGACAGGGTCGTGCTCGCGTTCGCCGGGGTCGCGTCCGGGCGGCCCTGCCCGTCACGCCCCAGGTCCGGCGCGCGCGAGGACGTCACGACGTAGTCCTTGCCCAGCCGCAGGTAGTACGCGCCCGAGGGGACGCCCTGGATGGTGAACGTGCCGTCCGCCGCGCCCGCGCCGTTGAACGTCGTGAACGAGCCGTCCCCCTGCTCCACCAGCGCCTGCACCACCGTGGCGCCCAGGTCCGCGCCCCGCGTCACCTGCGCGTTGCCCGTCGTCACGAAGCGGTCCACCGACGCGCCGCGCACGGCCAGCGGCTGGATGGTGAAGGCCTGGCTCGCCAGGGGCGGCAGCCCCGTCACCGACGCCACCAGCGTGTAGCCCACGCCCGACGCGTCGATGCTCAGGTCCGCGAACGTCGCGATGCCCGCCACCGGCGCGGCCTCCACCGTGCCCGACAGCGTGCCCGCGCCGGGGTTCGCGCCCAACGCCAGACGCACCGGGCCAGAGGGTGCCAGGGACGTGCGGCCCAGGCTGTCCAGCAGCACCACGCGCACGGCGGGAGTGATGGCGTTCGTCGCCAGCACGTCCGAGGGCTGCGTGAGGAAGCCCAGCGTCGTGGCGCACGCGGGGCCCGTCCAGGTGAGGGTGAAGGTCTGCACGGCCTCCAGTCCCTCCGCGTCCGTCACCCGCGCGCGAACCACCGGCGTCGCCTGCGCGTCGACGCAGGCGGGGGCCGTCCACGTCACTTCGCTGCCCTCGGAGATGGGGGCGGGCGTACCCAGGGTGCCCACCGGCGCCTCCCAGGCGAAGCCCAGGGCGGTGCCTTCCGGGTCCATGGCGCGGACGTTGAAGCGCACGATGCTGCCCGGGCCCACGGTGCGGGCCGTCTGGAACGCGCTGGTGATGCGCGGCGCCACGTTGGCGGTCACCGGCGCGCCCACGCACACGCCCAGGTGGCCCAGGCCCTCGCCGCCGCGGCCGTCCGTCACGCGCACGGTGAGCTGGCAGTTGTCACAGGTGTTCTGCGCGGGCAACTCCGTGGGGGTGAAGTGCGCGTTCGCCGTGCCCTCGTCCGTCCAGGTGCCCGCACAGCTCGCGGTCCAGGCGTAGTGGAGGTTCGCCGCCACGTCGTCGTTGTCCACGCCCTGGGCGCTCACGCCAATGGACTGGCCGGGGACGACCTGCGTGGGGAAGCCGATGAGCGACACCACCTGCGGCCAGGAGTTGAACCGGACGAAGACCTCCGCCTCACCCACGCCCGTGCCCTCCACCAGGATGGGGAAGCTCACCGCGGTGGACGCGCCCATCTGGTCCGCCACGGTCAGCGTCAGGGTCTGCACGCCCTCCGTCATGGGGGCCGTCCAGCGGGTGGACAGCGCCGCGGGCGTGCTGAAGGTGCCCGCCGTCGCCGTCCATGCGTACGTGAGCACGTCCCCGGTGTTCGGGTCATAGGCCGTGGCCTTCACGTCCACGAAGCCGCCCACCTCCACCGTGGAGCGCGACACCACCAGCGAGGTGATGACGGGACCGGCGTTCTCGAACTCGGGGGACGGGTCCACCTGCTGCAACAGGATGTTCACCTGGACCGTCTGGTTGGCGGTGATGGTGACGTCCAATGCCTCACCCCGGTAGATGAGCCGCGCGTTCGAGTCATACGCGAAGGCCCGGAAGCGGCGCCCGGTGCCCGCGGGCAGTTGGCTCAAGAGGCCCGTCCACACCGAACCATCCGGCGCGAGCTGCACGGTGAGCTCCGGCTGGCCCGGGCCATCCACCGTGAGGTCCACCCGCTGCACGTCGGAGGCGGTCACCGACTGGTGCACGGCGACGACGAAGCGCGCGGCGCCTGCCTCCTCCGCCTGGGGCTCGGAGGGAGCGGCCGCCTTCTGACAGCCAGCCAGGGTGAGCAACGCGGACACGACGACCAGGAACCGTCCCCACGAAGGGGGCGGTGCCCGGAGAGGCATTTGAGCGGACATAGGGATTGGGGGCGAAGGAGGGAGACCCGCGAGGGGATGCGACGGCGCGCGCGGGCGGCGCGACCCCGACCCACACCCTGGGTCGAGGTCTCGGTTTGGTAACACCCAATCCAAGACATGCGAATTTTTCGTCTTTCAGACAAACCAACTCATGAAGTGGGTCTGTTTCGACAGACGTTTCAATTCAAACCCCCGGGTTGGGCACTACCCACGAAGTCCGGTGGGCACTCCAACAGTGACGCCAGACATCCCTGAATGACTGTCATCACACGGCGCACCGAGACATGCGTCACCGCCAGAAAGGACGGGGGTGGGGGCCTGATGACGCCAGACACCAGGGGCCTGACGGCAGTCACCAGCTTGGGGGCCTTCCGCGCCCCCTTGGACGGCCCGGCCTCCAGTCATTCCAGGGACTTGGATCACATTGGAGAGCTGGCACGCGCCGTGCTCTAGCCCCCCACATCGCTGCACCGGACGGCAGCTCCCGGCCGCCCCATCCCATCTCCGAGGAACACCGCCATGGCGCTCTCCCCCCTGTCGAAGTCGTCCGTTCCCAGCTCCTCCTTCTCTCCCCGCACGTCCGCCACGGAGTTCTCCAGCCCGGTGTCGCGCACCACGGCGGTGACGGCGGACGCGGCGAAGGCCAAGGGCGGCCCGGGGTCGCTCCAGGGGATGTTCCAGGCGGATGGCTTCGACGCGCCGGCGGGCGTGGGCAGGAAGGGCGCGCTCCAGGGAGGCAATCCCATGGAGCAGTTGGCCGAGATGGTCCAGATGCTGAAGCAGTTGGTGGAGCTGCTCGGTGGCATGAACGGCGCCGGTGCGCAGCAGGGCGCCGCTCCGGCCATCGAGGGCGCGTCCGGCGCGGCGCAGGGCGGCGTGCCGGACCTGGGCGGCGAGGGCGAGGGCGCGAGCGCCAACACCCTGCCCCCCGAGCAGGGCGCCGCGACCGCCGCCGCGGCCCCGGCCCCCGCGGCCCCCCAGCAGGACGCGGCCGTCGCCGGGCCCCAGTCCGTGGGCGCCCCGGGCGCGTCGAAGGGCAAGAACACCCTCACCCTCAACAACGACGGCGACAAGCCGATGACGGTGAACTTCACCCCCAACGCGGGCGAGAAGCCCGTCGACTCCGTCACGCTGAAGCCCGGTGAGAGCCGCACGGTGCAGTTCCCGGACAACTGGTCCGGCAACTTCCGCAGCGACAGCGGCGACGGCAAGAACGCGACGCTCGGTGAAGTGAAGTTCGACGGCGGGTTCGGGAACACCTACTACGACGTCAGCTACATCGAAGGTCACAACACCTCGATGACCATCCAGCCGGAGGGCGGCGGCCGCCTGTCGGGCACGATGGACAACCTGCTCGCCTCCGCGCCTGACTCCGTGAAGGCCAAGGGAGCGGACGGCTCCGCGTACGGCATCAAGAAGAGCACCACGTCCAACGTGCAGGATCCGGAGGTGGTAGACTTCTTCCGCAAGCACGTCGGTGCGGATCAGGGCTACGTCATCCCCACGGATGACGCGAGCACGCTGGGCAGCAAGAACAGCAACCTCGTCGTCCACCTGAAGAACCTGGCCTGATTCCCCCCTAGCGAGGCCCCCAGCCATGAGCGTCCGCCTTCCGTCTGGCCTCCCCCGCCCGGGCCTGCCCCTGCAGAGCCCCGCGCAGGAGAAGGAGGAGAAGGCGCAGTCCGGTGAAGGCAAGTCATCGGGCAAGGCCACCGGAAAGGGAGGCACCGGCAAGGGAGGCGTCGCCGTCAAGGGCGGCTCCGCGAAGGGCGCCTCCGCCAAGGGGGGCCTGGAGCAATCCGGCCCCCAGGACGGCATGGACTTCGGCCGCTCCGGCGAGGCGGAGCGCAACGAAGGCGGCGGCGCCAGGGCCCCGCAGCAGCAGGCCGGGATGGCGGCTGGCACGTCGCAGGGCGCCTCCAGCCTGGGCACCCTGGAGCAGCCCCCTGCCCTCGCGGCGCAGGCGCAGCAGACGGCCCCGGCGCTCCCCCAGCCTCCGCCCATGGCGCCGCAGGTGCCCGTGGCGCCCCAGTTGGAGCGCCGGCCCGGCACCGCCGACGCCTCCCGGGAGCGCACCGCGACGGAGGGGCAGTCGTCGGACGTCGCGAAGCAGGCGCTGGAGGGCCGCGCGAAGCTGCGCATCGCCGTCCTCAACCGGCTCCACCGCGGCCTCACGGAGGTGGAGGGGAAGATGACCGCCTTCCTCGCCAACCCCGGCCGCCAGGGCGTCGTCACCCTGCCGGTGGTGCTGAGCGTGAGCACCGTCACCTTCGAGTGGTGGAAGTCCGCGAACGCCGTCCCCGAGGACCGGGCCTACCTGGCCCAGGTCCTGGGCGAGCCCGGCACCGCGGACGACGCCACGCTCCTGGGCACGCTGCGCGCGGAGATTGGCCAGGCCTTCGCGGAGTTCCCGCGCACGCCGCAGGGCGTGGAGGCCCGGAAGCTCTACGACGCCGTCCTCCAGAAGTACGAGGCCGCCCGCATCCAGCCCATCATCGCGGGCCACGACACCGGCCCCCTGGTGGAGGAGTGCGCGCGGCTGGGCCTGTCCTGCGAGAAGGACTTCACCCGCTCGCTGCTCCTGTCGCCGTGGATGCTGGCCACCAGCCAGAGCCCGGAAGAGGGCTCCGCGTCGCAGGTGATGGTGGCGGGCCTCACGCTGCCCCAACTGGGCGCGCTGGTGGGCCACCTGCGCCAGCTCAACCCGCTGCTCAGCAACCCCCAGTTGCGGGCGCTGCTGCTGCGCGCCTCCACGGACAAGCGGCTCGCGCTGCGCAAGGCGATGGGCCTGCAGGAGGTGGAGCAGGTGCAGGAGCTGGCGCGCCAACTGCTGCGGCTCCAGGCCGTGCAGCACCTCGTCGTCTGAAGCCTTCGCGCGGCGGATGGACTCCAATCCATCCGCCGTCGGTCGTCACGGCTTCAAGGCCTATGAGGACTCGCGGCCGAAGTTGGACATGGCGCGCGAGCCGCCGCCGTCCGTGTTGCCCAGCGCGACGGCCTTCTGCCCGCCCTCCTGCGCGGCCTGGGCCTCGGACATGCCCTGGGCGCTCTCGACGATCATCTGCCCGCCGCCCTGGTGCCGGTTCCAACTGATCTCCACGGAGTCCGCGAGCCGCTGGGCGTCCACCGGAATCTTGGAGCCCGTGCTGGGGTCCTTGAGCAGGTAGCGGCCCTGGTCGTCCTTGCCCTCCACGGAGACCCAGTGCGCGCGGCCCGTCTCGCCCGGCTTCGTGGTGGGGTCCACCAGGCTGGAGTCCACCATCACCGCGCCCTTGGCGCCGCGAGCGAGCGCGTCATCCAGGGCCTTGGTGTCCAGCTTGGACGACGTCTGCGTCACCTTCGCGCCCTGGTTCGCCAGCATGTTGGACAGCTCGTGCGGCGACGTGCCCTGGCCCTGCGTGAAGCGCGACTCCAGCGCGGCCATCTTCTCCGTGTCCGACGCGGGCTGCGTCTTGCTGGTGCCAATCTCCTTGCCCAGCATCACCGCCACCGCGGCGCCGCAGTCGTTCGCGTTGGTCTGCTTGACGACCTCGGGGTCCGCCGGCGCGGCGTCCCAGCCGCCAATCTCCGGGGCCTGGGGCGCGTTCGCCAGCGTCCCGTTCACGCCCACGTCCTGCGCGGAGGCGCCCGACACCGGCTGGAAGCGGTTGGCCCACGCCTGGTTCAGGGCCTGCACCACCGCGAAGGCGTCCGTGGCCTGCTCCGTCTGCACGGGGGTGGGCGCGCCCTCCACCTGCGAGACGACCTTCTCCTCCGGCAACCCGACCTGCTGCGCGGTCTGCTGCGGAAGGGTTGAGGGCTTCACCTCCGCCAACTGCTGGAAGGTGCGGAGGAGGTTGGAAGAAAGGTTCACGCTCACGGTCGTGGCTCCGGAGGGGGATGGGGGATTCCATCCTACCTTGGGTGCCGCCCCGTGTTAAGGGTCCCCGGACGGATCCAACCCGTGCTTGCGCAGGAGTTTCCGAAGGTAGACACGGTCGATGTCCGCCTCTCGGGAGGCCCGGGAGATGTTGCCCTCGCAGCGCTCGATGAGGTTCTTCAGGTAGTCGCGCTCGAAGACCTCGATGAGGTGCTCCTTGGCCTCCTTGAAGGGGAGGTCCAGGTCCGGGCCCTTGCGGCCGTCCGCGCCCTGGGGCGCCTCCAGGTCCGGCAGGGCCTCCTCGCCCAGGTTGACGACCTGCTCCACCACGTTGCGCAGCTCGCGCACGTTGCCGGGCCAGGGGTACTGCATGAGCAGGGCGCGCGTCTGGTCCGACAGCGCGCCGGGCGGCCGGCCCATCTGCTTGAGCATGTGGTCGATGAGGAACGGGATGTCCTCCGGGCGCTCGCGCAGCGCGGGCAGCGTCACGCGCAGCACGGCGAGCCGGTGGAAGAGGTCTCGGCGGAACTTCCCCTGCTGGACGGCCTGCTCCAGGTTCACGTGCGAGGCGGCCACCACGCGCACGTTCACCGTGAAGTAGTCGTTGCCGCCCACGCGCTTCACCTGCCGGCGCTCCAGCACGCGCAGCAGGCGCGGCTGCAGCTCCAGGGGCAATTCGCCAATCTCGTCCAGGAAGACGGTGCCGTTCTGCGCGCGCTCGAAGGCGCCCGCGCGGTCGGCCTGGGCGCCGGTGAAGGAGCCCTTCACGTGGCCGAAGAGCTCGGACTCGATGAGGGTGGAGGGCACGCCCGCCAGGTCCACGATGACGAAGGGGCCCTTGGCGCGCGGGCTCTGCTGGTGGATGGCCTCCGCGCACAGGTCCTTGCCGGTGCCCGTCTCGCCGTGGATGAGCACGTCCGCGCCGCCGGGCGCCAGGCGCTCCAGCACGGTGAAGGCCTCGCGCATCTTGCGGCTCTGGCCCACGAGCGCGCCGAAGCGGTCGCGCGAGGACAGGGGCAGCGAGCGCTCGCGCGTGTCCTCCGGCACCAGCTTCAGTTCCGTGGTGCCCAGCGTGAGCACCGCGCCGGGGCGCAGCTCCATGGCGGTGAAGCGCAGCCCCTCCACGAACGAGCCGTTGTGCGAGCCCAGGTCCGTGGCGACGACGTGCTCGTCATGCACCTCCAGCTTCAGGTGCTGGCGGGAGACGGCCTTGTCGGTGAGGACGATGTCACACGTGGGGTTCTTGCCCACCGTGTACGTCCCCTGCTTGAGCGGATGCGTCTTGCCGGCCTCCGCGCCGGAGAGCACCCGCAGCACCATCCGCACCTGTCCCGCGCGGCCCCGGTTCAGGGTGGCCGTGGCATCCAGGAGCGCCTCGTCGTCATCCGGTGGCAGCGACACGGCGCGGGACGGTAGCACGCCCCGCCAGGGTCGCCAGCAGCCGCGCGTGACGTCCTACCTGCGCCGGCCCCGCCCCGGCTTGCGGGCAGGCGGGCGCGGGGACTCCTGGGGCAGGGTCTCCAGCCACGAGTCCACCTCGCCCACGCGCTCCTCCATGCCGGACTCGCTGAAGCGCTCCCGGGCGCGGGTGGCCTCGCCGCGTGCCTCCGCCCGAGCCTCCGGAGTCTGTCCTGTCTGGTAGAGCGCCCGCGCCAGCGCGAAGCCGGACTCCGCCAGCGCATCCGGCGGCGCGGACGCGAAGGACACCGCCAACTGGAGCGGCGCCACGGAGTCGCGCGCCCGGCCCAGCCCCAGCAGCGCCTGGCCCACGCCGTCGTAGGACGGCTGGAGCCCCTCGTCGCCCTCGGGCAGCAGCTCGCGCTTGAGGGCCACGGCCTGCTCATAGGTCTTCAGCGCGTCGTCGTAGCGCTTCATCCCCAGTTGGCACATGCCCAGCTCGTCCAGCGCCTCCGCCACCTGGGCGCTCTTCTCGCCGTGGAGGGTCTTGTAGAGGTCCACCACCGCCTGGGCGTGCGGCAGGGCGCGCTCGGGCTGGCCGGCGTCGCGCAGGGCCAGGGACAACAGGCCGTGCCGGCGGGCCACGTCCGGGTGCACCGGGCCCACGGCCGCCTCGGTCTTCGCGAGCGACGCCTCCAGCAGCGGCACCGCGCCCTTCGCGTCGCCCGTGCCCAGCACCAGCCGGCCCAGGAGGAAGAGCGCCCGCGCGCGCTTGGGGTGCTCGGGGGGCAGCGCCTTGTCGTAGAGGGCGCTCGCCTCCGTCAGCCGCTCCCGGGCCTCCTCCATGTGGCCCTGGGACATGGCGAGGTTGGACTGGTTCACCTTCACGTCGGCCTCCAGCACGGGCTCGCCGCCCAGGCGCTGGAGGGTGGCCTCCGCCAGCTCGCCCCAGTTCGCCGCCGGGTCGTAGTGCTTCTGTCCGTCCTCCACGTAGAGGAGCTTGTTGAGGATGGCGACCTTCAGCCGGTCCGCCCGGCCGGCCTCCGCGTCGAACACGGCGCGCGACAGCAGGCGCGAGGCCTCCGGCGACTGGCCCGTCTGCTCCTGGAGCCAGCCCAGGTGGAAGCGCATCTCCGCCTTCAGCGGCAGGTAGCCCGTCTTCTCCACGGGCGCCTCCAGCGCCTTCACCGCCGCGAGCGCCGCGGGGTAGCGGCCCGCGTCCACCTGCGCGCGCACCTCCGAGAGCTGGTCCTCCAGCGCTTCGATGGTGTCGCGCAGGGCGGGGTCGGAGGGGCGGCGCTGCTGCTCGGCCAGCGACTCCACGTCCTCGCACTCGTGCAGCGCGGGCAGCGCGTGCGCCATGTCCACGGACTTCTCCACCATGGCGGCGTCCGCGCTCGCGAGCAGGTCCACCGTGGCGCGCAGGTCCTTGCGGCGGCGCTCCAGGCACACCACCTGCCGGTCCAGTTGCTCCTCCGGCTTCACGCCGCTCACGCGCGCGTCCTCGCACGCCTGGACGCGCTGGTGCTTCCACGCGTCCGCGTACTGCCCCAGCACCTGCGCGGCGCGGAAGGCCATCCCTTCCGCGAAGGGCTTGCCGGTGGCGCGGAAGGCGGACTCCAGCCGCGCCTTCGCGTCCGGCGTCCACACGGTGTCCATCAGCGCGCCCGCGTCCGCGCACACCTGGGACTGCTGCCACGCCACGCCGCCCGCCACCGCGAGCGAGGTGGCCATGGCGCCCGCCGCGCCCATCCAGCGCTTGCGCTGCCCGTGGCGCTGCTCCTGGGAGAGCGCGTCCAGCAGGGCCTGCATGGACGGGAAGCGCGCGTCCGCGTCCAGCGCCAGCCCGCGCAGCACCGCCTGGCGCACCCAGCCCGGCACCTTCACGTCGCGCGGGGGCTCGCGGATGAGCGCGGGCGGCGGCGTGATGACGGGGGCCGCCTTCGCCGGCGCGGCGTTCAGCGACTGCGTGCCGCCCAGGGACCGCGTGCCGGTGGCCTCCAGCTCCGCGCTGCGGCTGGCGGACGCGTAGGCCTTGATGCTGCCCGGGTCGAAGGGGCGCGTGCCGTAGAGCGCGCCGTAGAGCGCGGAGCAGAAGCTGAACTGGTCCGTGCGCGCGTCCAACTGCGTGCCCCGGAACTGCTCCGGGGACATGTAGTTGGGCGTGCCCACCAGCAGCCCCGCCTCCGTGAGCGTGGTGTCCAGCATGCGCCGGTCCGAGGACTCCAGGACCCGAGCCTCCTCCGGTGAGGCCGCGGCCTCCGGCCCGTCGCCCACCTGCCGCGCCAGCCCGAAGTCCGTCACGTAGACGCGGCCCGCGCGGCTCACCAGGACGTTGGCGGGCTTGAAGTCGCGGTGCACCAGCCCCGCCGCGTGCGCGGCCTGGAGGCCCCGGCCCGCCTGGAGGTAGCGCTCCAGCACCTCGCGCCAGGACGGCTTCGCCTCCTTCAGCCACGAGCCCAGCGTGCCGCCCTCCACCAGCTCCATGGCGACGAAGACCTGGTCGCCCCACATGCCCACGTCGAAGACGGGGATGACGTTGGGGTGGGAGACGCGCGCCATGGCCTGCGCCTCGCGCAACAGCCGGGACCGCGCCTCCTCGTTGTCGTGGTTGGCGTTGGGGTGCAGCAGCTTCAGGGCGACCTTGCGGTCCAGGTCCGGGTCATAGGCGGCGTACACCACGCCCATGCCGCCCTGCCCCAGCTTGCGCAGCAGCAGGTAGCGGCCCACCTGGGGAACGGGCGGGACGTCCTCCGCGCGGCGCGGCCGGGGGCCCGTTCCATCACCCGAGCCCCGTCCCGTCCCCGCTCCCGAGCGCGCGGAGTCCGAGTTGCCGGTGCCTGTGTTTCGCCTTCCGGTGTCTCTCTTCGTCATGGGGCCCTGACCTGATCCGCGAGTCTACCGCCGGCCCTCGCCCGCTCCGAACATCCTTCCGCGCCGCGTCAACCAGGACGCCTGCCTGGTGACGGCCGTCACCAGCGCCAGGAGCGCGGTCACCAGGGGCCGGCCTCCGCGGGGGGCACAACCCCCTGGAATCAGGGAGGGCGCGGGGGGCCGGAGGCTGGCACGCCGGCCGCAATGGGTCCGGGCATCGCCGTCTCCACGGCTCTCCCCTGCTGGAGTCCCCCATGGTCCTCCCCCCCGCCACCCGGAAGCCGCTGTTCCCCGTCAGCGCGCCCATCGCCACCGCGAAGCCGGCCGTGGCCGCCCGCCAGACGGTGCCCGTGGAGGCGAAGAGGCCCGCCGTCGTGGTGGATGGCTTCGACGCGAAGAAGCCCGCGGCGGGTCCGGAGCTCACCGGCGTGGGCAAGGCGCTGAAGGCCTCCGCCACGGCCGTGAAGCCGGCGGCGGTCCCCGAACTGCGCGTGGGGCTGGCCGCGACGGGCGCGGCCCCGGCGGAGCGCCAGACGGTGTCCGGCGAGGACAAGGCGAAGCAGGCGGTGGACCTGAAGACGGTGGGCGAGCGGCGCGCCGAGACGGTGCATGCGCAGAGGGCCCTGCGTGAGAAGACCACGCAGGAGGCCGACCGGCTCTTCGCGATGGCGGACGGCAAGGAGCCGGTGCCCGAAGGCGCCAGCGTCAGGCGCCTGTCCGACAACCAGGTGGAGCTCACCCGCGTCAACGGCCAGAAGGAGGTCGTGGAGCGCTCCGTCGCGACGAAGCAGGACGGCGCCGTGGTGATGGACACGGCCGCCTACGAGGACGGCACCAACAAGCGCGACCGGCTGGAGCTGAAGGACGACGGCAGCTCGCTGGTGGAGCGCGCGGAGTGGAAGGGCGACCGGAACGAGACGGCGGACCTCAAGTCCTTCGGCGACATCTCCACGACGAAGGACAAGGGCCTCACGTACACGCGCAACGCGGTCCACCTGGAGCCGCACAAGGACGGCGACCGGCTCATCACCGACGCGTACTCGCAGGCGGACGGCGGCGCGCAGACGAGCCGCACGGCCTACTACCAACAGAAGGGGGGCGGCTCCATCGACAACAAGCTCAAGGGCCCGTTCGACTTCGACAAGCCGGTGGACCGCGCGGACACGTACACCTATGCGATTCCGCCCCGGGGCGAGGACGGCTCGCAGGGCGACGTGCAGTACAGCCGCGTGCAGGACTTCTCCCAGGACCACGTGAAGGCGACGTCCTACGTGGACCGCACGCTGGACGGCCACACGCACCTGGCGGGCGAAGGGCCGCACACGATGGAGGGCCTGCACAAGGTCCGCGACGAGTACGGCAAGGGCGGCGGAGAGAACTGGGACGCGGACAAGACGGGCGACGGCCGCCCGCCGAAGCGCTGGACGGTGGACCTGCAGAAGGGCGCGGATCGGCTGGACTCGCAGACCTTCATCGAGGGCTACCCGGACGCGACCATCAAGACGGAGCGCACGCGCGAAAACAGCACCGTGAAGGAGAAGTTCGAGGGCAAGACCTTCGAGAAGGCGGACTCCTCCAAGCGCGTGCCCGTCAACGGCGAGTCCTCCACCACGTACGGCCAGGACGGCTCCATCGAGAAGATGGACCTGCGAAGCCGCGAGCCGGACGGCTCCGACCTGGAGCAGCACTACACCAGCAGCCGCGAGGCCACCGCCCAGGGGCTGGAGCTCCAGGAGTCGCTGGAGACGAAGCGCACGAAGGACAACAAGACGGAGAGCGCCCTCAAGGAGGACACGTCGCTGCTGTCCAACGCAGGCGCGCAGTTGGTGGGCTCGCGCACGACGGTGACGGACGCGGACGGCCGCAAGGGCATCCATGAAGTGGGCAGGGACGGCGAGCGGATGCAGTTGTCCGGCAGGGATGGCGCCGACATGCGCGACGTCACCGACGCCGAGGCCTTCCAGGACGACGCGTTCGGCAAGGTGCTGCTGGAGCAGGCGGCCATCTCCACCGCGAGCACGGTGAACCAGTTCGCCAACAGCGGCGGCGCGCAGGCGCTGAGGATTCCGCAGGGCCTGAGCCAGGACGCGGGCCGGCTGCCGGCGAAGGCGACGGAACTGCTGGGCAGGGACACCCTGTCCAAGGGCCTGAACGCGGCGCAGGGTGGCGCGAGCGCGCTGGGCGGCGTGGCGGGCGTGGTGGCCGGCGGCATGTCGCTGGCGCGGGGCATCCGCGAGAGCAACATGCCGGACATCGTGAAGGGCGTGGCGGACACGGCCAACGGCGCGGTGAACCTGTACACGGGCGGCAAGGCGTTCACGGAGGCCATCAAAGGCTTCAAGAACGCGGGCGCGCTCACCCCCACCTCCAGCGCGGCGAAGAACATCCCCTGGGCGAAGACGCTCGCGGATCCGAAGGTGGGCGGCGCCATCACCCGCACGGTGCTGGACTCGGTGAAGGGGATGGGCGGCATCGGCAAGGTGGCCGGCGTGACGGCGAGCGCCGGGGCCAAGGCGCTCTCCGCGCTCAAGGCGGCCGGCGGCGCGGCCAACGTGCTGGGCGCGGTGGGCGGCGCGGCGGGCGGCGTGGTGGACATCGTCAACGGCGCGAAGGTGAACGACGGGGCGCAGATCGCCAAGGGAGCCGTCGGCATCGCGGGCAGCCTGGGCGGCGCGGTGGCCGTGGGCGCGATTGGCGGCCCCCTGGGCATGGCGGTGGGCGCGGGCATCGGCCTGCTGACCTTCGGCTTCGGGAAGCTGATGGACCTCATCAGCGACAAGCCGCACAAGATCTCCGAGCTGCAGATCGACTGAAGTCGCGGCTCGGATAGAGGCGGCGGTGGACGGAGACACCGCCGCCTTCTTGCTTTTCAAGCCTTGCTCCGCCTGAAACACCGGGACATGCCCGGGCTCCGCGTGACGCGCCGGTTGACGCGCGCCCCCGGCGCCCCTCTTATCTGCTCCTCCCCTTGAGCAGGAGTTCCCGTTGGCAGGTGTCCCGGTCGAATTGACCCCGGAGGATTTCGAGGAAGTCACCCAGAAGCCCGGCATGTGCGTCGTGGACTTCTGGGCGCCGTGGTGTGAACCCTGCCATGCGTTCGCCCCGGTCTTCACCGAGGCCGCCGCGCGGTTCCCCGACATCACCTTCGCCCGGCTCGACGCGGAGGCCCACGAGGCCGTCGCCGAGCCGCTGGGCATCGACGCCTACCCCACCCTGGTCGCGTTCAAGGACGGCCTGGAGGTCCACCGCGTCGGCGAGGCGCTGCCCGCCGAGTCCCTGGACCGGATGCTGGCCGCGCTGCGCGCCGTGGACGTGTCCGAGGAGAAGCGCCGCAAGGCGAACCGCGAGCGGACCGAGGCGGGCCAGCGCCCCTCCGGCGTCCCCGAGGGCGCCACCTGGGACGACGGCGACAGCGAGTGGTCCTTCGGCCCAAAGGACGCGAAGGGACGGCCGCACGGCACGTGGCGGTACTGGCGCGCCGACGGCACCCTCTGCAACGAATGCATCATGGTGCAGGGCCGGCCGCACGGCCCCTTCCAGCGCTTCCACGAGGACGGCTCGGTGTCCCAGGAGGGCGCCTTCGAGCAGGGCCAGCTCCACGGCCCTCGCACCTGGACGGCCTCCGACCGCTTCACCACCGAGCGCATGCACGAAGGCGGCGTGAGCGAGCGCGTGCGCAAGACGGTGATGCACTACGACCACGGCGCCGTGCGGCGGGTGGAGCACTTCAACGGCCAGGGCCAGCGCGTGGTGCCGTCCACCGGCGAGCCCTACCCCACCCGTCCGGCCCACCTGCCCGGGGACGCGGAGCTGCGCGAGGACCTGAACCAGTGGGCCCGGGTGACGCTCAACGCGGACGGCGAGCGCCACGGCCTCACCCGCTTCTGGGACGCGCAGGGCCAGTTGCTCTGGGAGGCCGAGTTCGAGGACGGACGGCGGCACGGGCGCTGCTGGTCGCGCGCGGAGGGCACCTACGCGGACTTCCGCGTCCACTTCGAGGAGGGCCGGGCGGAGGGCGACCTCGCGTGCGGCGAGTGGTCCCTGATGGACGCGCAACGGGCGGTCGTGCTCACGCGCGACCTGGGCCGGGCGATGGATGAAGAGGCGCTGGCGCGCTCGCCGGTGTTCTCCAACCTCCCCCGGAGCGCGGAGGGCTGGCGCGAGCTGGCGAAGGAGGCCCGCGCGGACCGGCGCTACCGCGAGGCCCTGCTGGCCACGGCGCGCGCGTGCGCCACGTCGTTGGACCTCCAGCCGCTGAAGCAGGGCCTGGAGGAGCTGACGCTGCCGCGCACGAAGGACTCCGCGAGCGAGGTCGCGAACGACGTGGTGCAGGAGGCGGGACAGGCGTGGGCCCCCATGGCGGACGCGCTCATGCGCGGCGGTGAGGCCGCCACGCTGCTGCGGGCCTACGCGGTGCTGTTGGACCAGACGGACCGGCCTCGCGCGGCGCTGGACTTCCTGCACGCGGCGATGCTGCTCGCGCCGGAGCGCAAGGAGTACCTGTTCACGCGCGGCCTCATCCTGCTGAACCTGGGGGTGGCGGATCAGGTGCACCAGGACGCGGAGGGGCTCGCGGAGGTGGAGCCGGACACCGCGAGGTTCCTGGCCACGTACGCGCGGGCGTTGTTCCCCCGGTTCGACTTCTGGGCGGGACAGGAGCCTCCGCGCTGCTCCTACGACGGCCTGCCGGAGAAGCCCGCGCGGTCGCTGGAGGACATCCAACAGTTGGTGCGCAAGTACGCCACGCGGCTCCAGGCGATACGGGGCGCGCTGCTCCAGCGGTTCAAGCCCGGCGCGACGGTGTCCTGGCTGCCGCCGGACCTGTCCGCCCTGCTGGGGGAGGGGCCCGTGGAGCTGAAGCAGTACGAGGTGGAGGGGGACGAGGACGAGCAGGTGGAGATCGACGAGACGCTCGACCTGGAGCTGGGGCTCGCGGACCTGGCGCTGATGCTGCGCGGGGACTGGAGCGCGCTGTCGTGGCTGTTGTGGTCGTGCGGCGAGACGGCGTTCCGGATGCCCACGCGCATCGCGCCCCCGGCGGATTACGGGCAGGCGGCGGGACAGGCCTCGCAGCGGCTGTGGCAGAGCCGGGACCGCAAGTTCCGGGGCAACGCCAGCACGACGAAGCCCGGCCAGGGGTTCCTGTTCGAGGGCGTGGCGCTGGGCGACCTGCACCCGAACCTGGTGTCCATCGCGGAGCGGCAGTACGCGGAGACGCAAGCGATGTTCTATTGGCTCAATGACCCGGATCACGTCTCTCCGTGGCAGGGCAATCTGAGGGGCAGCTAGGCATGAATCGGATTCGTGAAACCATCGAGGTCGCGGAGCCCCTGTGGCGGGCGCTGGAGCAGATGAGCCACGACCTGGGCGTGGACCGGAATGCCCTGGTCGCCCAGGCGCTGTTCCTGCTCGCGAGACAGAACGGGTACGTGGCGCCCACGCCCGTGGCGCTCGGGGTGACGGTCGCGGGTGAGCCCGTGAGGGCGCCGACGGCGCGGGCCCCGGAGCCCGTGGTGCGGCCGGTGGAGCTCCCCGCGGCAGCCGCCGTCCCCGTGGCAGCGGTTGTCCCCGCGAAGGAGACCGTGGCCGCCGCTGTCCCCGCGAAGGAGACCGTGGCCGCCGCTCCGGCCGCCGCGGTGTCCGAACCCGTGAAGGCCCGGCCCTCCGTGGACGAGGCCGCCCAGGCGCGAGCGCGCATGCAGGAGGTCCTCGCGGCGGTGGATGCGGTCGCGCAGCCCCGCGATGTGCCGGTGGCGTCCGAGGACGAGGCGGACGAGGAGGAAGATTCCGACGCCGACGAGGCTTCGGACGACGACGAAGCGGCCGACGACGAAGCGGCTGACGAATCCTCGGACGACGAGGAGTCCGACGAAGCGGCCGACGAGACTTCGGACGACGAAGCGGCTGACGATGCTTCGGACGACGAAGCGGCCGACGAGTCTTCGGACGACGAGGAGTCCGACGACGAATCTTCGGACGACGAGGAGTCCGACGAAGCGGCCGACGAGTCTTCGGACGACGAGGAGTCCGAGGATGAGGGCTCGGAGGACGACGGTTCCGACGCTGCAGGGGCGGCGGATGAAGCCTCCGACGACGAGGACTCTTCCAAGGCGGCGGGTTCGGACGACGAGGACGCGTCGCAGGACTCCGAGGAGGACGACGCATTCGCGGCCGACATCGCAGCGGCGATCGGCTCCGAGGGGCTCCCTGACGACAAGGAAGCCGACGACACCGAGCCCGAAGAAGCCAGGACGGGAGAAGAGGCCACGGGCTCCGAGGAGGACGGCGCGTCCGAAGAAGCAGATGCGCGGGCCGCCGCCTCCAGCGAGGACGAAGCGCAGGAATCGGGCTCCGACGAACCCGAGGAGCAGAACCTGCCCTTCGTGGCGCCTCCGGCCACGAAGGCCCCCGCGCCCCGCAGGCAGGGCCGTGTACTCCGGTCCGCGCCCGAAGATGACGCGCCCCCGGAGTCCCACCGGAGCCGCAAGCCCGCCCCCCGGGCTCCCGCGCGCATGGACCTGTTCGTGCGGCTGAGCCCGGACGGTGACGCCACGCGGGTGGACGTGGAGCGCTTCACGCTGGGACGCGGCCCGCAGTGCAGCCTCGTCGTGAAGTCCGGCAGGGTCTCCCGCGAGCACGCCGTCGTCACGCGCGAGGGTGCGGACTACTTCATCGAGGACCTGGGCTCGTCCAACGGGACGTGGATCAACCACCAGCGCATCAAGCGCCAGAAGATCGCGGACGGGGACACCTTCAACCTGGGGACCGAAGCCGTGTACTTCTCCCTCCAGCCCGCCGGGGACTGACGCGCTCAGGCCTTCCCCGGAGGATTCCGGATGCCCAGGGCGGAGGTGACTCCGCCCAGCACCAGCAGCCCGGCGGAGACGAGCATCGCCCGGTGGAAGCCCGCGACGTCCAGTCGCGGGCCCACGATGAGCCCCGCGAACGCGATGGCGATGAGCCCCGCGACCCGGGCGATGGCGTTGTTGATGGCCGAGCCGATGCCCGCCTGCGCCTTGTGCACGGACCCGAGCACCGCCGCCGTCAACGGCGCCACCGTCGTCGTCAGCCCCAGTCCGAACACGAGCACGCCCGGCAGCATCTGCCTCCAGAAGTCCAGCGGCGTGCCGACGCGGAGCATGAGCAGGAACCCGGCGCCCGCGACACACGGCCCCACCGCCATGAACAGGCGCGGCCCGAACCGGCCCGCGAGCCCACCGAACGTCGACGACAGCAGCAGCATGAGGAGCGTCGTCGGCAACAGCGACAGCCCCGCCAGCGTCGCGCGAAAGCCTCCCACCTGCTGGAGGAACAGCGTGATGAGGAACTCGCTCAGCGCCAGCGCGCCATAGATGAACGTCGTGGCCAGGTTGCCCACCCAGAAGTTCCGCGCCCGGAAGAGCCCCAGGGGCATCATCGGGTGAGGCGAGCGCCGCTCCTGCCAGAGGAACGCGATGAACGCCGGAACGCCCACGCCCAGCGACGCCAGCACCGTGGGATGCGTCCAGCCCACCGTCCCCTGCTCAATCAGCGCGTAGACGGGACCGCCCAATCCCACGCACGCGAGCACGGCCCCCAGCACGTCGACGCGCGCGCCCTCCGGGCGGGTGGGCTCCTCCATGCGCGCGAGCAGCGCCAGCGTCAGCCCGATGGGCAGCACGTTGATGGCGAAGATCCAACGCCAGCCCACCGTGTCCACCAGGAGTCCACCGACCAGCGGCCCCGCGATGAACGCCCCACCCGTCCAGCCGGTCCAGGCGCCAATGGCCTTCGCCTGCTCGGGGCCGGAGAAGAACGACAGGATGAGCGCCAGCGAGCCCGGCACCAGGAGCGCGCCCGTGGCCCCCTGCAGCGCACGCGCGAGCACGAGCACCGCGCCCGTCGGAGCCAGCGCGCACAGCAGCGACGTGGCCCCGAAGCCCAGCAGCCCCAGCCGCAGGATGCGCTTGCGCCCGAACACATCCGACAGGGAGCCCGCGGCCAGCATCAGCGAGCCCAGCGTGATGAGGTAGGCATCCACCACCCACTGCTGGAGGGTGAGCCCACCGCCCAGGTCCCGCACCATCGCGGGCAGCGCGACGTTGATGATCGCCCCGTCCAGGAACGTGACGAGCGAGGCGAGCACGGCGATTCCCAGGACCAGCCGCTGTGGAGGCGTCAAGGTATCCGCCGACTCCTCCCAAGGTGTGCCCCAGCGCCCGGGGAGGTCGGGACGCGCAAGGCCTTGTAACGAGCCACCCGCCGCGCTGTCTGCCCCGGATGCCCTGGACTTGCGGCTCATCAACACTGCCGTCCATGGACGCCAGGAGCCGAGCCCTCCCCCAGGTCGCCTTGACTTACGAATTACGACGATAATATTACATCAAAAATCCAAGGAGCCGCGCATGACCGCCAGCTACATCATCGACGCCGTCCGGACCCCGCGTGGGCGCGGGAAGATGGGCAAGGGGGCCCTGACGGGACTGCATCCGCAGGAGCTGCTCGCCCAGACGCTCAACGCGCTCCAGCGGCGTGGCGGTTGGGATGCCCGGGAGGTGGGCGACGTCATCGCGGGGTGCGTGTCCCAGGTGAACGAGCAGGGCGCGAACATCGCTCGCAACGCGGTGCTCGCGGCGGGGTGGCCGCAGGACGTGTCCGCCGTGTCGCTCAACCGCTTCTGCGGCTCCGGGCTCCAGGCGGTGAACTTCGGCGCCATGGGTGTCGCGTCCGGTGCCATGGACTTCGTGGTGGCGGGCGGCGTGGAGAGCATGTCGCACCTGTCGCTGGGCGCGGACGGCGGCGGCCAGGACGGCGGCAACGTGCGGCTGCGCGAGCGCGTCTACCAGGTGCCCCAGGGCATCAGCGCAGACCTCATCGCGACGCTGGAGGGCATCACCCGCGAGGACGTGGACGCGTGGGCCCTGCGCTCGCAGCGCCAGGCGGCCCGCGCCATCGAGGAGGACCGCTTCGCGAAGGCCCTCTTCGCGGTGAAGGACCCGGCCACCGGCGCCGTGCTGCTGGAGCGCGACGAGTACCCTCGCCCGGACACCACCGCGCAGGGACTGGCCGCGCTCAAGCCCGCGTTCGTCGCCCTGGGCGAGACGGCCGTGGGCCCGAACGGTGAGACGCTGGACGGCATCGCGCTGTCCGCCTACCCGCGGGCGAAGCGCCTCCAGCACGTGCACACCGCGGGCAACTCCAGCGGCATCGTGGACGGGGCCGCCGTGGTGGCGCTGGCGTCGGAGCGCTACGTGAAGGAGAAGGGGCTCAAGCCCCGTGCCCGCATCCGCGCCATGGCCACGCTGGGCACCGAGCCGCTCATCATGCTCACCGCCCCCGCGCCCGTGAGCCAGAAGGCCCTGCGCATGGCCGGGATGAAGGCCGGTGACATCGACCTGTGGGAGATCAACGAGGCCTTCGCCGCCGTCGTGCTCCAGACGACGCGCGCGCTGGGCATCGACCCGGACCGGGTGAACGTCAACGGCGGCGCCATCGCGCTGGGCCACCCGCTGGGCGCCACCGGCGCGATGCTCCTGGGCACCGCCCTGGACGAACTGGAGCGCACGGGCAAGGGGACGGCGCTCATCACCCTGTGCATCGGCGGCGGCCAGGGCATCGCCACCATCATCGAGCGCGTGTAGCGCCCGGCTTGGAATCAGACAGGCGCCCCCTGTCTGATTCCACCCCCTCGGGCCCTTACGGCAGGTACCGCCACGGCGCCGTCACGGCCGGCTGGAAGCAGTGCACGTGGGCCTTGGTGGCGCTGGGGATCTCCTGCACGACGCCAGCGCCGTAGCCCTGCGCGCGGCACCACTGGCTCACCTCCAGGCGCGACCCCGGGGCGGTGTAGTCCCCCAGGCTGGACACCGGCCCCAGGACGGACTTCTCCACGTCCGTCTGGAGCCCGGAGTTGAAGCAGCCCACCCACGGCCGGGACGTCACCTCGAACACCTGCCCCGTCGTCCAGCCCTGGCTGTTGCAGAAGCGGTGCGCCGCCGCGGTGCAGTGGGTGCTCGTCACGCCCCGCTCGTCGGTGCAGCCCGAGTGGATGCGCGCCAGCTCCTCGAACGTCACGGCCACGCTCTCATGCTGGATGGGCGCGCACGCCACCGTCAGGTCCGTGGCCGTGGACGCCACCGGCACGCCCGCCAACGAGATGGGCGGGCGGTTGCTGACGAGCTGGACAATCGTGTCCCAGGTGTTGGTGCTGTTCGCCAGCGCGTCGCCCGCGCCCCGCTGCGCGCAGGCCCGGTGCATCGCGGACAGGCACGCCGCCGAGTTCAGCGCGCCGGTGCCCGTGCACGCGGGCGCCTGGGCGCTCATCACGAACTGGCCCGCGGAGGGCGTGTGCTGGATGGCCTCCTCACGGCAGTTGGCGCCGTGCGCGGTCATGCAGATGCTCCGGTTGGAGCGCGCGTGCGTGAAGATGCGCACCTCGTCGATGGCGCCCCGGAACGAGCCCTCGCCGTTCGCCGGGCAGCGCTGCGTGTCCAGGTTCGCGCCCGCGCCGATGTAGAGCGTCCCCGCGCCCAGCCGGGCCGTCCCCGGCGCGACGGGCAGCGCGCGCTTCGTGGGCACGCCGTTGAGGTACTCCTGGAAGACGCCGGTGGTGCCGTCCCACGTATAGGCCAGGTGGCTCCACTGCCCCACCGGCAGCACCGGGCTGCCGCCCAGCCGCACGCGCTGGCCGTTGACGACCAGGGAGAACTGCACCTGATTGCTGGCCTCGTGGATGATGTCCAGCCCGCCCGCCTTCTGCATCAGGTAGCGGTAGGGATTGCCGGTGGTGCACCCCTGCTGGATGTCCGCGTCCGGCCGCACCGCGAACTCCACCGACAGGCCGCGCACGAACGCGCCCACGCCGGGCACCGTGCCGGACGGGTCCGCCAGGTTCACCGCGAGCGCGCTCCCGCCGGGCACCACCAGCGCCTTGCCCTTGCCGTGCGGCTGCCACAGCGAGTCCGGCGACGAGCGCGTCAGCGCGTTGCCCGGCGAGATGGACGCGCCCCCCACCAGCGTGCCGGTGAAGAAGCGGCCGGACAGGTCCGGCGTGCGCGTCAGGTCATACGCGCCCGCGCGAGTGACCAGCTCGTTCATGGGCAGGAAGAGCAGGTGGAAGGGGTCCATCAGCTCGCCCAGGTCCACCTCGTTGTAGTCCGCGGTGTTGCTGCCGAAGAGGGCCAGCACGTCGTGCGTCTTCGTGACAGGCAGGTAGTGCGCGGCGTTGCTCTGCCCGGGCGGGAAGCTCTGTGACGGCAGGCGCTCCTGCTCGAAGTTCCACATGGGCCCCGAATAGAAGAGGTGCGCGATGTCCATGCGGTCCGTGTTGATGGCCCCGTCGATGTGGTACGCGGTCCAGTTGGTGTCCGCGCCCACCAGGCTCACCGCCTCGCGCCTCGCGCCGTCCGTGTACGTGACGGCGATGTAGAGGAGGTTGCGGCCCTCGTGGTCCACCCACGCGTAGGCGCCGCGCACGAGCGCGCCGGAGGCCGTGTCGCCGAAGTCCTCGCCCGTCGCCGCCTTCAGCCGCTTCCACGCCAGCGGGTAGCGCTTCACGCCCGCGTTCGGGTCGTTGAACATCATCGACAGCGGGCGCGGATTGCTCCAGCCCGTGGCCGCGCACGGCGTGGGGTTGTACGCGTACATCATGTGGTCGATGCCGCCGGTGTTCGCGGGCGCGCCCTGGTAGATGAGCAGCCGGCCGTCGGACGTCATCGTGGGCTCGATGCCGCGAATCGTGGCGCCGGTGACGGTGCGCAGCGTCTCCAGCGGACCGGTGGCGAACGACGCGATGTCCGCCGCCGTCGTGAAGGGCTGGGACACGCGGAGGTCCGTGGTGCGCCGCCGGAAGACGTTGTCCCCGTTGAACATCATCGAGTCGAAGAGGAACGGCTGGTACACCGCCACGCCGCTCGACAGCGCGTAGGGCTGGGCGGGGTTCGTGAAGCAGAACGCCAGCGCGTTCTCCCCGTTGCGCACGGTCGTCGTCTTGCCCGCGGAGAAGGCCCCCGCGAACGACGGCTTGCCGGCCGCGTCGTACGTCACCGCCTCCGGGCGGAACACGCGGGCAATCCACGTGGTCGTCGTGGTCGCGTGGTCCTCGCCGATGTTGCCCACGAAGATGCGCCCGTCCACCGTGGACGAGTGCCCGTTCGCCCCGAAGGGCGTCCCGATGCGCGTGTTCACCAGCGACGGCCGGCCCTCCGCGAACACCCCCACGGGCATGCCCGCGAGCCCCATCCCGAGCATCACACCCATGGCCCCACTAAGTGACTTTTGCATGGAAATAAGGCTAAGCCATTCTACCCTCCCCGGTCTAAGGGGGGCGGGTTCCCGCTCCCTGTCGGGGCCGGACACACCTCTTGAGGAAGACGATGGCGACGAGAGCCGGAGAGACGCTGTGGGCGCTGGCGGCGGTGCTGGGGTTGACGGCCTGTGGTGGGGGCGCCGCGCCCGCGCAGGACGCGACGCTGACGACGCCGGTGGTGGCGGAGCGGGAGCAGTCCGCCACGGCGGCGCCGGTGGGGCAGACGGTGTGGCTGAAGGCGTGCGCGACGCAGAAGTTCGTGTCGGCGGACCGGAACCTGGGGACCACCGCGCCGCTCGTCGCCAACCGGGACAGCGCGCAGGGGTGGGAGCAGTTCCAGGTGGCGGACGCGGGCAATGACTTCATCTCGCTGCGCGTGGTGGAGACGGGCCTGTACGTGTCCGCGGATCCGAACGCGGGCGGCCAGGTGACGGGCTTCCGCACGGCGGTGGGCGACTGGGAGCGCTTCACCTGGGTGCCCTTCCCGGACGGCAGCGTGGGCCTGCGCGCCAAGAGCACCGGGCAGTACGTGTCCGCGGACGTGAACCAGGGCGCCAGCGCACCGCTGTACGCCAACCGCGCCACGGCCGGCTGCTGGGAGTCGTTCTCCTTTGGCGTCGTGGGCGGGGCCGAGGACCGCTGGGTGCAGATCTGGAGCGACGAGTTCGACGGCACCAGCGTCAACACGGCCAACTGGACGCCCAACACGACCGTGCACGTGAACAGCGAGCAGCAGCAGTACACGAACTCCAGCGACAACATCTCCGTGAGCAACGGCACGCTGAAGCTCACCGCGCGCCTGCAGTGGAACAACGGCTACCCGTTCACCTCCGGCCGGCTGGAGAGCGCGGGCAAGCGCGAGTTCAGCCACGGCCGCATCGAGGCGCGCATCAAGCTGCCGGTGGGCGCGGGCCTGTGGCCGGCGTTCTGGATGCTGGGCAATGACATCAACTCCGTGGGCTGGCCCGCGTGCGGGGAGCTCGACATCATGGAGAACGTCGGCTACGGCGACTGGGTGTCCGGGGCGCTGCACGGTCCGGGCTACAGCGGCAACACGCCCATCAACGGCCGCTTCTACCCGTCGTCCAGCGTGAGCAACTGGCACGTGTACCGCACGGAGTACTCGTCCTCGGACATCAAGTGGTACATCGACGGGGTGCTGGTGAAGACCACCACGCGCACCGAGGTGCAGCGCTACGGCGCGTGGGCGTACGACAAGCCCCTCTTCATCATCCTCAACCTCGCGGTGGGCGGCGGCTATCCCTTCGGCGTGAATGGCGCCTCCACGCCGTACTACGGCGTGCCGCAGTCCACGGTGGACCTGGTGCGCAACGCGCCGCAGACCATGGAAGTGGACTGGGTGCGCGCCTACCAGTGGCGGTAGGCTGAAGGGCATGACGCTCCCGCCCCTCCTCCTGCTGGCTGACAGCGCTCCGCTGTTCTGGCGCGTGGAGGGGCGCCCCTTCCTGGACTACGTGCGTGTGCACACCGGCGCGGAGCTGCGCGTGCCGCCGGTGAAGGCCGCGTACCTGGGCGCGTCCAACGGCGACGAGCCGGCGTTCTTCGACATCTTCGTCGCGGCCATGGAGGGCATTGGCATCACGCGCTGCCGGAGCATCCCGGCCGCGCCGTCCGGCGAGGACCTGGCGTGGCTGAAGGACGCCGACGTCATCCTCCTGGCGGGCGGAGACCCGCGCGTGGGCTGGGACGCGTTTCAGGCCCACGGCGTGGACGGCCTCCTGCGCGAGCGGCACCAGGCCGGCGCCGTGCTGATGGGCGTGTCCGCCGGGGCCATGCACCTGGGCCTGGGCGCGTGGTGCGAGGACCTGCCCGGCGAAGGCGAGCCCTTCCCGGTGCTGGGCCTGGTGCCCTACCTCATCGGCGTGCACGAGCCCTCCGAGTGGCCCGGCCTCAAGCTCGCCGTGCGGCGCATGGGGCTGCCCACGCGGGGGCTGGGCATCCCGCGCGGAGGCGGCGTGCTCCTGCACGCGGACGGGAGCGTGGAGCCGGTGCGGCAGACCGTGGTGGACGTGACGGTGGACGTGGAGGGGCGGCTGCACGAATCGCTGCTCATGCCACCGGCCACGCCGTACCGGGGCGAGTCCCCCGAAGCGCCGGTGGACCGGCGGACGCTCCAGTAGCGGGCCCCCTTTCGAGGAACGACGATGGCGACGAGCACGTACAGGGCGGTGACGGCGTGGGCGCTGGTGGCGGGGCTGACGGCGTGCGCGGGGGCGCCGAAGCGCTCGGAAGCGGTGGCGGGCGCGGAGGGCGGCTGGGTCCAGGTGTGGAGTGACGAGTTCGACGGCACGCGGGTGGACCCAAGCAACTGGCGCATCCAGACCGACGTGCACGTGAACAACGAGCAGCAGCAGTACACGGCGTCACCGGACAACGTGTCGGTGAGCGGCGGCACGTTGAAGCTCACGGCGCGGATGCGGACGGCCAACGGGTATCCGTTCACGTCGGGCCGGGTGGAGAGCGCGGGCAAGCGGGAGTTCAAGCACGGCCGCGTCGAGGCGCGCATCAAGCTGCCGGTGGGCGTGGGCCTGTGGCCGGCGTTCTGGATGCTGGGCCATGACATCCACACGGCGGGGTGGCCGGCGTGTGGGGAGCTCGACATCATGGAGAACGTCGGTTACGGCGACTGGGTGTCCGTCGCGTTGCATGGGCCGGGCTACAGCGGCGACACGCCCATCAACGGCCGCTTCTTCCCGCGCACGCCGGTGAGCGACTGGCACGAGTACAGCGTGGAGACCTCCCCGGAGGCCATCCACTGGTACATCGACGGGGAGCGCGTGAAGACGTCCACGCGCGAGGAGGTGGAGCGCCACGGCGCGTGGGCCTACGACAAGCCCCTCTTCATCATCTTCAACTTCGCGGTGGGCGGCGGCTACCCGGAGGGAGTGAACAAGACGAAGGAGCCGTACTTCGGCGTGCCGCAGGCCACCGCGGACCTGCTGCGCGACACGCCGCAGACCATGGAAGTGGACTGGGTGCGCGTCTCACAGAAGCGCTGAGGCCCTCCCTCCAACGGGGGATGGTTCGCACCGCGACCGGGTTCCTAGGGTGTTCCTCCTCGGGAGGAACAAGCCATGGCGGTCACGGTGGTGGTGGTATCGGGGCCCATCGGCGCGGGGAAGACGACCCTCGCGCAGGGGCTCGCGCGGCGGTTCGGCGCGCTGCATCTCCACTCGGAGGATTTCCTGCGGAAGCACGGCGGTGCGGATTCCCGGCGCTCGCACCAGGACCGGAGCCTCGCGCTGGACCGCGAGACGGGTGGGCGCTGGCTGGCGGAGGGAGTGCTCACCGCCCTGCATGCACACGGGCCGGGCGCCTCTGGCCGAACGTCCAGGCTGCTCATCGTGGATGCCGCGAGCAGTGAGGCCCAGTTGGACGGCCTGCGAGGAAGCCCGGGGCTTCGCGTCGTGCACGTCCATCTGGACACGCCCGAGCCGACGCAGGCCTTGCGCTACGCGGAGCGGCGCTCGCGCGCCATGCACGAGCACGAAGCGCCATCCCCTGTCGAAGTGGCCGGGCCCTGCGAGGAACATCGGTGCGCGGCGTATCAGGACAGCTTCGAGGCGGCCTGGGCGCATCCCGCGGAACGCGCGGTGCACGCGCTGGCCTCGGCGGCGGAGCTCGTGGTCGACACGGCGCGGACACCGCCCGACGCGGTGCTCGTGCGGGTGGCCAGCCGGCTCGGTCTTTATGGACGGACGGGTGAACGGCTCGTGGACCTCGTGGTCCCAGGGGCCCATGACGGCGTGGACCCGCGTCCCCTCATGGCGCAGCTCGCGCCTCACTACGCCGTGCTGTTTCGAATGGACGGGCCAGACCCGAGTCCCTCACGCGAGGAACTGGAGGACGCCTTCGCCCGGGGGCACCGCGTGCTGATTGAAAGCGCAGGTCCCTCCGCCAGCGGCTGCATCCAGGCGCTGGGCATCGCGCCGGGGCGGGTGCGGCGGGTCGTCCTGGCGTGCCGCTCGGAAGGCCTCGCGTTCGACTGGGTGCGGCTGCGCGAAGCAGCCACCCTCAACGCCCCCACGGACCTGGCCGTCACACTCACGGGGGAGCTGACCCGGAGCAACTGGAACGCACGGCGCTTCGACCAGCTCACCGACGCGGCCCGTCATCACCTGGAGGAACTCGAGCGCGTCGCGGGTGCCCCCGTGTCCTTCCTCGCCCCCTCGCCCGAGGCGCGCCACCTCATCGAGCGGCGGCCGTGGTGAAGCCGGCGCGCACGAGGCTCCGAAACCTTTTCTGATTCTCCGGGTTGGTGTGTCCGTACAGCAGCACCCGTCCCCGGAGCCCGCGTGCCCCTCCCCTCCCCCACCCCGAGCCGATGGCTGCTGCCCGGGCTGCTGCTGCTCGGGTTCGCGACCCCGGCCGTGGCCATGCCCCCGGGCCCCGGCACCTTCTGCGCCGAGTACCCCACCGCGCCCGCCTGCCAGGGCACCCAGCCCGCCTGCACGTACTGCCATGTGGCCCCGCCCCAGCGGAACGGCTACGGCGCCGCGCTGGAGCCGCACCTCGCCCCCGGCAGGCCGCGCCCGCTCTCCGACGCGGACTTCGCCGCCGCCCTCCCCGCCGCGCTGCGCGCCATCGCCACCGAGGACACCGACGGCGACGGCGCCCCCAACCAGTTCGAGGTCGAGCAGGGCTCGCTGCCCGGTGACGCCACCAGCGTCCCGCCCAGCGGCATCTGCGGCGGCGGAGAGAACCCCCAGTTCAAGGTCTGCCAGTACGACCCGCGCTTCGCGTACCGCCGCATGCTCAGCGACTTCTGCGGCACGTCCCCCACCTACGCCCAGGGGGTCACCTTCCTGGAGTTGGGCAGCGAGGAGAAGCAGCGCGCCTTCATCGACCAGGAGCTGGACCGCTGCCTCCAGTCCGACTTCTGGCGCGGCAAGCACGGGCAGCTCTGGAAGGTGGCCCACCCCAAGATCCGCCCCGTCGGCTCCATCAAGTCCGGCGAGGACGCGGGCATCATCCCGTTGGCGGACTACTACGACGACTACGCCCTCTTCACCTGGTCCCAGACGGACGACCACGACGCGCGCGACGTGCTCACCGCCAGCTTCTACGTGAAGCGCTCGGGCTCGGGCCCCACCACGTACACGGCCACCAACAGCCTGTCCTCCCAGTTCGTGGAGGCCTCGCGCCGCGCCGGCAACATGACGAGCGCGTGGACGCTGACCTCCTTCGTCATGTTCACCGCGCTGCCGCGCAACGCCGCGTCGCAGATGTACCGCGCGTACCTGGGCCTGGACATCGCGAGGCAGGAGGGCCTGCACAGCGTCCCCAACGAGCCGCGCGACTACGACGCCAAGGGCGTCCAGGCACCCCAATGCGCCGCGTGCCACGCGACGTTGGATCCGCTGTCGTACCCGTACCGCAACTACAACGGCCTGGGCGGGCAGCCCAACCGCTACATCCCCAACCGGCTGGAGCTGCTGTTCCCCAACGAAGTGGCCACGCTGAAGAACACGCCCGAGCAGGGCGTCATCCTGGGCCAGCCCGTGAACAACCTCACGGAGTGGGCCCGGGTCGCCGCCAACAGCGACGCCTTCGCCATCTCCACCGTCACGGACTACTGGAAGCTGCTCGTCGGCCACGCGCCCCTGCCGGAGGAGAACGAGGAGTTCGTCCGCACCTGGCAGGCCTTCCGCACGACGCACGCGTACCGCGTGCAGAAGATGCTTCACGACCTCATCCGCACGGAGGCCTACGGTGCGCCCTGAACGCCTGCTGTTGACCTGTCTCTTGCTCACGGGCTGCTCCGACAAGATTCCCACCGCCGTCGACCTGGGACCGGACGCGAACCCCGGGGTGACGCCTGGATGGGACGGCGGCGTCGCGAAGTCCCAGAAGGGAAACCTGCGCTTCAAGGGCCCCGAGCGCCTGTCGCTCGACCTGGCCCAGGCGCTGGAGCTGCCCGCGTCTTCCGTGTGCAACGAGCTGGGCCAGTACCCCTGCCAGACCGTGCACGGCGTGGCGCTGGGCGGCGTGGACCCCTACCAGCACAGCGTCTACGAGACCGCCCCCGTCACGGGCGCCACCACGCCCATCGCCGTGGAGCGCACCGTGCTCTCCGCCTGCAACGCGCGCATCGCGCTGGACGTGAACACGCCCGCCGCCGGGGTGGTGTTCAAGGACGTGGTCCTCACCACGGACGGCAAGCTGGCGGACGCCGCGAGCCCTGCGGTCGCCACGGCGGTGACCTCCCTGGTGCGCCGCGCGTGGCTGCGGGACCCGACCCGGGACGAGCGGGACACGCTGGTGCGCCTTTACGACGAGGTGCAGGCCACGGGCGCCGCCACGCCGGGTGTCGCGTGGATGCAGGCCGTGTGTCTCGCCGTCTTCTCTTCCGCCGAAGCCGTCTTCTACTGAGGAACCCTCCCCATGACCCTCAAGACCACGGGCCGGCTGTCGCGCCGGGAGTTGCTGCGGGCACTGTCACTCTGCGCGGCGGGCACCACGCTCGCGCCCTTCCTCTCCGGCTGCCGGGACTCGCTCCAGACGCCCGAGTCCCTGGAGAAGCTGGGCCGCAAGCGCGACGCGCTCGACGGCAAGCCGAAGTTCCTCATCGTCATCGGGGCGGCGGGGGGCGCGTCCATCGTGGACAGCTTCCTCGCGGTCCGCCAGTCCGAGTCCGCCAACGCCGCCGCGCTCAACACGTTCCCGGACGCGCAGGTGCAGGGCGTGACGGACAGTCCCTTCCGCGCGGTGAAGTACAGCAACTCGCGCCTGGGCAGCATCAACATCCCGGTCAACACCGACCAGTTGGCGTTCGTGAAGAAGCACGCGAGCGAGATGCTCGTGGCCACCTCCGTGGGCACGTCCGTGAACCACGGCATCGCGCAGAAGCGCTCGCTGACCGGCAACGGCGCGTGGCGGGGCCGCACGCTCCAGGAGGCCGTCGCGCTCCAGTGGGGAGGAGGCATGCCGCTGCCCAACGTCAACATGGGCACGGGCGGCTACGCCGAGCGAGGCACCGACGACAGCCTGCCCCTGTCCTGCTTCGGCGAGCCCGTGGTCAACCCGTCCCTGTGGCCCCTGGGCCTGGATGGCTCGCGAGGCATCGCCGGAGCGCCGTCGAAGGACGTCCTCACGCTGGCGCGGAGCACGCGGGACGCCCTGGACCAGAAGTCCATCTTCGGCCGCACCTTCCAGGACAGCGGCGCGCTGAGGCGCTGGAGCGAACAGCGAGGCGTGCAGCAGCCGAAGCTGGAGGCGATGGACCTCATCACGAAGCTCAACATCCTCCCGGACCTGCCCTCCATTCCGCTGACGAAATACGGGCTGGAGAGCTCGCCGGACGGGGCGCGGCTGCGCGAGGTGTTCCCCGGCTTCTTCACGGACCCCGTGCAGGGTCAGGCGGCGCTCGCGTTCCTGCTGCTCAAGTACCGGGTGTCCGTGTCGGTGACATTGGGGCCGGACTTCAACGTCGCGGTGGGCGGGCCCAACGGCATCGCCAATCCGCCGCTCGCGTTCGACATCAGCCACAACGACCACCGGGGAGGACAGGCCTTCATGTGGGCGCGCATCCTGTCCACGGTGGACTCGTTGATCACGCTGCTCAAGGCGGAGCCGTTCGACGCGGGCTCGGGTGAATCCATGTGGGACCGCACGCTCATCTACGTGGCCACGGAGTTCGGCCGCACGCGCCCGCGCCCCTCCGGCGCCACGGAGTTCGGTTCGGGCCACGACCTCAACAATGGCTTCCTGTTGCTGTCGCCCATGGTGAAGGGAAACACCGTGCTGGGAGGCGTGGATCCAAACACCACCCTCACCTACGGCTTCGACGCACGCACCGGCGCCCCCCAGCCAGGCAAGGTGACGTCCAACGAGCCGGACATCTTCTCCGGCGTCCTCACCGCCATGGGCGCGGACCTGAGCGGCAGCGGTCTACCGGACGCGAGCGCCTTCAAGCGGGGATGAAGCCTCCAGCCGCGCCTTGCACCAGAACTTGTCCGACTGTCGGACAGGCTTTCGGCGCCTCGTCCGCGGATAGGGGGCCTACGGCGCGCTCAGCCGCCCTCAGTGGTTGTTCAATGAACACCTGCACTGTTAGGTTGTCCATGCGATGCGAATCCCACTATCCTTCCGGACCGGCCTGCTCAGCCTGTTTGTGGCCACCGCTGCAGTAGCCCGAGACGGCGAACCGGTCATTCGGCCCCTGCTGATCTCAGAGCATCCGAGCGACGCCACCCACCGGGTCTATGTGCGGGGACAGGTGGTCACGACGCTGCGGTTCGAGAAGGCCGTGGATACCAACAGGACGAAGCTGCTCGGGTGGGAGGGGCGCCTCGAACCATTGGCGGTGGTCCGCAACAAAGTCGTCCTGGAGCCGATCCATGACCTCGCAGACGACGAAGGCATTCCCCTGATCGTGACGCTGGTGGATGGGACGGAGGTGGCGTTCCTCCTGCGTCACCCGGGTTGGAAGCAATCAGACGGTGCGGACCAGCAGGTCGACGTGTTCAAGGATCCAGAAAGCTACGCGAGCATGCACGCGGCGCTGCTCCGAGCGCTCAAGGAGAATTCCGCGCTGACCGAGGAGAATGAACGCTATCGAAAGGAAGAGGTCTCCGAAGACCACGCGCTCGCGGCGCTGCTGGCTTCAGAGGCCATCGCGCAGACCCCGTTCAAGCTCGCGGACCGCTTTTCCGGCAAGGATGACGAGAGCGAGGTGGATGCGCAGGTGTTCCAGGGGAAAGGAAAGGTCGCGGTCGTCTTCAAGGTCAAGAACACCCATTCTCAAAAGCCCTGGAGCCTGAAGTCGGCACGTCTGGTGACCAAAGACGGCGGTCATGCTCGAGCGGTCGCGATTCGCGTCACGACACGCGAAATCACGCTCGGAGGCTCCGGCGTGGTGGCTGCTGTCGTGGACAACAGTGCCTTCAAGAATGAAGGCGTGTTGACGAGCCTTTTCCTTGAGCTCTACCGGCAGGACGGTTTGAGGCAGGCGATCGTCCAGCTAGATCCATCGCTCCTGACGAGATAAGAGCGCGAGTCATGGCATCCCGCACGTTCACGCGCTTGGCCTGCGCGGTCCTGCTCCTGACGGCACCTAACTGCGCGGCCACCGCGACGGGCAAGGTGGCCCTGCGTTCCGACGGCACGCCGGGACCCGAGGAATGTCCCGAAGAAGCGCGCAAGGCGATGAAGTACCTGCGGCTGTTCGTGGGGGACTCCGCCTGGGTTCAACTCGACGCGAACCAGTCCCGCGCCTATCCCATCACCCTGTACGCGGGTCCCATCGAAAGCGTCCTCGAAGACAACCTGGGCCCGCTTGACGCACCTGCCCGACTCTACGGCCGGGTCTGGGCAGACGGGCCGCAGGCCGTGGTCCGGTACTACGCCGCCCAACCCCTGGATGGAGGAGATCAGGTCCCCATCTGCGCAGTCGCGAGACTCGGGCTCGGACAACTCCGGAAGATGCCGGAGTCCAAGCCTGGAACCGCGGTGCTCGGTTCCCCCAGAGCAGGCGTCTACATCGTGAACGAGTTCCGATAAGGCCTTCCAGCAATACCAGGACGCATTCAGCCTCGATGGACCTTTCCTCGTGGGATAGGACGAGCACATGAAGCTCACCGTTCACAAGCTCGGTCGGATCACGGACGCCGAACTCGACATCCGGCCGCTGACGGTTTTCAGCGGGCACAACGGAACGAACAAGACCTGGTTGACATGGGCACTGTTCGAACTGCTGTGGCCTGTGTCCACAGGCTTGAACACCATGGGCATCCAGGCTGCCAGCACGACCGATCCGCTCTACTCCAGAGTTCGTGAACGCATTCAACCTCTCTTCGAAGCCTCAAGCCAGGGAACATCCAAGGCGGCTGTGACGCTGGGTGTCGACGAACTGGGCGTCTGGCCGGAAGGAACATTCGGGCCTTTGATGGACCAGGATCAGCTTGCATCGCTTCTTGGCGAGAGCGCGGGCATTGCTCCGGATGCCCGAGTCGAGCTTTCGTTAGGCATCCAGGAACTGCAAGCGCGGCACGACGCTGTGGTGGCTGAACTCGAACCCGAGTCGGGCCTGCTCAGCATCACGTCGTTCTGGACCTTCACCGACAATCTCAAGAAGGCAATCAAGCGTACCCAAACCAATACGCACTGGGACGAGGACACGCTCACAAACGCCTGTGCATGGCCACTCAGGCAGCTCTTGTTTAACGTGCTCTGCTTTCCTGCGGAGCGAGCCGGGCTCTTACTGGCTGCTGAAGGGGGGGATGACGATCTGGAGCTCCCGCATCCCATGACGGACTTCCTGGGCGTTATGCGGCGAATGCGCGGAGCGTCGCGGAGGGAGTCCGTCCTCAAAGAAGTCCTATTGCCGTTCCTCGCTCCCATTACCGGGGGCAACATCCATCTCACGGGAGATAGAGGTGAGGAGCGTCTTGTGTTGGAGGTCGGCGCCAGCCAGGAGCTTCCCATCTCCGTGGCATCCTCCCTCTCCCGGTCCCTGGCTGGGCTTGCGCACTACATCCGGTCCCTCGCATCGCCCGGAGACGTCCTCCTCATCGACGAGTTGGAGATGAATGCCCATCCCGTTGCACAACTCGCGCTCGTCGAGTTGATGGCGGTCATGGTCAACCACGGGATCCGAATCATCTTTACAACCCACAGTCCCTACGTCATCGATCACCTCAACAACCTGCTTGAGGCGGGGCGCGCTCCCGAAGCACAGCAAGCGAGACTCGCCAATGAGTTCCGACTCAAGACACGCGATGCGTTCCTGCCAGCGGACAAGGTCGCGGTCTACGCCTTCGAGACAACATCCGATGACGCTGAGGTGAAGGTCACGAACGCGATGGATCCCGGGACCGGTCTCATCACGAAGAGCACCTTCGCGCCCGTGACCCAGCGGCTCAGCCAGATCTTCAATGCCGCGCTCGACGCAACAGAGGGGGGCGAATGAGTACGACGGCGGGGGGCGCTTTTGATCGGCTCCTTTGGAACGGACTGCAGCCCGGTGACTACTCGCTCTCGGAAAGCGATGTCGGCGCGAAGCTCTCTCCCGAGGGGCAAGAGGCGGTGCTCCTGTTCCAGTTGGACGATCCGCACGACGAACTCCGCCACCAAGAACCGGATGGGACGTCAATCTGTGATGGGATGTTCTTCTACCGGCGCAAGCTGCGAGCCCAGCCTTGGCTCTTGTTCTTCGAACTCAAGCGCGGCAGCTACTTCAGCAAAGCCGTTGAGCAGCTCACCGCAGGGATTCTTCTGACCGCCAAGAACCTCCATTCTCGGTGCGCTCTTGATCGAATTCATGCGGTGGTCGTGTCAGGTGTCGAGTCGCCTCCCGACCAGCAAGTCCTCCAGAAGCAGTTCCGCGCGGAACTCAGCAAGCACAAGATTCGGGCCAGCCTCGGGTTCGTGACGTGTCCCCTCAAGGGGATCGCGGATCTCCGTGAGGAGCTACTGTCCAGGGTACGAGCCGTCAGTTAACTCCTACCATCCGTGATTCGAGCCGGGCGGGCCCCTTGGGAAACCTGTCCGACTGTCGGACAGGTTCCGGCGCTTCGTCCGCAGATGGCGGGCTCCAGCCCGTATCAGCCGCCGTAGCAGTTCAGGGTCGAACCGCCACAGTAGCTGGAGCCGGAGTTGCTCCAGGAGCCCGCCGAGTTGGTGCAGATCTGGTTCTGCCGGCGCTCCAGCGTCGGCGTGCAGCAGCCCACCTTGATGGTGCGCGTCTGACCGGGGATGCAACTGGCCTGCGCGGACACCTCCTGCGTGTCCTCCTGCGCCGGCGCGCCCTCCTCCGGCGCCTCCACGCCACAGCCCACGGTTCCCAGCAGGCAGCCCACCAGCAACAGTCCCCGCTTCAGCGTCTTCATGTGTCGCTCCCGGTTGTCGTGATTCACGGCGGCCCGGGACGCTATCAGGGAGTTCCTTCTTCACCAGGATGAACGGGATTGCCTGAGCCCGGCAGTCGGGCCCACAACACCGTGGCGTTGGGCCGGGCTGGCTCCGGGGTGATGCCCAGCTTCTTGAAGTCCTTCGAGTAGCGCGAGCCCTTCAGCACCACCAGCCGGCGTGCCACACGCCGGGCCTCGTCCACCGTCTCGCGCGTCAGCGGCGAGTAGTCAGCGTGGCGGCGCAGCGCTTCGAACGCGGCGGAGGACTTGCGCTCGCGCTCGAACATCGGGTCGAAGAGCACCACGTCGAACGCGCCGTCCGGCAGCGTGCGCAGCCGCGCCGCCGCGTCCGCGTGCACCACATCCACCGCGCAGGAGGCCGGGTGGCGCGGCAGCCCCGCGAGCCCGTGACGCACCAGCAGGTAGAGCGCCGGACTCTTCTCCAACGCGGTGACGTGGCCGCCAGGCCCCACCAGCCTCGCCGCCACCTGCGCATCCGCGCCCAGCCCCAGCGTGCAGTCCAGCACGCGCTCTCCTTCGCGCAGCCCCGCGACGCGCAGGAGCTGGTCCTCCTTCACGCCCGCGTCCAACTGCTTCACGCGCAGGTGCGCCAGGCCCGGTGAGAAGCGCAGCGTCCCTTCCGCGTCCACCAACGACACCGCCGTGGATTCGAAGACGACGAGCGCGTCCGCCGTGTCGGTGAGCAGCTTCTTCAGGGGCAGCTTGTGGTGACGCTCCACATACGGAACGCCCACCTCCTCCGCCGCGCACCGCGCACGGTGTGCGAGCTGTGCGTCCACCCGGTCCGACGTGGTGACCACCAACGGCTGGCGGGGGAAAGACAGGGTTCCAGACGGAAGGGGCATGGGGCGGCACAGCCTACCCCGCGCGCAAGCCGTCCCTCCGGGGACATGCCCCTGTCCACCGCCCGTCACCCCACCCGCCCCCGGGACACATGGCCCCGCCCGGCCCCCCTTCTTACTTCTTCGACACCGCGCGGGGATGTCATGGAAACCGCGTTCATATGGCCTTGCCGGTTCAGGGCCGTGAATCGTGAATGAAGAGGGGGATGGACATGAGACACCCACGAATGGCCCATGCGGGCGTGATGCTGTTCAGCGTCGCGGTGCTGGTCGCCATGGCGCTGCCGCGGATGGCGGCCAGCCCGGCCCGGCCTCTGCTGGACGCGCCTCGCGCCTCTCCCACGGGGATGGGGCCGCGCGCCGTGGCGCTGGGAGACTTCGACGAGGACGGGCACCTGGACGTCATCACGGCCAACCACACCGCGGGCACCGTGTCCGTGCTCCACAGCCTGGGGGACGGGACGTTCGCGCCCGGCCTGGAGCGGCCCACCGGCGCGCTGCCCGGCGCGGTCGCGGTGGGGGACTTCGACGGGGATGGCCACCTGGACGCGGTCACCAGCCACTTCGGGGGCACGGTGTCCGTGCTGCTGGGGCGCGGGGATGGGACGTTCGGGGCGCGGACCGACCACTCGGTGGGCGCGGAGCCCTCGGCCGTGGACGTGGGCGACCTGGACGGCGACGGCCGCCTGGACGTGGTGACGGCCAACGCGCTCGATGACTCCGTGTCGGTGCTGCTGAACCGGGGCTTTGGACAGTTCGTGTCCCAGAAGGACGTGACCACCGGCACCAACCCCTTCGCCGTGAAGGTGGGGGACGTCAACCACGACGGGAAGATGGACCTCATCACCGCGAACTTCGTGGACACGGTGTCGGTGCTGCTCGGCAACGGGGACGGGACGTTCCAGCAGCGCATGGACTTCGCCACGGGCAACGCGCCCTACTCCGTCGCGGTGGCGGACGTGGACGGCGACGGGAAGATGGACCTCGTCACCGCGAACTTCCGGGGCCAGAGCGTGTCCGTGCTGCATGGCACCGGCACCGGCGCGTTCCCTTCGCGCGCGGACTTCCCGGTGAAGGGCGGGCCGTACTTCGTCGCGCCCGGCGACTTCAACGGCGACGAGATGCTGGACCTCATCACCGCGAACTTCAACGAGGACACCGTGTCCCTGCTGCCCGGGCAGGGCCACGGCGCCTTCGGCGCGCCCACGCGCCTGCCCACCGGCGAGGGCCCCGCGGCGGTCGCGGTGGGTCTGCTCGACGGTGACCTGAAGCCGGACGTCGTCACCGCCAACACCCGGAGCCATGACGTGTCCGTGCTGCGCGCCGCCGCCTCGGCGGACGTGGAGGTGACGCTCACCGCCGTCCCCAGGCCGGGGGTGTCCGTGCCGCGCATCGACTACACGCTCACCGTCACGCAGCACGGGCCGGATCCGCTGACCCGGGCCGTCATCACCGTGGCGCTGCCCCCGGGCCTCCTGGCCAGCACCCGGGACTGCCTCATGGTCGCCGGCACGCTCCAGTGCGAGGTGGGACCGATGGCCGTGGGCGACACCGCCCTCCTGCGCTTCAGCGCACCGCTGCCGCGCTCCAGCGTGGGCCTGTCCTACCGCATCACCGCCACGCGGACGCTCAGCGTCCCCGCCGACCCTCACTCCGCCAACGACGCCGCGAGCCAGGACTACGTGTCCCTGGGAGGGCTCGCCGCGACGTGGTGGTAGCGGTCCGGATAGAGCGCTTCAGCGCGAGCGCTTCAGCTTGGACCACATGAGCCCGACGAAGGTGTCGGGGGCGGGCTCCGCGGTCATCAGCTCCTCGTCTTCGTGACCGCGCACGGGTTGCGGCAGGGGCTTGGGGGCCACGGGAAACGGCAGGGGCTCACTGGTGTTCAGCCCCTGCGCGTGGCGCTCCATCACCTCCGCGAAGGAGCGCTGGGGCGCGCTGCGCTCCGCCACCGGCGCGGCGCCCTCCACGCCCTGGAGGGCCCGGATGCGAAGGATGACGTTGGCGCCCTCCGCGCGCGAGATGCCCGTCACCCGCCCGATTGGACCTCGCGGCCCGCGTGCCCGGCTCATCGGCTCCCTCCCGGTCCGTGCCTGAAACCGTAGCCCTTCCAGCCCCCCGCCGGCCACTGCCCGTCCCTCCAGCGCGCCACGGAGAGGCCCGCCCGGCTGGCAGGTCTGCATCCCTCCGCTGTAACCGCGCTCGGGCGTCGCGCGTACGTTGAGGTGGCGCCCACTCTTCTGACGGCGCCCGGAGGCTTCACGACCCATGTCGTCCGCCCGAGCAGTGTCATCTTCCCCCCGCCTGTCGCTGGCGCGCCGGCTGTGGCCCGCCGTGCTGGTGCTGGCCACCGCCCTGAGCGCGTGCACCGAGGCGCGTGGCGCCCCGCCCGGCGGCAAGCCCGCGGCCACCGCGTCCGCGCCCGTGCAGGACGGCCGCGCGTACACGAAGCCGTCCGACGCGGAGCTGAAGCGCACCCTGTCCCCCCTGGCCTACCAGGTGACGCAGCACGAGGCCACCGAGCCTCCCTTCCGCAACGCGTACTGGAACAACCACGAGGAGGGGCTCTACGTCGACGTCGTCAGCGGCGAGCCGCTGTTCTCCTCGCGCGACAAGTTCGAGTCCGGCACCGGCTGGCCCAGCTTCACCCGCCCCCTGGACAAGGCCCACGTGGTGGAGAAGCGCGACAGCACCCTGGGCATGGAGCGCGTGGAGGTGCGCTCGAAGGACGGCGACTCGCACCTGGGCCACGTCTTCGAGGACGGCCCCGAGCCCACCGGCCTGCGCTACTGCATCAACTCCGCGTCGCTGCGCTTCATCCCCGTGAACGAGCTGGCCGCGAAGGGCTACGGCGCGTGGCTGCCCGCCTTCGGCCGCGCGGCCCCGAGCGAGCCCCAGGGCGCGCTCGCCCCCGCCGCGGGCGCCACCGTGCTGGCGAAGGCCACGGCCCCCACGCAGGCCTCGCGCGAGACGGCGTACCTGGCGGGCGGGTGCTTCTGGGGCATGGAGGACATCCTCCGCAAGATTCCGGGCGTCATCGACACGGAGGTCGGCTACACGGGCGGCGCGAAGAAGGGCGCTACCTACGAGGACGTGCACACCGGGGAGACGGGGCACGCGGAGGCCGTGCGCGTCGTCTTCAACCCGAAGCTGCTGACGTACGAGGCGCTGCTGGAGCAGTGGTTCTTCCGCATGCACGACCCGACGACGCTCAACCGCCAGGGCAACGACGTGGGCTCGCAGTACCGCTCCGCCATCTTCTACCTGTCGGACGAACAGCGCCGGACCGCGGAGGCGGTGAAGGCCCGCGTGGACAAGTCCGGCAGGTGGCCCCGGCCCGTCGTCACGCAAATCACCGCCGCCGGCGAGTGGGTGCCCGCCGAGGGCTACCACCAGGACTACCTGGTGAAGAACCCCGGCGGCTACACCTGCCACTACCTGCGCGACTGACGGCGCGCCCTCACGCGGCGCGGTCGTGCACCTCGAACGTCATGCCCGCCTTGCGCAGGCGATCCACCAGCACCATGCCCATGGCGGACGCGGGGGTGAGCACGCCACCCCGCTTGGGAATGGTGTCGAAGGCGAGGCACAGCGCGGACTCCGCCAGCATGCGCGCCGTGGCCGCGTAGCCCGGGTCCCCCTTCGCCGCGACCTTCCCCTCCACCTTCACGCGCTGGCCGCTCTTGGGCGAGTGGCCCTCGCCCAGGAGCCGCACCTCGAAGTGGCCGCGCTCGCGCACGGTGGCGGACGGGCCCTCGCCCGGCGCGGGCAGCACGTGCTTCTCCAGGAGCTCCCGCACGGGGTCCACGTTCGACAGGACCATGAAGCCGCCCAGCCCCGCGGTGGTCGCCGCGGCGAGCGCCAGCCCCCGGGGCCCGGGGCCGAAGTCGGAGACCTCCGAGTAGAAGAAGTCCCGGCCCCACGGGTAGCCCAACAGCGCGTTGGAGCGGCGCACGACGCGCGTGTTGACGGAGGCCATCACGAAGGGCGCGGTCCACGTGCCCGTGTCCGGGCTCTTCTTCACCGTGGCCAGGTCGCGCTCCTCCTTCGTGCCCCGGGAGGGCTCCGGGTCCAGCGCGTGGGCGCTGGTCAGCACCTTCTTGAGGGCCGGCTCGGCCTTCACCGCCGCCAGGGTGTCCATCATGCTGGCGATGGTGCCGCCGCTGAAGCCGCCGCGCATGCGCGTCAGGTGGAAGCGCACCTGGTCGCAGTGGCCGCCGTGCTTCTCCCGCATGTAGTCCTGGACCATCAGCGTGCCCAGGTCGGAGGGGATGGAGTCGAAGCCGCAGGTGTGCACGATGCGGGCGCCCGTCTCGCGCGCCCGCGCGTCGTGGGCGTCGATGGTCTTGCGCATCCACTGCACCTCGCCCGTCAGGTCACAGTAGTCCGTGCCGGCGCGGACGCAGGCGGCGACCAGCTCGTTGCCGTAGCGCGCGTAGGGGCCCACCGTGGAGATGATGACGCGCGTGCGCGCCACCATCGCGTCCAGCGAGGCCGCGTCCTTCGCGTCCGCGAGCACCACCGGCAGGTCCGCGAACTCCGGCCGCACCGTCGCCAGCTCCGAGCGGACCTGCGAAAGCTTGCCCTCATCCCGCCCGGCGAGGGCCCACTTCGCGCGGTGCGCGTCCTGGTTGCGCGCCAGGTACTCCGCCACCAGGCGGCCGGTGAATCCCGTGGCACCCCACAGGATGATGTCGAACGCGGGCTTCTTGTCGTGGGCCATGGGGCGGCGCGTAGCCGGACCCTCCATGTGCGCGCAAGCGCGATTCCACGCTGCGTGAACGCCCTGTGCAGGGCGCCACATCCCGGGACGTCAGGCGCGCAGGCGCAGCCGGAGGGGCCCGCGCGCGGTGGACGGGTCCACCACCCGGCCCCCCTGGACGATGTCCAGCACGCCCCGCGCGACGAGCCTGCGCGCCGCCTCGCGCACGGGCTCCATGCACGCGCGCCAGTCCTCCCCACCCGACGCCCAGGCGACCTCCGAGGGGCACACGGTGGCGCCGCCCGCCCGCTGGGAGAGCAGCTCCAGGATGCGCGCCTCCCAGGGGGAGTCCCGCGCCTGGGTCCGCTTCCCCCGGCACGCGTCCGAGCAGTAGCGCACCTGTTCCCAGTCGCGCGCCCACTTGCGGCGCCAGGTGATGTCCCGGCCGCAGACGGCGCAGGGCTTGGGGGGCGGGGGCGAGGCCATGTGCCCCCATCGATGCGTCCCGCCCCGCCGGATTTCAACCCCGACCGACGCCAGCGCTCGCGCACCCGGAGGATTCAGCCCAGCGCCGCCTCCACCTCCAGGGCGCGGTGCGCGTACGTGTGCTCGGCCAGCACGCGCCGGAGCGCGGCCTGTCCCATGCGCCGCGCATCCTCCGGGGTGAGGCGCCGCAGGTGCTCGGTGACCTCTTCACCGGAGCGGGCCACCAGCACCTCGCGGCCGGGCTCCAGGAACTGCTCCACCCCCTCGAAAGCGTCGGTGATGAGACAGGCCCCCGCGCCCGCGGCCTCGAACACGCGCGGGGCCGGTGAGAAGCCGAAGCGCGCCATGCTGTCGCGGTGGAGGTTGAGCACCGCGCGCGCCGAGCAGTTCAGCGCGTTGTGGTCCTGCGTGTAGACGTGGCCCAGGCGCCCGACGTTGGCGGGCACGACGCGCTCCTCCCAGCCGTTGCCGCCCAGGAGCATGCGCGAGCGGGGCAGCGCCTCCGCGACCTTGAAGAAGCAGGCCTCCACGCGCGCCTCGCGATCCGGCAGCCGGTGGCCCAGGAAGGCCAGGTCACAGGCGAAGCGCGCCTCGGGCGCCGCGGGGTGGTGCGTGTCCGGGTCCACCGCGGGGGGGATGGACACGCAGTGCCTGGCTCCCAGCTCGCGGTACGCGTTCACCACCGGCGCGCCGCCGCCGGACGTGAGGATGTGGTCGAAGCGCGGGATGCACTGGCGGAAGAGGTGGTGGGCGTCCTTCGCCACGCGCTCCAGCGTGGCGGGCGCGCTCAAGTCCCAGAACACCACCTGCGTGCCGGAGCGGCGCAGCTCCAGCACGCGCGAATCCAGGTACGCGTCGAGCGCGCCCACGTCACTGGCCTTCACCACGACGTCCACGCCGAAGGCGTCATCCAGGCACTCGTCCACCGAGCCCAGGTTGTTGGAGTAGACGACGACGCGGGCCCAGTCCGGCGCCTGGAGGTCGCGGTGCTGCTGCCAGCCGGAGACGTCCGGTTCATAGACAGTGACCTGGTGGCCACGCGCGTGAAGGGCGCGGAGCAGGCCGCGGTAGCAGGTGGCCGCGCCGTTCCACCAGGTGGACACGACGCTGGCACCGAAGAAGGCGATGCGCAGGCCATGGCTCATGCGAGGACTCCTTCCGAGGACAGCGGATGGAGGGCGGCGCCAGACATCCCCAGCTCCTGACAGATGACGAGCAACGCCTCCACCCGGTGCGCGCAGGTGTGCCGTGACAATACCGTGCGCAGGCCTGCTTCCGCGAAGGCGTGCCGCATCTGCGCGTCCGAGACCAGCGCGGACAGGTGGCGCCGCATCTCGGCGCCGTCCCGGGCGACGAGGTAGTCCCGGCCCGCGGTGAAGAGCCCATCCGAGTCCTCCCAGGGGGACGACACCAGCGGGATGCCGCACGCCAGCGCTTCGAAGGGGCGGATGGTGGGGATGCCGGGCAGCAGCGTGGCGTAGGGCCGCCGGGGGATGTGCACGGTGACGCGCGCCTGGGAGAAGGCCAGGGGCACGCGGTGGTTGGGCAGCCAGCCGGCGTACTCGATGCCGGCTTCGAAGAGGGCGCGCAGGACTGGGGCCGGGTAGCGCACGCCGTGCACCCGCGCGGAGAGGCCCAGCTCGTGCACCGGCTCCACCAGGAACTCCTGCAGCTCCTGCGTGCGCTCGTCATCCCCCCCGTTGCCAATCCAGACCAGGTCCCGCACCTCGCGGTTGCGCGGACGCGGGTGGAACACGCGCACGTCCGCGGCTTCATGCCAGGTCCATGCGCGCTGGGCCCAGCCCTTCTCCAGGTAGAGGTCGCGCAGCACGTCCCCGGAGGCGAGCACGCCGTCGTAGCGGGACAGCGCGTAGCGGGCCATCGACCCGGGCGCGCTGACACCGCGGTGCCAGGTGTCGTGGAAGAGGAGGCGGAAGCGGCCGCCGTCACGCCGCTTCGCGCCGATGCGGCGCACCAGGTCCGGCGGCGTCCAGGCGTGCACCAGCACCAGGTCCGCGTCATCGAGCACGGTCTCCAGGTCCAGCGCTTCGGGCGCGTAGCGCTCCGGACGCACGTGCGGGTAGAGGGCGCGGACCTCGTTGAGCACGGCCACGCCGTGGGGCTCCTCCAGCAGACACTGGAAGCTGCGCGAGTCCTCGGGTTCGAACACGCGCACGGAGTGGCCTCGCGCGGCCAGCTCCGTCACCACGCCGCGCAGGAAGTGGGCGTCTCCATGGTTCCAGTCCGACAGCAGGGAGTGACAGAAGAGGATGACACGCATGGATGGACGGCTCCTCGGGCCCACACCGCCGCGTCCATGGGCCCGGTCGGGAAAACGGTAAACACCCCGCCGTCCGGTTCACCCCTCCCTGATGGCTTGTCTGGGCGCCAGCCTTCGCGCCGCCACCTCCCCACCCTCCAGGGCCCCTTGCCCATGAAGTACGAAGGGCTTCGTTGACATCTACGAAATCGTTCGTATAACTATCCGTAGGAAGCGGTGAGGAGAGAGGAAGCCATGAGCCGAGGAAAGCTGCCGCGACCCACGGATGCCGAGCTGGCCATCCTGCGGGTGCTGTGGGACGGGGGCGCGCGCACGGTGCGCGAGGTCCACGAGACGCTCCAGGACGGGAGCGGCTACACCACCGTCCTGAAGACGATGCAGATCATGACGGAGAAGGGGCTGGTGACGCGGGACGAGTCCCAGCGCGCGCACGTCTACAGCGCCCGGCTCCCCCGGGAGAGCACCCAGCAGCAGTTGGTCACCGACCTGGTGGACCGCGTGTTCGGCGGTTCGCCGGCGCGGCTCGCCCTTCAGGCCCTGTCCACGAAGAAGACGTCCCCGGAGGAGCTGGCGGAGCTGCGCCAGTTGCTGGATTCGCTGGAGAAGGAGTCGGGGTCATGAACGGTCTCATTTTGGAAGCGGTGGGTTGGGGGCTCGTGCACCTGGTGTGGCAGGGCGCGTTCGTGGCGGTGGCCCTGGCGCTGGCGCTCCGGTGGGTGGGGCGGCGTTCCGCGAACCTGCGCTACGCGCTGGCGTGCGGCGCGCTGGGCATCATGCTGGCGCTGCCGGTGGCCACCGCGTGGCGGCATGCCTCGCGCGCGACGGAGCTCCGTCCGGCGCGCACGGCGGTCGTCCCGCGGCCCGTGGCGCCCATGCCGGTCCCGGTGTCCGCCGCCGTGGCGCGGCTGCCCGCGTCGCGTCCCCTGCCCGTGAAGGAGGCCGCGAGGCTGCCCCGGCTGGACGAACTGTTCCAGCAGGTGGGCGAGCACCTGCCGTGGCTGGTGCTCGCGTGGGGGCTGGGCGTGGCGACGTCGTCGCTGCGGCTGCTCAAGGGCTGGATGGGGCTGCGCCGGCAGGTGGACGAGGCGGTGCACGCGTCATGGGAATGGCAGCGGCGGCTGGAGGTGCTGGCGCGGCGGATGAACCTCACGCGTCCGGTGCGCCTGCTGGTGTCGTCGAAGCTGGACGTGCCGTCCACGCTGGGCTGGCTGAAGCCGGTGGTGCTGGTCCCCACGGCCACGCTCACCGGGCTGGCCGTGCGCGAGCTGGAGCTGGTGCTGGCCCACGAGCTGGCCCACATCCACCGTCACGACTTCGCGGTGAACGTGGTGCAGACGCTGGTGGAGACGCTGCTCTTCTACCACCCGGCCGTGTGGTGGATGTCCCAGGTCATCCGCGTGGAGCGCGAGAACTGCTGTGACGACCTCGCGGTGCGGCAGGGCCCCGGCGCCCTCCCCTACGCCCGAGCGCTCACCGCCCTGGAGGCGCTGCGGTTGCAGGGCATGGACGCCAGCGGGCCCGCGATGTCCGCGCTGGGCGGTTCGCTGAAGGACCGCGTGCGGCGGTTGGTGGTGACGCCCGCGTCGCGGTGCTCGTCGCGCTGGGCGGCGGGGGTGTCCATCGTCACGCTGGCCAGCAGCCTGGCGCTGGCGGTGCCGCTGACGGCGCTCGCCGTGCAGCACCCCGCGAAGGTGCCGGAGTCGAAGGCCCTGGCGTCTCCTGCCGCGAGCGCCGCCGTGGCACCAGCCCCGCTCGCGGTCCCCCAGCCGATGCCGCTCCCGGTCCTCGCGGCGCCCCCTGCTCCGCCCCCGGCGCCCGCTCCGGTCATCGCGCCGGTTCCGACCCCCGGGCCCTCCTCGAAGGAGGCGGCTCGCGCGGCGAGGAAGGCGTCGGACGATGCCGACGAGAAGACCCGCGTGGGTGTGGATCCGTTGAGCGTGGACCAGCTCGTCGCGCTGAAGATCGCGGGCGTCACGCCGGAGGTCGTCGAGCGCATCTCCGCCATGGGCTACGAGCCCACCGTGAACACGCTGGTGGGCTTCCAGCATGCCGGCGTCACTCCGGACTACGTGAAGTCCATGACGGACCGCTTCGGCCGGTCCATCTCCGCCGAACAGCTCATGGCCCTGAAACACCTGGGCGTCACGCCGGAGTGGCTGAAGCAGATGGCCGCCCTGGGCTTCGACACGGTGGACTCCGACGACCTGCTGTCCGCGAAGGCGCTGGGCATCAACGCCGCGTGGCTCAACGAACTGAAGGCCGCGGGCTTCGGGAAGCTGAGCCTGGATGAAGCCGTGCAGCTCCGTGCGCTGGGTGTCGACGCCAGCTACCTGCGCGAGCTGGAAGGCGCGGGCGTCAAGCCCACCACCGTGGATGAGCTGGTGCGCCTGCGCACCGGCGGCGTGGACGCGGACTTCATCCGCCGCATGCAGAAGCCCCGGAAGTAACCCCTCCCTTCCCCTCCCAAGCGGCCCCACCGCGCGCGCCTTCCCGGGCGCGCGGGAGGGCCGCGCCTTGCCCGAAAAGGAGTCGCCGTCATGACGTCTCGCCTGTCTCCGTGGCTCACCCTGGTCTTGATGCTCTTCACCCTTCCCGTCCTCGCCGCTGACGCACAACGCACCGGCACGTGGGGGGCGTCCGTGAAGGAGCAGCAGTTGCATCTGTCATTGCAGCCCAAGGACAGACCGGATTCGCACCACGGCTTCTCCGCGCCGCTCGCCGACTTCCAGGGGCTGTCCACCGCGGACGGCAGCAGCGCCCCCTTCAAGCTGGTCCGCGAAGCGGGCACGTTCGACTTCGAGGGCCGCTTCAAGGACGAACAGGGCGTGGGCACCTGGCGCTTCACCTCCGACGCGAGCTTCACGAAGAAGCTCGGGGAGCTGGGCATTCCCAAGCCAGACGCGGACCAGCAATTCCTCCTGGCCATCCTGAACGTCGGCCCGAAACGCGTCCAGGCGCTCGCGGCCGTGGGCCAGAAGGTGACCACGGTGGAAGAGCTGGTCCAGGTGGGCATCTTCAACGTCACCCCGGAATACGTCCGGACCATGGCCGCGGAGGGCTACCCGAAGCTGACGCACGAGCAGCTCGTGAGCTGCCGCATCCACAACGTCACGCCGGAGCGCATCCAGGGCCTCGCGGCGCTGGGGTTCAAGGGCCTGCCCCTGGACTCACTCCTGTCCATGAGCATCCACGGCGTGACGCCGGACTTCATCCGCGAGATGCGCGGCCTGGGCTTCAAGGACCTGAGCGCGGAGGAGCTGGTGTCCATGCGCATCCACGGCGTCACCGCCGCCTTCGTGAAGGAGATGCGCGACGCGGGCTACGAGAACGCCACCGCGCAAGACTTCGTCTCCATGCGCATCCACGGAATCGACTCCGTCTTCGTCCGCTCCCTGTCCAAGAAGCGCAAGTAGCCAGGCGCGGTGTCCTGGTCTCCCCTCCATCATCCGGCGCCACCGCGTGGACCGCGTCCATCGACTCCGTGAAGGTCTGGAAGCCGGGCCCGGGCATGAGCGGGCAGTAGGCCTTCTGTCCTGACGCGGACGGCGCACGTAAGGCCGTCCGCGCCTTTCACTCCGTCGTACCTTCCTCATGCTTTTCGGTGTATCCCTGGCTCCCCCCTCAACGGGCTTCCCCCCTGCCCGGCCCATCAGGAGCGCAGCCATGCATCACAGCCGACTCAGCACGTTCGTCATCGACTGCAAGGTCGAGGACCTCGAAGCCGCCACCCGCTTCTGGAGCGCGGCGCTGGGACGGAAGGCTAAGCCGGTGGATCCGGACTCGCCCCACTACCGCGAGCTGGAGGCGACGGACGCCGAGCCCTCGCTGCTCCTCCAGCAGGTGGAGCACGAGAGCCGCATCCACCTGGACATCGAGTCGGATGACCTGGACGCGGAGCTGGAGCGGCTGGAGGCCCTGGGCGCGAAGCGCGTCGCCTACGTGAAGCGCTGGTGGGTGATGGAGGCCCCCACGGGCCACCGCTTCTGCATCGTCCGCCCGCAGCGCGGTCCCCTGGAGGGCCGCGCCAACGTGTGGGACGGCGAGGGCCGCTAGAGGCGCCCGCCCTCGCCCGGGCCCAGCGCGGCCTGGAGCAGGTCCAGGAGCCCCGGCCACTCCTCGGCGGACAGCCACAGCCCCTCCGGCGCGTGCTCCACGGTCATCCGCAGGGAGGAGGACTCGAAGAGGCGCGCCGCCAGGGCGCCCTCCTTCGGCAGCGCCCCCTCCACCCGGAGCACCTGCCCGTCCCAGGCCAACCCCGGCGGCAGCAGCTTGCGCGCCAGGGCCTGGAGCGCGGCCCTCCCAGCCCCCGTGCGCAGCGCGCCCATCAGCAGGGACGAGGCGCCGGGGGACTCCTCCAGCTCCACCCGGCCCGGCGTGGCCAGCCACAGCGTGTAGCGCCCCCCGGCCAGCTCCACGCGCTGGGGGGTGGCCTCCACCCGCAGCTTCCAGCCGCGCACGTCCAGCCGCAGGTCGTACACGGACGGGGTGGTGTCCCAGGCGCGCAGGGTGAACCCCTTCACGCGGCCCAGCACGCCCCTGGACAGCGCCTCCACCCGCGCGTGCGACAGGCGCACCCGCCGCCCGGCCACGTCCACCGCCACCTGGTTGGACAGCCCCGCGGGCAGGGCCTTCGCCCACGCGACCACTCCGTCCAGCATTCCCGTCCACGGCTGCCCCGCCATCGTGCGTCACTCCCTGGGGGCCCGGCCGGGGCACCCGTCCAGCGCACAATGGGGGACGCGGGCCCCCCGTGCAAAGCGCACGCGCGGTGCTACGGTGCGCCCCGTGCCCCAGAGCGAGTCGCTGTCAGAGCGGGTGGAGCGGTTGGAGCTGCCCTTCAACGAGTACGGGGTCGACCCGTACGGCATCTCCAAGAAGCACCTGAAGCTGGCGCTGGAGTTCTTCGCCTTCCTCTACCGGAACTACTTCCGGGTGCGCTGCACCGGCGTGCAGCACATCCCCAAGAGGGGCCGGGGCATGCTGGTGGGCAACCACTCCGGCGGCGTCGCGGTGGACGGGATGATGGTGCTCACCTCCACCCTGCTGGAGATGGACCCGCCCCGGCTGGCGCAGGGCATGGTGGAGCGCTTCATCCACAAGTTCCCCGTGGCCTCGCTGTGGGCCAGCCGCACCGGCCAGTTCACCGGCCTGCCCGAGCACGCCGTGCGCCTCCTGGAGGACGACCGGCTGCTGATGATTTTCCCGGAGGGCGCCCGGGGCACCGCGAAGCTCTACCCGGACCGCTACTCGCTGGTGGACTTCGGCACGGGGTTCATCCGGCTGGCGCTCCAGACGCGCTCGCCCATCATCCCCTTCGCCTTCCTGGGCGGCGGCGCGGCCATCCCCACGGTCACCAACGCGTACGCGCTGGGCAAGCTCCTGGGCATCCCGTACGTCCCGCTGACGCCGTACCTGCTGCCGCTGCCCCTGCCGGTGGGGCTGGAGATCCACTACGGCGAGCCGCTCGTCTTCGAGGGCACGGGCGACGAGGAGGACCACGTCATCCAGGGCTACGTGGACCAGGTGAAGGCGAGCATCCAGCGGCTCATCGAAGACAACCGCGCCGAGCGCAACCTGCGCCGGGCCCGGAGGCTGTTGCCATGAGGGTGTTGATCGCGGGCATCTCCGGCGGCATCGCGCGCAGGCTGGCGCTCAAGCTTCGGGACAGCGGCCATGAGGTCGCGGGCATCGACGTGCGCCCGTGGCGGGACGCGCCCAAGGGCATCGACATCCACCCGGTGGACATCCGCAAGCGCGCCGCCGAGGACGTCTTCCGCCGCTGGAAGCCGGAGGCCGTCATCCACATGGCCACGGTGACGGCGTTCACCGTGCAGGGCCACGAGCGCGGCCGCATCAACCTGGACGGCACCAAGGCGCTCTTCGACCACTGCGCGGCGCACGGCGTGAAGCAGGTGCTCTTCGTGGGCAGGCACACGTTCTACGGCGCGGCGCCGGACTCGCCGCTGTACCACAGCGAGGACGAGCCCCCTCGCGCGCTGGAGGCCATCCCGGAGCTGGCGGACCTGGTGGCCGCGGACCTGTACGCGGCGACGGCGCTGTGGCGCCTGCCGGACGTCACCACCGCGGTGCTGCGGCTCGTGTACACGCTGGGCACGCCGGGCACGGGCACGCTCGCGAACCTCCTGCGCGGCAAGCGCGTGCCCATGGTGCTGGGCTACGACCCGCTCTTCCACGTGCTCCAGGAGGAGGACGTGGTGACGGCGCTGCAGTTGGCGCTGGAGAAGCAGGTGCGCGGCATCTTCAACGTCGCGGGGCCCGCGCCCATGCCGCTGTCGGTCATCATCAAGGGCACGGGCCGCACGCCGGTGCCGCTGCCGTCGCCGGTGCTGTCGCTGCTCCTGGGCCGGGCGGGCTTCCCCCGGCTGTCCGTGGGGGCCACGGACCACCTGCGCTACCCCATCGTGGTGGACAACAAGCGCTTCCTGGAGGCCACGGGCTTCCACGCCGCCTACGACGAGGGCCGCATCCTGCGCGCGTACGCGGACGCGCTCCCGGTGGACCGGGCGGGTCATGGCGGCTGAGAGCGTGGCCGGCGCCTCCGCCGCCACGCCGGGCCTGCAGCGCCGGGTGGAGGCGGTGGTGTTCCTCACCGTGTTCCTGGACCTGGTGGGCTTCGGCATCGTCATCCCGATGCTGCCCTTCTACGTGCAGTCCATGGGCGGCTCGGCGCGCACGGTGGGCATCCTGCTGGGGTGCTTCAGCTTCACGCAGTTGCTCGCCACGCCGCTGCTCGGGCGCTACTCGGACCGGCACGGGCGGCGGTCGGTCATCCTGCTGAGCCTGCTGGCGAACGCGGTGGCGATGGCGCTGTTCGCGCTGGCCAGCCACCAGCGGCTGCTGCCGCTCCTGTTCGCGTCGCGCATCCTGGCGGGGGCCACGTCCGGCAACATCGCCGCGTGTCAGGCGGCGCTCGCGGACGTGACGACGAAGGAGACGCGCGCGAAGGCCATGGGGCGCATCGGCGCGGGCATCGGCCTGGGCATGGTGCTGGGGCCCACGCTGGGCGGCCTGTTCTCCGGCCTGGGGCCGTGGGTGCCGCCGCTGCTCGCCGGAGCCCTGGCGCTGGTGGGCTTCGCGGGCGCGCTCCTCGCGATGCCGGAGACGCACCCGGTGGAGAAGCGCGTGGCGGCGAAAGCCCAGACGCGCGGGTCCGCGCTGCGGGACGCGCCCCAGCGCAAGGCCCTGGGGATGGTGCTGGGGTTGTTCTTCGCGGTGTTCCTGTCCATGACCACGCTCCAGGTGGCGTTCGCGCTGCTGGTGCAGGCGCGGCTGGGCTGGGGCTCCAAGGAGGTGGGCTACACCTTCGCGGTGGTGGGGGGCCTGGGCATGGTCATCCAGGGCGGGCTGATTGGCCCGCTGTCGCGCGCGGCGGGTGAGTTCCGGCTGCTCATCTGCGGAGCGCTCCTGCTCGCGGGCGGCATGGCGGGGCTCGCGGTGTCTCACCAGGCGCTCGCGATGATGGCCTCCGTGGTGCTGGTGGGCGTGGGGACGGGCTTCCTGCAGCCCTTGATTTCCAGCCAGGCCTCCCAGGTCGCCCCGCCGTCCCAACAGGGCGCCGTGCTGGGTCTGGCGCAGTCGTGCGGTGGGCTGGCCCGCACGGTGGGTCCGGTGGCGAGTGGCTGGATGTATGCGTCATGGAGCACCCAGGCCCCCTTCCTGACGGGCATGGTGTCGGCGCTCGCGGCGGCGGTGCTAGGCGTGCTCCTCCATCGGGAAACCGGCGGCGACGCGGGGCGCTAAAGCCTTTCAGACCCACCCGGGTCCCTGCCTTCCCGGCAACGCCATACCTCCTTTGGGGGGCTTGTCTTCACCCGACCCGTGGGAGCAGTCTTTTGCTCACGAGGGGGCGGTGAGGCCATCACTCCCGGGGGGTAGTGCTTGCCATTGGCGGGAGAAGTCGCGCTGCTGGATGCGTTGGACCGTCAGGCCCGGCGCCGGGCGGAAGGCATCGCGACCCTGAGCGTGTTGGAGGGACCGGAGGCCCTGGGGGGGACCCTCTGGAGTCAGTGGGCGGCGCGGCACGGGCTGACGGTGGTGGAGGTGTCCGGGGAGGACCCGCACGAGGCGGCGCTGGGGTGGGCCCGGGCGCTGGCGGCGACGCGGGACCTGGGAGCGGACGCGGAGGCGCTGGCGACGTTCAGCCTGACGGCGGCGAATCCCAGACACACGCCGGTGTTCCGGGGAAAGACAGCCCATGAGCGGCGCGTGTTGCTGGACGCGCTGCCGCCGCCCGCGGTGCTGGCGGACGCCACGTGGGCGCTGTGCCGGGAGCTGGTGATTGGCCGTGAGGCGGTGGAGCCAGGAACGCTCCCGGAGGCCGTGCGCACGGCGTTCGCGAGGAACCCGGGCGCGGGGCTGCGCGCGTTGCACGCGCTGGTGCCGCCCGGGCAGGCCCCCGTGGTGCGAGTGGCGGTGGGGGAGGCGCCATCGTGCCGGGGGCTCCAGGTGGCGGGGGCGTTGAGCAGCGCGGTGCCGGCGCTCGCGGTGGCGTGCGTGGTGTCCAGCGAGGCACTGGGGGCGTTCCTGGCGGGCGGGGAGACGCGGCTGAAGGCGCTGGTGCGCGAGGGCCTGCTGGAGGTGCCGGAGGAGCCCTCCGAGACCGCGAGCGCGGTGGCGACGCTCCGGAGGCTGGAGCGCGCGGGGGCACCCGAGCAGCAGCGGGTGAGCGCCGCCGAGGTGGCGCTGGCGGTGCTGACGGGCGCGGGCGAGGCGGGCGCGGACCGGGCGCGGAGCAAGGCGGAGGCGTACCTGCGCGACCGGCTGGAGGAGCACCCGCGCACGGCGGGCCTCTTCGAGCTCAACGCCCGGCTGCGCCCCGAAGACAGGCGCAGTTGGGAGGTGGACCTGCTGTGCCGCTCGCTGCGCATCGCGGTGGAGATCGACGGCTACCACCACTTCCAGGATCCGGAGCGGTTCCGCCGCGACCGGCGCAAGGACCTGGACCTGCAGCGCGAGGGCTACTGGGTGTACCGGCTGCTCGCGACGGACGTGCTGTCCCGGTTGGAACACATCCTCCACACCCTCGACACGTTGATTGAAGCCCGCGGGCACGCGCCTGGCGGGCGGGAGCCACGACATGGACACCGACACTCCTGATACCCGGATTCAGGGCTTGGCCCTGGCCTGGCTGGCGACGCGCTCGGAGAAGAAGGCCGGCACGCGCAACGAGCTGGCGAAGACGCTGCACGCGTTCGTGGAGCACCGCTGGAGCCGGGGCGAATGGACCGGCCGGTTCGACGCGCTGCTGACGGAGCTGCTGGAGGACAAGCTCGTGGAGGCCCGGGGCCGTTCGGGGCTGGCGTTGACGGGGGCGGGCCGTCAGCAGGCGTTGAAGTTCCTGCGGGTGGACTCGCCCAAGGGGCTCACGTGGAAGCGCGTGAAGCAGCAGCACCTGCTGGCGAAGGGGCTGGGCCTGCCGGGCTCCAAGTCCGCGCTGGGGCGCTTGTCGGACGCGGACGGCGTGCGGGCGCTGGTGATCAAGCGGGCGCACCAGGTGGAGGGGCCGGAGACGCCGACGCTGGCGCAGGTGCGAGACCGCCTGCTGTGGCGGCAACTGGGCGTGGAGACGGACGAGGCGTTCACGCTGCGCGCGGTGCAGGCGCACCTGCTGGGCAAGCTGCTGGACCAGGAGGTCCGCGACCCGAAGCGCGGCGTGGAGCAGTTGGCCGCCCGCGCGGTGGGGGCGCCGCGGGTGGACGCGGAGGTGGTGCGGATGGCGGCGCTGCGGCAGTGGGTGCTGGCGGAGGCGGACAAGGTCTCCGCGCCCAGGCCGAAGCCCGTGGAGGCGCCCGTGCAGCCACTGCCCACGGATACCGCGTCGTTCGCCACGCGGGTGCTGGACGCGGCGAGGGGCATCCCTCCCTCGGGCCGCTTCGGGGACAACAAGGTCTTCATCTCCCACGTGTGGAAGGCGTTGCAGCCCGAGTGGGCGGACCGCCCGGCGTTCAACGAGGCCCTGCTCGCGGCCAACCGCGCACGCCAGTTGTCGCTGGGGCGCGCGGACCTGTTGTCGGCGATGAAACCCCAGGACATCACCGAGTCCGAAGTGAACTCGTACGGCGCCACCTTCCACTTCGTCGTCCTCTAGCCACCCTCTCGTTCAGGAGCCTCCCCATGTCCAAAGACGCCCGCCTGCAAGCGTTCCTGTCCGATGGCCCCGAGGTCTTCAACAGCGTCCAGCAAGGCCAGACCCTGTGGAAGCGGGATCCTTTCGACGTGCCCTCCATCAACGCCCCCGCGCGCGCGGCGTTCGAGCGGCTCGTGAAACGCGCCACCGCGCGGACGCCCCCGGAGGACGGGAGGATCCTCCTCCTGAAAGGGGACTCCGGCAGCGGCAAGACGCACCTGGTGCGCGCCTTCCGCAACAGCGTTCACGAGAACGACAGGGGTTACGTCGGCTATCTGCCCATGACCGTGGATGTGGCGCAATACGACCGCTACATCCTGTCGGAGGTCATCGACTCGCTGGAGAAGCCCTATGACCACGGGCGCGTCGAAGACTCGGGGTTGATGCTGCTGTCCGAAGCGGTCTTGAAGCGTTGCACGAACATCTTCGCGGCCAACATCCCCGGGGAGGACGTGCTGGATGACGACTCCCTGCACGGCAACATCCGCGCCGTGGCGGACGACCTGCACGCGGATCCGGTGTTCCGGCAGATTGACGTCAACCTGCTGCGTGCCCTGCTCTGCCTCCAGCGCCGAGAAGCCCGAATCCACCACCGCATCGTCCAGTGGCTGCGCTGCGAGGAGATGTCGCCGGAAGACCGGGCCATCATCGGGAACCTGGTCCCGCGCAACACCGAGGAGTCCCCCAACCGGATGCTCATCCAACTGGGGCAGCTCATGGGGATCTTCGGAAAGGCGATGGTCCTCTGCGTCGACCAGGTGGAGGACATGAACGACTTCGAGCGGAAGCCACAGATGGAGCACTCCTTCCGCCGCGCCATGAGCACCCTGGTGTCAGTGGCCGCCGAGGTGCCATCCGCCATCGTGGTGGTCTGCTGCCTCTCCGACTTCTGGACGGCGATGCGCGAAAAGCTCACCCGGTCGATGAACGACCGCATCGAGCGCAATCCCGACCCCGTGGACCTGGAGCTCAACGTCACCGCGCAGACGGGGCGGGACATCGCGGCCCGCCGGCTGAAGTCCCTGTATGAACAGCAGGACATCGCGTTCAACCCGGCCCAGCCCACCTACCCCATTCCGCCCCAGGGCTTCGAACTGCTGAGCGGACAGCGGACGCGCGACATCCTGAACGCCTGCCACCGCTACCGGGAGCAGGCCATCCAGGACGGCAAGCTGCCGGCGGCGTTCCCCCTGCCGGAGAAGAAGCAGCCTCCCGCGAAGGGAGTCACCGTCATCACGCAGACGCCCCCTGCGCCGGACCTGGATCAGGCCTGGACGGACTTCAAGGCCCGGTTCAAGGAGCGTGTGCCGGAAGAGGACGCGGAGATCGCGGCCCTGCTCGACTGGGGCATCCAGGTGAGCGCGGAGGAGCTGGGAGGCGCCACCCGCTTCCGGGTGGAGCCCCTCGGGGACGACGCGCTCGACGTCACGCTCCAGCCGGGGAACACCCACCTCTACGTCGCGATCTGCAACACCACCTCCCGGGGTGGACACCTGGCGAGGCGGATGGAGAGCGCCATCAGGGCCGCGAAGAAGAGCCTGCCGGTGCTCGTGCGCTCCACGGAGTTCCCCGGGGGCCTGGGCACGCTGGTGGCGGACCAGACCGCGGTGCTCCACCGCAAGGGCGGCAGACGCGCGGTGGTCGGCCCCAGCGACCTGCGGGAGCTGCTCGCGCTGAAGGCGTTCCGCAAGCAGCACGACGAAGCCGCGTTCCTCGGCTGGAGCCGCGTGGCCCGCCCCGTGACGCGGCTCCAGGGCATCACGGACCTGCTGGCCCTGGAGAAGTACACGCCTTCCACCACGGTGGCCGTGGCGTCCGCCACGCCCGTGCCCAGCAAGGCTGGCACTTCAAGAGAGGCCTCCGTGACGGACGGGGTCAACGAATGGGAGGTCACTCCCGCGGGCCCCATCCTGCCGCACACGCCAGAGGAGCCCACCCCCACGGCCGTCGCGGAAGAAGCGCCCAGGCCCCCGAAGAAGGGCGAAGGGACCAAGGCGCCGAAGAAGGAGGAAGGCCCCAAGGGCCAGATGCGCGTGGGCGTCTCCGAAGGCGTCTTCACCAACACCGTCTACGTTCAGGCGGATGAGCTGAACAAGCACAGCGCCTTCCTCGGGGGTCCTGGCAGCGGCAAGACGACGCTCGCCCTGAACCTCATCGAGCAGTTGGTGATTCAAGGCGTCCCCGCCATCCTCGTGGACCGCAAGGGCGACCTCGCCGCGTATGCGCGCGACGAGTCGTGGGAGGAGGAGCTGGACGACCCGATGATGGTCGAGCGCCGCAAGCTGCTGCGGGAGCGCGTGGACGTGGCGCTCTACACGCCGGGCCGCTCGGACGGACGCCCGCTGTCGATTCCGGTGGTGCCCCGGGGGCTCGACAAGCTCTCGCCCGAGGAGCGCGACCAGATCCTCCAGCAGGCGGCGGACGCCCTCTCCACCATGCTGGAGTACAAGAGCAGCCAGAAGGACAAGGCCGCGAAGGCCCTGCTGGCCCTGGCGCTGCGCCTGCTGGTGCAACGCCCGTCCGGCAAGGAGATCACCCTGGACCTCATCCAGCGCTTCGTCGCCGCGCAGGACATGACGCTCGTCCAGGAGGCGCATGGGCTGGATGACAAGGTCTTCATCAAGCTGGCCCAGGACCTGGCGACGCTGCGGCTCAACGCGCAGAGCCTGCTCTCCAACACCGGGGAGAAGCTCGACATGAACGAGCTGCTGGGGCTGGGGGCCGCGAAGGTGCCGGGCAAGACGCGGCTCACCATCATCAGCACCAAGTTCCTGGGCGGACTGCACAGCTCGCTGTTCTGGGTGTCACAACTGCTGGTGGAGGCCAACCGCTGGGCCAGCCAGCACCCGTCGCCCAGGCTCCAGGCGGTCCTCCTCTTCGACGAGGCGGACATCTACCTGCCCGCGGTGGGCATCCCCGCCACGAAGCAGCCCATGGAGAACCTGCTCCGGCGAGCGCGTTCGGCCGGCGTCGGCGTGATGCTCGCGACGCAGAGCCCCGGCGACCTGGACTACAAGTGCCGCGACAACGTGCGCGCCTGGTTCGCGGGCCGGGTGAAGGAGGAGACCGCGCTCCGCAAGCTCAAGCCCATGTTCTCGGAGGCGCGCGTGGACGCTTCGGTTCGCCTCCCGGCGCAGAAGACAGGTCAATTCCATGTCCTGCGTGAAGGTCAGGTGGAACAGCTCAAGGCGGACCGGAACATCATCAAGACAGAGCAACTGTCCGAGGAGGAAATCCTCCAGCTCGCGCACCGCTCCGGGGAGCAGGGCATCCGCAACGCGGGGTGAGTCCACCCGGGTCGTGCATCCAACACACCCCAGGCATTTGAGAGCCTTTGCGCCCACCCACGGACCTTCGCGCGCGCCAACGTGCCACCATCGCCAGGCAGCTCCCCCTCTCTCCTGGAGACACCATGCGCCGTTCATTGATGCTGGGTCTTGCCGTCGTCGGACTTCAGTTTGGCTGTGGAATGGATGAAGCCGAGCAGCGCGCGGCCTCGGAGCCGGAGAGGCGCGTGGACGCGCTCTACCGCTGCACGACCGACTCCTTGACCATCTATTACAGCGACGCCACGTACACGACGCAGGTCGGCTCGGATCGGTGCTTCTGCGGCAGGGCTCCCTTGCGAACGGGCCAGATGACCGAGTACGCGCTCACGGGATTCAGTGAGGACTGCCCCGGGTTCGCGCCGGCGGCCCAGTAACCCTCCGGCACCGAAGCCCGCGGGCAGGGGGGCGCTCCCCTCCCGCGGGCGCAACCGGCCCCCGAGCAGAGCACCGTCCCCGCGAGGCTTCTCGCGGCAGTGACTCCCATACTTCCTCCAAGTGTCTTTCATGGAGGGATGGGAGGAATGGCCGTACGACAGGGCCAGGACTGGACCTCGCGCAGGCGCCCCACGCCCGAGGGTGCCTCGTCCATCCAGGCCCTCGACGCCCTGGAGCGCATCTCGGACGCGGTCTTCGCGCTCGACCGCTCCTGGCGCTTCACCTACCTCAACGCGAGCAGCGAGTGGCTGCTGCGCCGCCCGCGAGAGGAGCTCCTCGGGCGCAACGTGTGGGACGAGTTCCCCGAGGCGCGCGGCTCCGTGTTCGAGCAGGAGCACCAGCGGGCGCTCACGCAGCAGGTCCACGTCGCGTTCGAGGCCTACTACGCCCCCCACGATGCCTGGCTGGACGTGCGCGCGTACCCCTCCTCGGGAGGCCTCACCGTCACCTTCCGGGATGTCAGCGCCCGCGTCCGCGCCGAGCATGCGCGGCACGAGTCGGAGAAGTTCCTGCGCGCCACGCTCGACTCGCTGTCCACGCACATCGCCATCCTGGATGGCCAGGGCGCCATCCTCGCCGTCAACGCCGCCTGGAGGCGCTTCGCGCGCGACAACGGCTGTCAGGACGCGGACCGCCGCTGCGGCGTGGGCGCGAACTACCTGCGGGTGACGGAGGCCGCGCGCGGCGCGAACGCCAGGGAGGCGGCCTCCGTGGCCCAGGGCATCCGCGACATCCTCGCGGGCCACCGCGAGTCGTTCCTCCTGGACTACCCGTGCCACGAGCCCGGAGGAGGCAAGCGGCGCTGGTTCCTGCTGCGCGCCACGCGCTTCATCGGGTCAGGCCCCATGCGCGTGGTGGTGGCCCACGAGGACATCACCGCCCGCCACGAAGCCGACGAGGCGCGCAACCGGCTGGCCCGGGAGGAGGCCGCCCGCGAGGAGGCGGAGGCCGCGCGCGAACGGATGAACGCGGTGCTCGAGCGCATCACCGACGGCTTCGCCGCGTTCGACCGGGACGGGCGCTTCACCTATGTGAACCGGCCCGCCGAGGCCCACTTCGGCCTCCAGCGCGAGGTGCTGCTGGGCCGGCGGCTGGAGGACGTCTTCTCCATCGACCACGGCCCGGCCATGGAGGCCCTGGTGCGCCGGGCCTCCGCGGCGCAGCACCCCGTGGAGGAGGAGCAGCCCTCGGTCGTGGACAACCGCTGGCTGCGCGTCGTGGCGTACCCGTCCCCGGAGGGGCTCTGCGTCTACTTCCGCGACATCACGGAGAAGCGGCGCGTGGAGCTGTGGGGCCGCTTCCTCTCCGACATGGGCGCCGCCAGCACGCGCTCCCTGGACTGCGGGGAGGTGGTCCGCACCGTGGTGACGCTCGCGGTGCCCACGCTCGCGGACGGCTGCGCCATCGCCACGCGGGGCGGCTGCCCGGAAGAGGGCCCCTCCACCGAGGTCACCGCCGTGACGCCCGAACTGGCGGACGCGCTGCGAGCGGCGTGCGTCCCCGGGGCCCCAAGCGCCCTGGGACGGACCGTGGCGCGGGCGGTGCACACGGGGGCCGGCGTGCTGCTGTCAGGGCCCGCCGCGGACAGCCCCGGCGTGGAGTCCGCGGTGGCCGTGCCGCTGGCCTTCCAGGGCCACTCCCTGGGGGAGCTGCTGCTGGTGTCCACGCACACGGGCCTGCGCTACGGCCAGGAGAGCCTCCCCCTGGTGGAGGAGCTGGCGCGGCGGACCGCGCTGGCGCTGGAGAACGCGCGGCTGTACCGCACCGCGAAGCAGGCCGTCGCCGCGAGAGACGAGACGCTGGGCATCGTCTCCCATGACCTGCGCGCGCCGCTGAACACCATCTCCCTGCTGTCCCGCTCCGCGGAGCGCAGCCTGAGCCGGACGCACGAAGAGGCGAGCGCCACGGAGGCCCTGCGCAAGGTCCGCCTCGTGGTGGGCAACATGGAGGGGCTCATCGACGACCTGCTGGAGGTGGCGCGGGTGGAGTCGGGGCACACGCTGCTGGACCTGGAGCCGCTGGACGTGCCCCCGCTGCTCCACCAGGTGCAGGCCCTGAACGAGCTCCTGGCGGCGGACAAGGCGCTGCGGCTCGACGTGGAGACCGGGCCGGACCTCCCCCGGGTGCGCGCGGACCGGGCGCGCCTGGTGCGCATCTTCCAGAACCTGGTGGGCAACGCCATCCGCTTCACCCCGGCCGGGGGCCGCATCCTGCTGAAGGCCGAGCGCCAGGGGGAGCAGGTGTGCTTCCGCGTGGTGGACTCGGGGCCGGGCATCGACCCGCGGTCGCTGCCCCACGTGTTCGACCGCTTCTGGCAGGCCATCCACACGCGCAAGGCAGGCGCCGGGTTGGGGCTCGCCATCGTCAAGGGGCTGGTGGAGGCCCACGGCGGCCGGGTCTGGGTGGAGAGCCAGCCGGGCCACGGCGCCGCGTTCTTCTTCACGCTGCCCGGCACCCCGTGACGCCCCTCCCCGGGCGCGGGCCCGGGTCTAGTATGGGGCCATGCACTTCGACGGCGCCCTGCCCGCCTCCCGCCAGGCCTGAACATGTTCTCCACCGTCTCCGTCGATGGCGTCGTCCAGCGCTGGGAGGACCTGCGCCTGCACGACTTCTCCCAGGGCTTCTTCTTCGGCGCGGGCTTCTTCACCACCTTCCGCATCGACGCGGGGCAGCCGAGGTTCCTCGCGCGGCACCTGTCCCGCCTGCGCGGGAGCCTGGACGCGTTCCCCACCGCCGTGCGCGCCCCGGCCCCCGCGCTCCTGCGCGAGGACGCCGTGCGGGAGGCCCTGGGCCGCTGCCTCGCCGCGGAGCCGGCGATGGGGCCCCGCTTCACCGGCGTGGGCAAGCTCGCGGTCAGCGACGGCCACGTGCTGTGCACCTTCCGTCCGTTCCCCGCGGAGCTGGAAGCCCTGCACCGGCAGGGCCGCGAGCTGGAAGGCGTGGAGGCCAGGGCCTACCGGCGCGCGGAGCGCACGGTGAACCACAAGGGCCTCTCGTACTTCCGCCAGCACGCGCTGCTGCCGTGGCTGCCCGTGCTCACCAACGAGGCGGAGGAGGTCTGCGAGCTGCCCACCGCCAACCTCTTCGTGCAGGTGGACGGCGCGCTCGTCACCCCGCCGCTGTCCGCGCCGTGCCTGCCGGGCATCTCCCGCGCGGTGCTGCTGGCCATGGCGTCCGTGGAGGGCCTGCCGGTGGTGGAGCGCGTGCTGCCGCTGGCGGACCTGGCCCGGGCGCAGGCGTGCTTCTACAGCAACGCGGTGGCGCTGGCCGTGGGCGTCCCCCGGCTGCTGGGCCGGGAGCTCCCGGACAGCCTGCGGCTCGCGGAGCGGGCCCGCGCCGCGCTCGAGGCCCGGGCCATTCGCGAGGGCTGAGCCCGTGGCACACTTGGCGGCCATGACGACCCGCTCGCTCATCATGGTCCCCCGCTGGGCTGGAAGCCCCGACACGGACTTCTACCCCTGGCTCACCGCGAAGCTGCGCACGCCGCCCCTCTTCGACACCGTCCGCGCGCTGGACATGCCCACACCGGGCGCGCCCACCGTGGACGGCTGGGTGTCCACGCTCGCCAGGGAAGCGGGCCCCGTACCCGCGCCCTCCACCGTGTTCCTGGGCCACAGCGTCGGCTGTCAGGCCGTGATGCGCTACCTGTCCGCGCTGCTTCCGGGCCACACCGTGGAGGGCGCCATCTTCGTCGCGGGCTGGTTCGAGGTCGACACGCCCTGGGACACGCTGCGGCCGTGGCTGGACACGCCCATGGACTTCGAGCGGATCCGCGCCGCGCTCCGCCGCTGCGTCGTGCTGCTGTCGGACTCCGACCCCTTCACGTCCGACTTCCGCCGCAACACGCGCCTCTTCGAGGAGCGGCTGGGCGCGGAGGTGCGCCTCGTCCCCGGGGGACGGCACTTCAACAACCCCCAGGAGCCCGCCGTGCTGGCCGCGCTCCAGGAGCGCTTCGGGGCGCGCTGAGCCGCCGGCGCCAGGGCCTGCGACGCCTCGAAGGAGCTTTCGCGGGGGCCGGGAGCCATTAACCTGGGGGACATGTCCGCTCCCTTCGTCTCCCGTGTCCCCTTCGAGGCCGCCCACCCGAAGACCCTGGCCGTGTACTGCTCGGACGGGCGCTTCACCGAGGCCGTGGAGGACCTGGCCCGCCACCTGGGCCACCCGCGCATCGACACGCTCACGATTCCTGGCGGCCCCGCGCTCCTCAACCGCTGGGCGTCGGACTACCTGGAGAGCGAGGGCTTCACGAAGGCCGCCCGCTTCCTCATCGAGGGTCATCACATCGAGGACGTGCTGCTGCTGGCGCACGCGGGGTGCGGCTACTACCACGCGAAGCACAGCGCGCTGGGGCCGGACATCGCGGTGGAGCAGCAGTTGAAGGACCTGCACTTCGGCGCGAAGGAGCTCCAGACGGCGTACCCGCACCTGCGCATCCACCTCTACTACGTGCGCCCCCACGGGAAGACCCTCGAGTTCGAGCCCATCCCCCGCGAGGGCTGAGCCCGAAGCGACAGGCGTCCGCCGACCTGATACGGGACGCCCGTGAAGACACCCAACGCAGGCAGGGCGCTCCTGGCGTTGTCCCTGGGAGGCTTTGGCATCGGGACGACCGAGTTCGCCACCATGGGCATCCTCCCGAGGATCGCGAGCGGGCTCGGGACGACGATTCCCCGGAGCGGACACGTCATCACCGCCTATGCGCTGGGCGTGGTCGTGGGGGCGCCGCTGGTCGCCATCGTGACGGCGCGGATGTCGCGCCGGGCGCTGCTGCGGGTGTTGATGGTGGCGTTCACGCTGGGCAACACGGCCTCGGCGCTGGCGCCCACGATTGAAACGCTCATCGCGGCCCGGTTCATCGCGGGCCTGCCGCACGGGGCCTACTTCGGCGTGGGCTCCGTCGTGGGCGCGGAGCTGCTGGGGCCCGGGCGCAAGGGGCGCGCGGCGGCGCTGATCATGGCCGGACTGACGGTCGCCAACATCGTCGGCGTCCCGGCGGCGACGTTCCTGGGGCAGCAGGTGGGCTGGCGCAGCACGTTCCTGCTGGTCGGTGCCATCGGGCTGGTGACGCTCGTGGCCCACTGGCTGTGGGTGCCGCACGTGGCGACGCTGGGAGGCAGCAGCATCCGGCGGGAGCTGTCCGCGCTGAAAGAGCCGCAGGTGTGGTGGACGTCGCTGGTGGGCGCGGTGGGCTTCGGAGGGCTGTTCGCGGTCTACAGCTACATCGCGCCGACGCTGACGCTCGTGTCGGGGCTGCCCGAGTCGGCGCTGCCGTGGGTGCTCGCGCTGTTCGGCGTGGGCATGACGGTGGGGGCGATGCTGGGCGGACGTCTGACGGACCATTCCGTGTCGCTCGCGATGTGGGTGGGGTTCGGCGCGACGACGCTGGTGATGGGCCTGTTCGCGCTCACGGCGCGGTCGCCGTGGGCAGCGGTCCCGCTGGTGTTCCTCATTGGCATCGCGGCGCAGTTCCTCGCGCCGGCGGTGCAGGTGCGGCTCATGGAGGCCTCGCCCGGTGCGCCCTCCCTGGCCGCGTCGATGTCCCACTCCGCCCTGAACATCGCCAACGCCGCGGGAGCGTGGCTGGGCGGCCTGGTCATCGCGGCGGGGTATGGCTACCTCGCGCCGGCCTGGGCCGCCGTCGCGCTCACGCTGCTCGGAGCCGCCCTCTTCGCGGTCGCGAACCGCGCCAGCGGCCGTCCCGCGCCGGCACAACCCGAGCACGCATAGGCATTCGAAGCGGCGAGGCAGGCGCGAGGAAAGAAGCTCTGAGCGCCCGCACCGCGTGGTTGGGGTACCTGTTGGATGAAGCCGTCCGCATGGCGGAGCGCGCGGGCTTGATTCGACTTCAAGACTCGCCTTTGCGCGTGCGCTCACTTCTGGCCCAGGTGGCGGATGTGGGCCCGCGTCATGACACCTGCGAAGTGCAGCAACGGGTGCTCCAATCCCAGCACCGCCACTCTTCGAGCATCATCCTCGCCGATGCTGGAGATGACTCCACCCGGACGCTTCGGCGCTGCCGCACCCATCGGTTGCGTCCAATCAGCCGAGTGAAGCTCCCGCCCCCTTCGCGCGTGCAGAACCGCGAGCGTCGGAGCTTGCTGCTGCACCTTCCCAGGCGCCTGTACGCCCGGCGTTGGCAGGCCGAGAGCTTCTTCTCCAGCCTCAAGCGGCGCTTCGGTGACGTGCTCGCGGGGCGTACCTGGCGGCAACGCGTCCGCGAAACACTCCTGCACGGCGTGCTGCACAACTGTGCACTCCGCAAGGTCGCCTGAGGATCTCAACAGAGCAAGCGCCCCTCACCGGATGCCGCTTCCTGGCCCCACGCCGGAGCATGCCGAGCACCGAAGAGGCGCTCAGCGCGGCCCACCCTCACGGGTCGCTACGTCTTGGAGCCCGCTCCGCATCGCATCCAGCAATGACGGCGGATCGCCCACGCGGAAGGCCTGGAGCCCCGCTTCGAAGTCGGCGCGAGCACCCGCGGCATCACCGCGCTGGAGCCGGAGCACGCCCCGCTCATGGAGCAGCTCGGGGTCCACCGCTTCGCCCTGCTGGGATGCGAGTGCTTCGGTCAGGTCCTGCTCCGCGGCCTCCGTCCGCCCCGCGCGGGTGCGGCTCCGGGCCCGCTGCTGGAGCAGCCACGGGTTGCCCCGGTCCTCCGCCAGGGCCGCCGTCCAGTCCGCCTCCGCCTCCGCGAACCGGCCCAGCGCTTCGAGCGACTGCGCGCGCTTCATGTGCAGCACCAGCGCCTTGCGGAACCCCGCGGCCTCCACCTGCGTGAAGCCCTCCACCGCCTCCGCGTGCCTGCCCAGCCGGGCGAGCGTGAGCGCCCGGTGGTAGCGCGTGGCCACGTGGCCGGGCGCCAGCTCCAGCACGCGGTCGAACCAGGGCAGCGCCTCCGCCGGCTGGCCGCCCCACACCCCGAGCGTCAGCCCCACCTCCACCAGCACCCGCACCTGCGTCGGATGCGCCTCCGCCAGCGTCCGCGCCAGCGCGAGCGCCGACGTGTAACGGCCTCCCCGGCGCAGGCGGTCCACCTCGCGCAGGGGCTCGGAGAGTTCCGGGGGCCACGCCTGTCGTCCGTTGCGTTCCATGTGGGTGGGGGCGGTCGCCCGGCATTTCGCAGGCACGTCCCGGGGTGTCAAGGTGGCGACTTGACCCGGGAGCCCGGTCGCGCGAAGAGCGCTGGCATGAAGCCCTGGGAAACAGTGGAGCGAGCGCAGATGCCGGACGTGGGTGAGGTCGTGCTCGCCCGGCGGGACGAAGAGTACGTGCTGCGAGTGCGCGGCCAGACGTTGATGTCCAGCCGCCAGCATGGTTCGGAGATGGCCATGGCCGAGGCCGGCTGCGCGAACCTCACGCCGGACGCGCCCGCCCGGGTGCTCGTGGGCGGCCTGGGCTTCGGCTTCACGGTCCGCGCCGTGCTCGACCGCCTGGGTCCGGGCGCCCGCGTCGTCGTCGCGGAGCTGATGTCCCCGGTCGTGGAGTGGAACCGGGGCGTGCTCGCGCCGCTGGCGAAGGCCCCGCTGGAGGACCCGCGCGTCACCGTGGTGGAGGGTGACGTGGGCAAGGTGATGCGCAGGCAGCAGGGCGCCTTCGACGCCATCCTGCTCGACGTGGACAACGGCCCGAAGGCCCTGACCCACCCGGACAACGACAGCCTCTACGACCTCACCGGCGTGTCGCACGCCTTCAACTCCCTGCGTTCCAACGGAACGCTGGTGGTGTGGAGCGCCGGTCCCTCGCCCGCGTACGTGAAGCTGTTGGAAGAGGTGGGCTTCTCCGTCCAGCTCCTCCACCCCGCGGCGCACGGCACCAAGGGGACGCGGCACACCCTCTTCGTCGCCCGGCGCGTGCCCAAGGCGAAGTCGCAGTCGTCGTCCAGGCCGCCGTCCCGGCGCTGAGCTCCACGAGCATTCTTCCCCTCCGGAGGTGGCAGCCCATGCGCTGTGTCCGTCTGTTCCTGCTCGCGGTCCTCCTCGTCAGCGGCGTGGGCCATGCCGCTGAAACGGAGCCGATGCCTCCGCACGCGACGTTCACGCTGCCGTCGAAGAAGCTCCGGGAAACGCGGCGCATCAACGTCTATACGCCGCCCGGCTACGACGCGGCGAAGGGCGTGCGCTACCCCGTCCTCTACATGCCCGACGGCGGCGAACAGGAGGACTTCCCGCACGTCGCCACCACGGTGGACACCGCCATCCGCGCCGGGGAGATGCGGCCCGTCATCCTGGTCGGCATCGAGAACACCGAACGGCGCCGGGACATGACCGGCCCCACGCAGGTCGAGGAGGACAAGAAGATCGCCCCGCGCGTCGGCGGCTCCGCGGCCTTCCGCGCCTTCCTGCGCGACGAACTGATGCCCCACGTCCGCCGCAAGTACCGCGTCACCGACGAGACGGCCATCATCGGCGAGTCGCTCGCGGGGCTGTTCATCATGGAGACGTTCTTCCTCCAGCCCGGGATGTTCAGCACCGCCATCGCGCTGAGCCCCAGCCTCTGGTGGAACAACGAAGAATGCGTGCGCAAGGCCGGAGAGCGGCTCAAGGCGAGGCCGAACCTGAAGGCCACGCTCTACATCGCGTCGGCCGGAGACGACGTCGCCTCCGAGGCCGGACGCCTGGCCGAAGTGCTCCGAGCGAACGCGCCCACGGGATTGCAGTGGAAGTACGAACCCCGGCCCGACCTGCTCCACGCCAACATCTACCGTTCCCTGGAGGCGACGGTGCTGCGGGAAGCCTTCGCACCCGCCTCCACCAAGGTCCTCCCTTGAGCGTGGAGCCAGAAGCGAGGGCCCTCCAGTTGGAACACCAGAGGATGCAGGGGCAGTCGCCCTTCACGAAGCAGGCAGGCCCAGCGAAGCGGCGATGAAGCGCCAGAGGCGAGCAGTCCACCGGCCCAGGAGCCCCCAGCCATCAGGGAACGGGCGGCCGTCCGAGTGCACTGCCACGTGAAGGAAGCCGTGGGAGCCCCGGGAAGGAACCTCGGGCAAGAGCTGCTCCTCCGACGAACCCAAGGCGCCCGAACTGGTATGACAAGCGGACGCGTTGCCAGGGGCCGCGCGCATTGAATCCCCGGCGCATGCCCCACCTGGCTCGCGGGTTTGCTCCACACGAAAGCCGTGCTTCTGGAGGCAGGGGACACCCTCGAGCACCACACTGCTCTCGACAGACGACACGGGCCAGCCAGGGCCACGCTCCTCAACACAGGGATGCGCCTCCGGAGCATCGACCTGCGCGGTGGCCACCCCAGGGGTGTCGGAAAAGTCCTCCTGGGCGCATGCGGCTTCGGGGGATGCAGATACCTGAGGAGCAGGAGCAAAGGCATTCAGCACGAGTTCATCGCAAGCCTTCATCAGCGCCGGCAGCTCGTGCTGAAGCGCCCGCACGTTCCGCTCCGAGAGGGCCTCCCTCGCACAGGTGGCCCACGCGCGCAGCGCTTCTCCGCCCAGCAGCGGCAGCAGTGGGCCGGCGCCGCCAAGGAATGCCCGTTGCAAGGATTGGACAAGGAGCACGTGCCCGGGACGCGCCGCCACGCGCGCCGCCTCCCGAAGCAACTCGAATTCCAAGTGGGCGCAAGGTGCCCCCGGCTCCCAGCGCCCCGCGTTCCAAAGCCCGAAACACGTGCTCCCCAGCCGGTCCAGGTCGCGGTCCGAAGCCTTCGAACAGCAGTCGACGAGCAGCTCCACCAACACCTGCCGCTTGAGGCTGAAGTAGCCCTCCAGAAGCCACCGGGCCTGCGGGGAGCGCGCGTCATGCAGCGCCAGCCCCAGGTTCTCCAGCGTCAGCGATTCATCCAGGGCCACCGCGCGAGTCTTTCGCCCTGGGCGCTGCACCACCAGTCCCCGCGCCGCCAGCCGCCGCAGTGCCTCGCGGATGGTGCCCCGGCACACCTCATAGCGACGCGCCAGCTTCGCTTCGGAGCCGAATTGTCCGCTCGGGTGCAGCCGTCCCAGTGCGATATCGCGCTCGATTTGCGCTTCCACATACGCCACGAGTCCTCCCCGTCCCATCCCCATCCCCTCCTCGTTTCAGCATCGCCATCCAACCACAGGGGTCTGACATGGACGCGAAACCTCATTGTCCGCGCCCCCTGCCGGAAGGAGGCCCCCGCCGGGCGCGCTTCCGGAAAACCTGTCCGACTGTCGGACAGGTTTTCATCGCTCGGGCCCGGCGGGGGGCCTCGGCCCGTGCTTTCTCTTCGCGTCCGAGCACGGATACGGCCATGGCCAACTCTCAAGGTTTGGGCTTCAGGTGGCGCAGCTCTGTCTGACTGTCGGACAGGTTTTCGGCGAGCGTGCTCGGAGGGCGGCGCAGCCTCTGGCGCTCAGTCGTTTGGAAACCCGTGCTCGCTGAGCTTCGTGCTGGCGACAGTCCTGGCGGACATTGAGCAGGTGATGGGTGTCTCCCGGCGCCCTGGGTCAAGGCCCCTCCGCTACGGCACGAGCCGCGCGGGGCCCGTGCGCACCGCCTCCGGAGGCCGCATCATCCCGGCCGCCACGCGCAGACCCAGCCAGCGCGGCGTGAAGCGCGTCAGGTTGGCCTGCAGCCAGTTGCGCCATCCCGGCACCACCGACGCCCGGCCCTGGTCCAGGGCCTTGAGCGCACTCAGCACCACCTCCTCCGCTGTCGCCATGGGACCGACGGCGGCCTGCTGGGTGCCCACCACGTCGAAGAACGCCGTCTTCACGGGCCCAGGGCACAGGGCGGTCACTCGCACGCCGCGCTCGCGCGTCTCCTCCGACAGGGCCTCCGTGAAGGACAGCACGAACGCCTTCGTGGCCGCGTAGATGGCCATGTACGGCACCGGCTGGAAGCCCGCGATGGAGGCCACGTTGAGGATTCCGCCCACGCCGCGCGCGAGCATGTCCGGCAGGAACAGGTGGCTGGTGTCCACCAGCGACGTGACGTTGAGCATCACCTGTTCGTGCTGCCGTGCGAACGGCGCCGCGTCGAAGGCACCGTGCGTGGCGAAGCCCGCGTTGTTCACCAGCAGGTCCACGCGCAGCCCCTTCTCCTGGCAGCGCGCGTGCAGTTCGCGGCCCGCGCCCTCGCGGCCCAGGTCCAACGCGATGACCTCCACCTGGATGTGATGGGCCTGCGTCAGCTCCGCCGCCAGCGCGCGCATCCGGTCCTCGGAGCGGGCCACCAGGATGAGGTCCATTCCTCGCGCCGCCAGCTCGCGGGCGAACACCACCCCCAGGCCGGACGACGCGCCCGTCACGAGCGCGCGGTGGCCCGCGTAGGGGAAGGCCTTGCCCTTCAGGGTGGCCGGGGAGACAGACGAACGAACAGGGGACTGGGACGAGGTCGTTTGCATGAGGTTAGAATGTGAGCGGTCGCTCACGTTCTCAACTCGCGTGGTGCTCACATTCCCTCAAGGAGGCCTCATGCCCCGCCGTCCCCCGCCTTCCCGTCGCAGGGCGCCTCGCCAGGAGCGGGCGCAGGCCACGGTTGACGCCATCCTCACCGCGACTGCTCGCGTTCTGCTCAGGGATGGCTACGAGGCCGCGAGCACCAACCGCATCGCGCAGGAGGCGGGGGTGAGCGTGGGCTCGCTCTACCAGTATTTTCCCAGCAAGGAGGGGCTGGTGACGGCGCTGATGGAGCAGCACCGCGCGCGGTCACTGGCGGACTTCGAGGCCGGGCTGGTGCCGCTCGCCGGGCAGCCGCTTCCGGTGGCGATGCGCGCGCTCATCCGGCAGGTGCTCGCGGTGAAGCGGGAGAACCCTCGCCTGCATCAGGCGCTGCATGAACTGATGCCGCGGATGCGGCAGTGGGGCCTGTCGGATGCGTACACGCAGCGGCTGCACCGGCTGGTGCGGGCGTTCCTCGCGCCCCGCTTCGAGGACCTGCGCCCCCGGAACCTGGACATGGCGGTCTTCATCCTGGTGAACGCGGTGGAGGCGCTGTGCCACACGGCGCTGACGGACCGGCCGGACTACGTGGAGGACGACGCGTTCGTGGATGAAATCGCCGCGCTCGCGGTCGGCTACCTGCGTCCGGAGCCGGCCCTGGCGCGTCCCCGGCGAGCGACGCGGGAGCGCGTGGCCCGCGTGTGAAGGGCACAACGTCCTTCCGCGAGGAGGGTCCGACGCGTGACCTTGGAGGGGCGTTCGCGCGCGTGGACGCCCTCCTCGCGGGAGGAAGGCCGCGGGTCAGGGCGGCGCGGGTGCGCGGCCCAGGGGAATCACCAGCGGTCCGGGCTGGTCCGGCCGCGACACCACCTCGACTTGCACTCCGAAGGTGCCAGCGATGAGGCCGGGAGTCAGCACGCTCGAAGGCGTGCCCGTCTCCACGCACCGGCCCTGGTCCAGCACCGCGATGCGGTCCGCGTACCGCGCGGCCAGGTTCAGGTCATGCAGCACCGCGAGCACGGCGCCGCCGTCCTGCGCGAACGTTCGGGCGCACTCCAGCACCAGGTGCTGGTGGGAAAGGTCCAGGCTCGCCGTCGGTTCGTCCAGCAGCAGGTAGCGGTGGCCTCGGGCGGGAGGCGTCCACAGTTGGGCCAGCACGCGGGCCAGTTGCACGCGTTGCCGCTCGCCACCGGAGAGCGTGGTGTACGCGCGCGAGGCCAGGTGCTGCGTGTCGGTGGCATCCAGCGCCGCTCGGGCGATGTCCAGGTCGGACGTGTCGCCGCCACGCCGGGCATGCGGGCTGCGGCCCAGTGCCGCCACCTCCAGCGCGGTGAAGCCGAAACCCAGTGAGGACTCCTGCGGCAGCACGCCCAGGCGCTGCGCACGGTCCAGAGCGGGCCACTGGTGCAGCGCGCGGCCCTCCAGGTACACGTCGCCAGTCTTGCAGCGAAGCTCGCCCGACAGCGCCGCGACGAGGGACGACTTGCCCGCGCCGTTGGGACCCACCACGGCGAGCACCTCGCCGGGCCGGACCTCCAGCGACAGCGGACCGGCCACCCTGCCCCGCCCGCGCCAGACCTCAATGCCGCGAGCTTCCAGGCTCATGCCGCTCCCTCGCGAGCAGGCAACGCGATGACGCCATCCACCGGCGGTGTGGCGGTGCGGCCCGCTTCATTTGCCTCACGGTTCATACAACCTCCTCGTGCGCAGGCAGCACGGTGGCACCATCGCCCGGCGGCAGGCGCGGTGCGGAGGTGCGGCCCACTTCATGAGCCTCGCGGCTCATGCCGCCTCCTCGCGAGCAGGCAGCGCGGTGACGCCATCCACCCGCGGCGTGGCGGTGCGGCCCGCTTCATTTGCCTCGCGGCTCATGCCGCCCCCTTGCGCGCGAGCAGCCCGATGAAGGCCGGCACTCCCAGCACCGACGTGAGCGCGCCCACTGGCAGCTCCGACGGCGAGACCAACGTGCGCGAGAGCAAATCCGCCGCGAGCAGCAGCGATGCCCCTGACAGCGCGGACGCGGCCAGCAGCCGCCGGTGGTCCGGACCTAGCGCGATTCGCAGCAGCGCCGGCACCAACAGGCCCACGAAACCAATCATCCCGCAGAACGACACCGCGGCTCCCACTCCCAGCGCGGCGGCGAGGATGAGCTTGCGCTTGAGCCGCTCCACGTCCACCCCCAGGTGCCACGCCTCACGCTCGCCCAGGAGCATCAGGTTGAGCGCCCGGGCCTCACTCAAGAGCACCGCCAGCGTCATGACCAGCGGGAGCGCCGCGGCGCCCACGGTCTCCCACGACGCTCCTCCCAGACTGCCCAGGCTCCAGAACGTGATGGTGCGCAACTGCGCGTCCGAGGCGCTGTGTGTGAGCAGCCCCATGCCCGCGAACGCACCCGCGCTCACCGCCACGCCCGCCAGCAGCACGCGCGGCGTGTCCGTGCGCCCTCCTCCCGTGCCCAGCCGCAACGCGAGCACCGTCGCCGACAGCGCGCCCAGGAAGGCCGCTCCCGGCACCATCAACATCCGGAACGGCCCCACGTGCGCGGCCAGCGTCACGTCCAGCACGATGGCCAGCACCGCGCCCAGCGCCGCCCCGCTGGACGTTCCCAGCAGGCCGGGCTCCACCAACGGATTGCGGAAGAGGGCCTGCAGCGCGGCGCCCGTCGTCGCCAGCACCCCGCCCACCATCACAGCCATCAGCACGCGCGGCAGGCGCAAGGTGAGCAACACCACGCGCTGCGTGGTGTCCAGCCGGTGGGAGGCCTCGCCCAGGCCCAGCGCCTCCCAGAGACTTCCGAGGATGGCGGACGGCGGCACCGTCAGGGAGCCCACCGCCAGCGCCGCCAGGACCATCCACGCCAGCAGCAGCCCCAACGTCACCCAGGGCCCCGCGCCCGGCAGCCGGGAAGACACCGGACGCGACGCGGGCATGGCCTCCGACGCGCTCATTTGCCGCCACCCTTCGCCGAAGCCGGGGCCACCGCGTCCTGCACGCGGGCCACCGCCTGGCCCAGGTGGGGCCCCAGCCCCATGAAGTCCACGTCCTCCACGGTGACGAGCTTCCAGCCCTTCACCTGCGACAGCCCGGGCAGCTTCGCCAGCCCCTCCGCGCCCCCCACCGCCGACACCGAGCCCTCGGGCAGCAGCACGAACTCCGGCGCCGCCGCCACCACGGCCTCCGCGCCCAGCGGCTTGTAGCCTGACAGCGAGTCCGCCGCGTTCACCGCGCCCGTCAGGCGGATGAGCGTGTCCGCCACGGTGTCCGAGCCCGCCACCATCATCGTGCCCGCGCCACGCGCGTAGATGGCGAGGATGCGCGGCGGCTTCGCGCCCTTCACCCGCGCAGCGCGCTCCGCCGCCTTCGCCAGGTCCTGGTCCAGCTTCGCCACCAGCGCCCTGCCCCGCTCCGGCGTCCCCAGCCGCTCCGCGATGCCCTGGATGCGCGCACGCGCGCCCTCCACCGTGGGAGCGTTGAAGAACGTCTCCACCGCCATGCCCGCCTGCTTGAGCTGCTCCAGCACCGGCGGAGGCCCGGCCTCCGCGGAGCCCAGCAACAGGCCCGCGCCCAGCGACAGCACCCCTTCCGCGGACAGCGCGCGCTGATAGCCCACCGTGCGCACCCGCGACGCCTCCGGCAGCGCCGCGCTGGAGTCGTCCACGCCCACCACCCGGTCGCCCGCCCCCAGCGCGAACACCGTCTGCGTGATGGCCGGTCCAATGGTGATGAGCTTCGCCACGGGAGGCGCCGCGTGCGACGACAGCGCGAACAGGGCCGTGACGAGGCCCCACTTCGAGGCCGTCCGTCTCATGACGCCACCTCCACCGCGGGCAGTGTCTGGACCAGCTCCTCCATCAGCGCCCGCCAGGCCGGGGACTCCCGTTCGCCCGGCTTCCGCTTGCCGAAGAACAGCGCGATGTTCTCCCCCGCCTTGTCGAACAGCTCCAGCGAGGTGACGTCGCCGTCGCGCGTGGGCTTGCGCACCACCCAGGCGGTGTGGACGTGGTCCGCGCGCACATGCAGGTTGAAGCCCGGGTCCATCACGTTCATCCATGGGCCCATGGGCCGCACCGTGCGCACCGGGCCGGTGTGGATCTGGATCGCGCCTGGGTTTCCCACGAACACCATGATGGGCAGCGCCGACGACGCGGCTCGCTCCAGCGTCCAGCCCAGTGCGTCCGGCGTCACCGGCTGCGCGAACTCCGTCCCGGCCAGCCGCAGTGCCTGCGTGCGAGCCACCTTGAACCGGTGGAGCAGCGCGAAGAACTCGTGCGTGTCCTGGAGCGCGCGCCAGCCGGCCTTGAGCCCCGGCGTGTCGATCTCCGAATCCGGCCGGGGCCCGGCGGGCGGAGCCACCGGCACCACGTCCAGCACGTGGCGCGGGTCCTCGTGCTGGAGCTCGCGCACCAGCCCCTCGAAGGCGGCGACGTTCGCGTCGTCCTGGAGGTAGAGCTTGTGCACCGCCGTGCCCGCCGCGTCGAACACCTGGAAGCCGCGGCGCACCTGGCCGGAGAGGTCCTCGCGCAGCGCGAAGACGAAGCACCAGCGCGACAGGAACAGCCGCAGGTCGATGTCCTCGTCCAGCACCAGCGCCCGCGCGCCGTGCAGCTCCACGTTGCGGTAGACGCCCTTCTTCTCATGCACGGCGGACGCGTTGCGCGTGAGCGCCATCACCCGGCCCAGTGATTCCAGCCGGGGCAGCAGTACGTCGAAGCGAGGCTCCAACCGCACCAGCTCGCCGCTCACTCCGGTGACGAGCAACTCCGCCTCGCTCACCCCCAGCCGCTCCGCCGCGTCGCGGATGCGCAGGCGCGGCTCGGCTTCACGCAGGGCCTGCCAGAGCTCCCGCAGCGCGGCGAGCGGGCCTGCCACCGCCTCCGTGCCGCCCATCACGGCCGCACCCCGGCCGGCGCGTCCACCTTCGCCCAGAGCAGCTTCATCATCCCGGGCGTGCCGGCGGCGTCGTAGTACGACTGCACCCGCACCTTGAAGTACGCCCCTGAATCCGAGCGCACGACGTAGAGCTGGTCGCGCGGCGTGAGCATGTGGGTCGACAGGTCGTAGAGGTACCAGCCGTCCCCCGCGTTGAAGACGGTGTCCGGGCTGCCGCCGGTGTCGGGGCCGTCCGCCGCGTCCGTCAGGTAGCCGGACGCGGGCGCCTGGGTGAGCGCCGCGAACGCCACGTTCGGCACGATGGCCACCTGCACGCCGCCCGTGCCGCTGACGCCGCCGCGCGCCTTCACCGTGTAGCGCTGGAAGGCCAGGTCCCAGACCGCGTCCTCCGCCGCGCTCACCTGCTTGCCCGTGTCCAGATCCACGCCCACCCACGCCTCCGCGTTGGACGCGTCCACGACGGAGGTGAAGGAGCCATCGCCGTTGTCGTGGTGCTTCAGGTTCGCGCCGTCCTGCGGCGTGACGATGGGGTCCTCGTCGTCGCCGGGCCCGGGCGTGGGCTGGAGGTCGTTACCGCACGCGGTGCCCAGGGCCGCGATGAGCAGCGCCGCGCGGGCGCGGCCCAGGAAGGTGGGACGGAGGGGAATGGGGAACATGCGGACTCCTTCAGGGTGCTGGGTGGAGGAATCAGAACCGGGCGGAGACGCCGGCCTGGAGGGTGCGGGGGGGAATGGGCAGGTCCGTCGGATTGCCCGCACCGGTGAGGTTGCTGCCCACTGCGAAAAGCTGGAGCCCGCCCGCTGGCATCCGCCAGGCGACCCGGGCGTCCAGGGAGACGGTGGGGCTGGCACGGTAGGAATCCGCCACACCGTCTCCGTTGGTATCGGGATGGAAGGGACGCTCGCCGGTGAGCGCGCCGCGCACGTGGGCCTCCAGGCCCCAGGGGCGGTGGCGCCACGTGGCCTGCGCGGTGAGCCGGTGGCGCGCCTGACCTTCCAGCGCGAGGCCGTTCTCCTCGTCGGTGCCGTCGGTGAGCGTGTAGCCCAGCTCCAACTGGACGCGGCCGGGCAGCGACTGTCGCAGCCCCAGCTCTCCGCCGCGCACGCGGGCCCGGGCGATGTTGACGTACGAGTAGCGCAGGAAGTCGCCCTCGGACTGGAGCGACGCGGAGATCATGTCGCGCAGCGAGTGCTGGAACAGGCCCACCCACACCCCGGAGTCGCGCGTGGGATGCGCCTCCACGTCGAGGCTGAAGCTGCGCGAGCGCTCCGGCTTCAGGTCCGGGTTGCCGCGCACGGTGTAGCCCACCGAGGGGTTCTCGAAGTCGATGAACAGGTCCTGGAAGCTCGGCGCTCGGTAGCCCCAGCCGTAGCCGCCACGCACGGTGAGCCACGACAACGGGTCCACCTTCAGCGCCACGCGCGGCGTGGCCGCGAACCCGAACCGCGAGTCCACGTCCAGCCTTCCGCCCGTCACCAGCACCAGCCCCGGCTTCTCCGCCAGCGTCCAGTGGTCCTGCGCGTACACGGAGCCGCGCCCGCGCCGGCCGCTTCCACCGTCCAGCCGGTCCGAACGCAGCCACTCGCCCAGGTACTCGGTGCCCATCACCAGCGCGTGTCCGCCGCCGGGGCGCGTGTCCACCTGCGCGCCCACGCGGGCCTGCTGGTCGCGCGTGTCCTCCACGGTGTCCAGCGCGGAGGCGTTGCGCTGGTCGCGCAGGTAGCGCCGCTCGAAGTGCCCGTAGGACACGTCCGCGCGCAGCGTCGTCGTGTCGCCCAGGCGCCAGGACGGAGATACGCGCGAGGCGATGCTGTTGTCGCGGCTGGCGCGATCGAACACCGCGCCCGCCGCGCCCAGGTCCACGCCGCGCTGGATGCGGTGGGAGAAGGACGCGGTGCCCTCCAGCGACATCGCCCCAGCGCCGCGCCAGTCCCCGCGCGCGGACAGGTCGTAGCCGCTCAGGCTGCTGCCCGTGGTGCCGATGTCCGAGGCGTCCAGGTCATAGGCCGAGCGCCGCTGGAGCCCGGCGCTCATGCGCAGGCCCCACGCGTCGCCGCGCGTCTCGCCCGTGGCGTCCAGGTCCAGGCGCCCGAGCGTGCCGTACGCGGCGCGCAGGTCCGCGCCCAGCATGCGCTGCGCGCGGCGGGTGATGAAGTTCACCACGCCCGCCACCGCGTCGCTGCCGTAGAGCACGGAGCCGGGGCCCTTCACGATTTCGACCTGCTCGATGTCCTCCAGAGACAGGCGCGACAGGTCGATGGTGCCGTCCACCTTGCCGGTGACGCGCTCCCCGTCCACCAGCACCAGCACGTACTCCGGGGCCAGTCCCTGCATGGACAGTCCTGCGCCCGCGAAGCCCTGCTGCACCACGAAGCCCGGGCGCGAAGAGAGCAACTCCGACGCGTCTCGCGCGCCGCTCGCGACAATCTCCGAACGGGTGATGACCTCGGTGGCCACCGGCGTCTCGCTCAGGCGCTCCCGCGTGCGAGAGCCCGTCACCACCGTCTGGAGCGCGGCAGGCTCATCCACCGCGAGCGCGGCATTCACCGCCTGAGCTGGCTTCGCGGGCACGGCTTCCGTGGCCCTGGCGGTGGCTGCCAGTTCCGACGGCGACGCAGCCGCAGCCTGAGCCACGCCTCCATCCGAGGCCGGCACGTCCTCCGCCCGGGCCAGGCCCGACAGGGCACTCCACAGCAGCGCGCACAGCCACCAACGCCCCTGCATCCCACGTCCTCCCGGCACGAAAGCCGGGGGCCTCCCCTCACGGGAAGCCTGACGGGCGCTGGGCTCAAAGGGCCTCGGGCCTCAGGAAACACACTGCCTCGGGCCCCTCACCGGAGGCCCGTCCCTTCACTGCGTCTCAGCCGCGACCCCTCCGGGGAGCACCGCCACCCCGTGGCTCCGCCGACGCCCCCGGCTCCAGCGGCACCACCCGCGTCCGGTGACACCGGCGGCACTTCAGCTCCACACCGCCCGGCACCAGCCGCGCCAGCAAGCTGCCGCACAGGCAGCGCAGCTCCCCGGCACCTCCCTGTGGCCCGCATCCCTCGTGCATCGCGGCTCCCGCGCTCGATGGGGCCAGACGATATTGATACTGACTCTCAAAGTCAAAAGACTTCCGGCGCCCCCTCCCAGTGGGCGTTCAGGGAAGGACCGTCTACTTCGTGCCCGTCTTCGCCTCGGGGCGCGGGGCGGGCGCGGCGGCCTTCGTGGGGGTGAGCAGGGGCACCCGGCCTTCGGGATAGAGCGCGGTGAGCCGGTCGCCGCGAAGCTCCAGCGCGGCCAGGTGGCGGCCGTAGTGGGTGCTGAGTCCCGTGTCGATGACGATGACGCGGCCACCGAAGCGGATGGAGAGCCGGCCATCCTTCGAAGGCGTGTGGCCCATCACCATGCGGCGGGCACCGAAGCGCTCCAGCACCTGCGTGAGGCCCGCGTCCCACTTCGCCTCGTCATCGATGGCGTAGCCGCGGAACCACACCGGGCCCTGCGGATCCACGCCGCCGCCGGGCGCCTGCCCCGGCGTCAGGTCCTGCCACACCCAACGGTTCACCTCCTCCAGCGTGGTGCCGGGGACGGTGGGCGCCAGGCCGCCGTGGAGGAAGAGCGTGTCGTTGATGCGGATGACCGCGGGGTGCGAGCGCAGCCACTTCCCATAGCGCCCGTCCGCGGCGTAGGCGGCGGCGTGGCCCCGGAGCCCCCGGGGTTCACCCGGGCCGTCAGCGACGGGGGACTGGTCCGCGAAGGAGGCGAACTCGCCGGGCGTGACGTAGCGCAGGTCTCCGCGCATGTTCATCAGCTCGTGGTTGCCCAGGAGCGGGTGCACGCGGCCGCCGGCCTTGCGCGCCTCGGTCTCCAGGCGCATGAGCAGCTCGAAGGCGTCGCGGGTGTGGTCGCCCCGGTCCGGCAGGTCCCCGGTCTGCACCAGGTGCGCCTTGCCGCCAATCCAGCGGTCCTTCGCGTCGATGAGCCCCGCGAGCCGGAGCACCTCCTTCAGCGCCTCCACGTCCCCGTGCACGTCCGCCACGGCGACGATGCGCTCCACGCCCTGGAAGACGTACGGGTCCTGCGCCTTCGGGGCGGCGGCACCCGCGAGCGCGGGCAGGAGCAGCAGGGACAGGAGAACGGGACGCACGGGCTTCCTTCCTTCGAAGAGGGCGGAAGCCTAGCGCACGTCCCGCCCGGCCTACGCGTTCGCCGCGGCGTAGATGTCCAGCAGCGTGACGCCGGCGACGGCGCCGGTCGCGGCGAGCAGGCGACCCTTGCGCACGCCCGGCTCGCGCAGGCCCTTGCCCAGGGTGGCCAGGTCCAGCGCGTCACCGGCCACGCGCGCCCACAGCCACGGGCGCTTCCTCGCGGGACTCAGCAGCGCCACCCCGGCGGCGAGCTCCCGGGCGCCGTAGGCGCGCACCCACCGGTCCCCGCGCGAGATGCCGAAGAACCGGAGCAGGTTCCACGCTCCCAACAGCTCCGTGACGCCCAGGCCCACGCTGAACCATCCCAGCGCGCGCGGCAGCTTGCCCATCGCCTTCGCCATGACACCGCCTCCTTCCAACAGAAAGGTCCGGTGGAAAGCTGAGGGCGTCTCCGGCGCACGCCAAGACCCTTGGCCGTCCGGGCGCTGGCGCATGCCGGGAGGCAGCCAGGCGACGGAGCCCCTGCCCTACGGGGAGTTGCCGCGGAAGCGGGCCGGGACGGCGCGCAGGAGCTGCGGATCCCTCCAGTCCCAGACGCGCTCCGTCGCGCTGTCCACGTCCACCGGCACGGAGTTCCACGCGTGCACGTCATAGGAGGTGGAGGCGCGCCAGTGGAAGACGACGCTGAACGCGGCCGTCGCGGCCAGCACGCCCGCCAGGACGCGGTGCTGGCGAGGCGCCTCCAGCGCGAGCTGCACCGGATTCGCGAGGAAGACGACGAGATAGGGCAGCACGTCCGTGAAGAAGCGCGGCCCCACCGAGTGCCCCGCCCACCAGATGGGGAACGCGGAGATGGCCACCCAGTGCAGCAGCACGATGACGGCGAAGGCCTTCTCGGCGGGCTCCAGCTCCCGGCTCCTCCACCGCTGGACGAACCCCACCCCGGCGAGCACCAGGAACGGCGAATAGAGGAGCAGCCCGCGCGACGGGCTCACCAGGTTCGCGGCCAGCGCCATGACGAAGCGCGACCCCATGAGGTCCAGCGGGTGCGTGTAGTACGGCGACAGGAGCGAGCCGTAGACGTGGAGGTTGTACCCGCAGAACGGCAGCGCCACGAGCGCCGCGCCCGCGAAGTACGCGGGCAGCAGCCGGCGGAAGCGCAGGACGAAGTACGCGGTGACGACGACCACGGAGAGCGAGTGCGTGGGCCGGCACACATACGCGAGCGCCACCGCGAGCCCGGCGAGCGACGCGGTGCGCGGCGTCTGCGCGGGCCGCGCCAGCAGCAGCACGACACAGGCGACGGCGAGCAGCCCGGGGCCGTGCTGCCAGAGGACGCGGCTGGCGGTGGAGTACGCCGTCGTCCCCAGCCCGAAGAGCAGCACGGTGACGAGCGCGGCGCGGGGGGACACGCGCCTTCGCAGCGCGACGAACAGCACGCCCGCGGCGGCGCACACGTAGAACGAACCGATGAGCTGCTCGGTGCGGTGGAAGGAGCCCAGGTCCACCTTGCCGGTGCTCCGGAACAGCTCCAGCCACGCCAGCGCCTCCGCGCCCGGAGTCCCCAGGTGCGCGAGCAGCGGCCGGCCCAGCGAGAACAGCCCCTCCGCGGCCGCCAGGAACGGGAGCGCGGAGACCATCACCCCGGGCGGGTACTCGTAGTAGGTGCGCCCGCCGTGGACGCCGCGCGCGTACGCGGTCGCCGGCGTGAATGACGGCGCGTACTCGTCCAGGTCGGCGTTGCCCTCGTGGAGGATGCTGGCCGCGGACGGGATGGACCACAGCGAGTCCGTCTGCATCTGCACCTGGCTCGCGGTGTAGACCGCGAACAATCCCAGACACAGCAGCCAGACCGCCAGGGACGAGGCCGCGAAGTCGCGAGGGGACGGGGAGGACGCCGGAAGCATGACATTGCTTCTAGCGAATCCCCGTCCACCCCGCGCGCCCTGACGTCACCTACGGCGTGGACACCTGCGTCCACTCGCCCATGACCATGGTCCAGTTGCTGAGGAAGTCGACCTTCTTCGACGGCTGGCTGGGGTCCGGCGCGTACGACAGGCCGGACTGGTTGTTGAGCCGGCTGGTCATGTAGATGAGCCGCGACATGGCGGGGCCCGGCGACTTCGGCTGGCCCTGGATGTTCGTCAGCCCCTCCTTGAAGCGCGCCGCCAGGTAGAAGGGCGGGATGGTCTGGTAGTTCACCCGCACCCGCGCGGACTTCCAGCCCGCCGCGCGGTTCGTGGGGACGCGGTACGTGACGCGGTCCAGGCCCGGCGCGGACTTCGCGCTGTAGTCCGGATCGCTGGTGACGCTCGTGTCACCGGCCCCCAGCACCGTGCTCATCGGCTCCGTCAGCGTGGCGAGCTGCTGGAGGTTGAGCCCCAGCAACGCGTCCGAGGGATTGCGCGCCGAGGGCGGCACCCAGCCCAGCGGCAGGATGCGGTTGTCCTTCACGCCCTGGAACTGCTGGAGCTCCGTGGAGGTGAGCTGCTTGTAGTCGTCCACCACGCGCAGCTCGTAGATCTGCGCCTGCGACTCGTCGGTGATGACCTGGCGGTGGGGCTGGAGCTGGCCGGCGGTGGTGGCGAACTCGGAGGGCAGCGTGTTGCTGCCAGCCACGTTGCACGCGCCCTGGCAGATGGCACCCCAGGCGTTCGGCTGACCGGACGCCCAGAGGACCCGGCCGCCGTCGCCCAGCAGCTCGAACTGCACGAAGGCCCGGCGGAAGCCCGCGCCGCTGGGGAACTTGTGCCCCACGTTGTTGGTGACGGTGACGGCGAAGTCCTGCGTGGCGCCTGCGTTGGTGGGCGGCGCGACGGACACCTGCACCGCCGGCTTCAGCGGGTTGAAGACGCCCTGCGACGTGTTCACCGCCAGGTCCAGGATGGACTGCTCCGCGTTGAGCAGGTTCTTCGCCACCGCGTAGCTCCGGCTCGCGTCCGTCAGCAGGGGCGCGGCGGACTCCGGCAGCGTCAGGGACAGGAACAGGTCATCCACCCCGATGTTGGCCGGCAGCACCACGGTGACCGAGCGGGTCCCAGGGCTCAGATGGACGTTCCGGTTGAAGCTCAGCCACGTGCTGTAGGGCGGGTTCTTGAAATCGGGCACGTCCGGGATGTGGCTCGAGCCCCCGAACGTGAGCTGGATTGGCAGGTTCTTCTCGAAGGCGTTCCGGTAGAACACGCTCGCGCCCCAGTTCAGGTCCACCTCGCCGCCGTTGCGGTCGATGTACTGGGCGTACTGGGACACGTCGAGCGTCAGCGTCGCCCCCTCGGTCCCGGAGGCGCCACCGCGCACGGTGAAGAAGTATTGGCCGTGCGCGGGCTTGACGGTCCCTTCGCTCTTGACGGCCTGCATCTGGGTGCCCGCGAGCACCTTCCAGCCCTGCGTGTCGCCATTCTCCGCGCCCGGGTTGAGGATGAGGTTGCCCGTGCGCGTGCGGATGGGAGCCGACTGGAGGAACGGCGGCACCACCGAGTTCTCAGACGGGTAGTACTCGATGCCCAGCACGTCCGGGAACTGCTGGAACATCTCGTGGACGAACAGGTTCACGCCCAGGAGCGTGTGCCGGTTGTACTGGCGCGGCGTCGTGGCCGTGTTGCCCTGGTAGAACTTCGCCAGGTCCGCGTTCACCTGCGCCACCGGCTCGAAGCCGTCGTTCGTGGACACGCTGGCCAACTGCATGTGGCACGTGAGGCAGGACGCCGTCTGGGTGGCGTAGCCGCTGTTGAGCCACTCGAAGTACGTCGTCTGCTCGTAGGCCAGCCCCACGCAGGGGTCCGTGAGGAAGTCGCCGGTGAAGTTCTTCTGGCCCGTCGGGCAGCTCGCCGGCTTCACGTAGCCGCCGCGCGACTGCGCCTCTTGAATGGTCAGCGCATTGCTGTACCGGTCCGGCACCTTGGGCAGCACCACCACGTGGCAGGAGCCGCACACCGTCGCGTCGCGCAGGTACGGTTGGCCTCCCGCCGCGTTGGTGGCCGTCTCCAGCCCCAGGCCCGCCGCGGCCATGGGCGCGATGTTGAGCCCCGTGTCCGGCCCCACCACGGAGCCCGGCCGGGTGTTCATGTGCGAGGTGAACGGGAACGGCGGAGGCTGGCTGGAGTCGCCCGCGTCCTTCAGGCGGTTGGACAGGTTCCCGCCGAACACGCTGTTGGCTTCGCTGCCGTAGAACGTCGTGAAGTCCTTGCCGTCCCAGGGCAGGCCCTGCTGGGGCGCCACGTCGTGGCACGCGGCGCACGACACGCCGTCGCGGCCCAGCGCGCCCAGCGTGGCGTTGGCGGGGCTCGCGTTCGGGTCGTGGACGGGGCTGGTGTAGCCGGAGCCCTCGGGCGTCGAATACAGCATGAAGTGGCTGAAGAGCTTCCCCTGCTGGTTCGCCTGCCGCTGGCCCAGCGGCGAGTGGCAGCGCAGACAGAGGTTGTCCACCTGCTCCGGCTGGTTCGGAGACAGGGCGCGCGTGTTCTCCACCTGCGCCAGGAAGACGGGGTCGCGCGCCGCCAGCGCCTTGATGGAGCCGCTCCAGTCCCCGAACAGCGACCAGTTGGACGCCAGGTCCCGCTTGCCGGAGGGGTCCACCCGCGCCACGCCGGGCTGCGCCCAGAAGGACATCTGCGGCAGGTCCGTGCCGGACGCCTTCCAATCGCTGTCATGGCAGGACTGGCACACCAGCGACGAGTTGAAGTTGCCCGACGCCAGGTCCAGGCCGTTGTGCGCGATGTCCAGCGACCGCTTGGGCAGCGCGAACAGCGACGCGCGCGTCAGGTTGGGCACCGTCACGCCGGCCCGCTGGCTGTAGTACGTCAGGAACTGCTGCACCGACGGGTGGCTGTCCGCCAGGGATGACGTGAGCGTGTTGCCGTGCGGGAACACCGGGAAGGGCGGCGACAGGTAGCCGTCCATCGCGGCCACGGCCTGGGTGGGTGGCGCGTCCAGGGTGCGCTCCCAGGAGGTGCACGCGCCCAGCGCGAGGACTCCGGCGAGCGGGAGCGCCCCCGCGGCGGCGAGCAGGTGGCGCGAAGGTCGATGGCGTCCGGTTGTCATGCGTTCTTCCCAACGGCGAGGGGGTTCAGGGCTGCGGCGAATGGAAGGGGTGCGTGGGATTGCTGGCGGTTGCGCCAGTACGGCGCCGTGGGCCAGCGGCGCTCCAGGCGGTAGTAGCCCTCGCGGATGCGCAGGTGCTCCTGGAACTCGTGCCGCGTCCGCGCCTCGTGCAGGCGCAGCGCGGAGGGGTCACCCCGGAGGTACCGGCCCACCGCTTCGGCGGCCTGATGCGCCGAGCGCAGGGCCTGGGACGTGCCCTGCGAGGACAGCGGATCCAACGTGCACGCGGCGTCCCCCACCGCGAGCCAGTCCTCGCCGTGCAGGCGGTCCAGGCAGGCGACGTTCGCGGACACCGCGCGCAGGCAAGCGCCGGTGAAGTCACAGGCCTCCAGGCGGCGGCGCGTCTCCGGCGCGCGCGCCATCCGGGCGCGCCAGGCCCCGGCGTCCTTCGGAGACAGCCCCTGGAGCGAGTCCCGGTCGCCCATCAGCCCGAAGACGACCTGGTCCCCGGGCATCCGCGCGGAGTACCACCAGCCGTCCTCGCACGCCTCCACCAGCGTGAGCGCGTCCACGTCGCGGCCGGGCTGGAGCGCGAACGTGCCGCACACGCCGAAGGCGCGGTCCACCGTGTGGCGCCGGGCCCCCCGCGACGTGGCGAACACAGCGCTCCGTCCCGTGGCGTCCACCACGAAGCGCGCGTCCACGAAGGCCCGGGGCGCATCCGCCTCCATGGCCAGGAAGAGCCGGTGGCCGCCGCTCGCCAGGGGCGCCCAGTCCGTCACCGCCGCGCCGGTGCGCACGTCCACGCCGTGGCGCGAGGCCTCGTCCGCGAGCATCCGGTCGAACCGGGCACGGTCCAGGTGCCAGCCCGTCCCCCACGGCGAGCGCAGGTGGTCGTTGTAGCCCAGCGCGGAGTCCCCCCAGCGCGAGCACGAACCCATGGAGCGCAGGTGCCCCTGGCGCGCGAACGCCTCCCAGACGCCCAGCCGCGCCAAGAGCCGCCGGCTGTCCGGAGGCAGCGTCTCGCCCAGGTGGGGCTGCGCGTAGGTGGAGCGCTCGAACAGGACGACGCGCAGGCCCGGGTGCCTGCGCAGCGCCAGCGCCAGCGCCGCGCCCGCGGGACCGCCGCCCAGCACGGCGACGTCAAACCGGAGGTCGCCCACGGCTCAGGCCGTCCTGTCCTTGTGCTCCAACGGCCGGCGCTCGACCTCCAGGAACAGCGGGCCCGGGCCGGACTGCTTGAGGATGAAGCCCAGGTCCTTCCAGTTGAAGACCATGGTCTCGTCGACGACGAAGTTGGCGCCGGCCGGACGCGTCCAGTAGTCCTGCTTCACCTGGCCGCCCTCCAGGTACGAGACGAAGTACGGCCGCTGCGCGGGCCACCACCAGAGGTTGGTGTAGTCGGTGGTCTGGTTGGAGCACTCGTTGAAGTCCGCCTGCCACGGCAGCGCCATGTACTTGGTGGCGTCTCCGGGCTGGAGGCCGTGGCCCGCGGTGGGCTCGGTGTCCCACTGGAGGCCCGCGTTGCCGGTGGACGGCATGGGCTTGATGCGGAAGGGCTCCTCGTAGATGGCCGGGTCGCGGCACAGCCAGGTCATCTCGATGCCCGGGCAGAACGGCCCGCCCACGCAGTTCTCCAGCACCCCGCGGTCCCACTGCTCGCCGGGCCCCAGCGTGGACGCGGGCGGCGGGTCCTTGGAGTACACCTGCTTGCTGAACTGCTGCAGCAGGAAGTACTGCGTGCGCGTCAGCGTGAAGTACTTGCTCGGGGCGCTGGGGATGACGTTGGGCTCGCCCTGCAGCGGATCATCCCCGGCCAGCTTGGGCATCAGGCCCGGCGTCGGGTCGTTCTCATGGCCCGGCTGGCGCAGGTAGCCGAAGAAGTTGGACGGAGACCCGTCCTGCCGCACCACCCCGTCATGTCCCTCGGTGCCCTGCGCGTTGATGTTGGCGACCCACTGGTAGATGGAAGGCCGCGCCAGGATGGGGCGGATCTCCGCCTGGAAGTTGGGCACGTAGCCGGGGTTGAAGCCGTTGGGGCCATAGAGGTCCGGCGCCAGGTTCCTCGAGCGCACGAGCGCGTCGTAGATGGTGTCGTGGAGCGTCACCATGTTGAGGATCTGCGGCGCGTAGGCCGGCGGCGCGACCATCACCCAGGCGGGAGTCACCTCCACGGAGGTGCCGTTCGGGAGGATGACCCGGGCGGTGACGGGGCCGTCCGAGGTGTCGTCCCACCAGAAGTTGTTGTTGGCGTAGTTGTCGATGCGCGGCTGCTCGTACGCAATCGCTTCCACGTCCAGGGCCAGGCCCGTGCCGACGTTCTGGCCGAAGATGCCGATGATGGCCGCCCGGAACGCCGCCTCCGTGGGATACCCGATGTCCGCGATCTGCCGCAGCCCCGCGACCGCGGCGGGCGGCAGGTAGCCGGGCGCGTTGATGTCGGTGGTGTTGACGGTGTTGAGCAGCGCCGTGGTGACCATCCACCGCGTGGAGCACCCGGAGCGCCCGTAGCCGCCCCGGAAGTCCATGCGGCCCTGGCCGTCCACGGAGAGCTGGCCCAGCGTGGTGATGTCGCTCTGCTCCGGCACCAGGCCCGTCGCCGGGAAGCTCACCGGGTAGCCCCGGGGCGCGTGCGCCGCGTCCAGGGCGGACTGGGACGGCAGCCCCGTGTATCCCCGGGCCGCGACCGTGCGGGGCCCCGGGTCGATGATGAGGCCATTGCGCTGCCCCGACGGCGTCCGAGGGTTGCGCAGCGGCTGGCCGGCGTGTTTGCCATCCACGCCGGAGAGCTGCTGGAACTCGTACCAGGCCGCCTTCTTGTTGGCCACGTGCACGGTCCACAGGACGTCCTGGACGTCCTGCCCCAGCGCCACGGGGCGGCCCCGCGGGCTCTTGTCGTCATAGACGAACACCTGGAAGCGCGCCGCCTGCCGGCGGATGCCGCCCTGGGCGTCGCGGAAGGCCTTCACCTCCGTCTGGCCATCCTTCTCCAGCGGCAGCCCCCCGGCCGTCACCGGGCCCAGGTAGTAGTCCTCGCTGTTGCCAACGCGTGCGATGCCAATGGCAGGGTGGATTCGGTAGGTCGGGCTCATGGCCATGCCCCACCCCGCTGCAATCCACACACCAGGAAATCCATGCACAAGCCGCAAAGGATTCTGGAGGGTTGCGCGGGGCGCTTGCGGGCGCGCGGGCCGCCTGACGTGTCAGGGGTTGCGGCCGTGACGTGTCAGCCCGCGCGCTGACGCGTCAACGCGCCTGACCCGGGCGGGGCAATCAGCGAGGATGGCGCGCATGAGAATCTGGGTCGATGCCGATGCATGTCCGGGGCCCGTGCGGGACATCCTGCTGCGCGCCGTGCAGCGCGTGAAGGTGCCCATCGTCTTCGTGGCGAACAAGCCGCTGGCGCTGCCGCGCCTGGCGTACGTGTCCACCGTGCAGGTGGGCGCGGGGCTGGACGTGGCGGACCGGCACATCGCCACGTCCGCGGAGGCCGGGGACCTGGCCGTCACACAGGACATCCCCCTGGCCGCGCTGCTCGTCCCCAGGGGCGTCGTCGTGATGGACCCGCGCGGGGAGCTCTTCACGCCGGAGACCATCGACGAGCGCCTGTCGATGCGGAACTTCATGCAGGAGCTGCGCGACAGCGGCGTGAACACGGGCGGCCCCGGCGGCTTCTCACCGCAGGACCGCCAGCGGTTCGCGGCCACGCTGGACCGCGAGCTGACCCGGCTGGCGAAGCAGCAGGGCTGAGGCCACGGCGTCTGTCTAATGGCCCGCGCCGCCGCTGCCCTCCGCGGGAGGCGTTCCGGTGGACGGCGCCACGGGGCTCGTGCCGATGCCCTTGTTGCGGTTCCAGGCCTCCGGGATGATGTCCAGCCGCGCGCCGGGGTTCTGTGACGGCACGGCCTCCGGGGCCAGGTTGTCCACGTCGCGCATGTCGATGCTGCCCGAGCCGCCCGTGCCCACCTCGTTGATGTCCACGCATTGCTGGTCCTCGGGCTTCGAGGACCATGGGCTGCCCGTGCCTCCGGTGGCTTCGGCGTTGGCCTGGGCCTCGGCGCCCACGGTTCCGTAGAAGTTCATGCCGTGCTTGGCCAGCATCTCCTGCGTGCGCGGCGACTCCTCCGAGTCCCAGGACATCTCGTCGCTGGCGAACGCCTTGGCCGGGGACTCCTGTGGAACGGACGCGGTCTGCGTGGCGCAGCCGCCCAGCAGGAGCGCGGACAGCGAGGCCATGAGCGGAAGCTTCATCGGGATGTCCTCCAGAAGTGTCGTCCGCCACTCAAGTTGGAGGCACTCGCGGCGGGGGCAAGCGACAGGGAGCCAGCCGGGCCAGCGGCCCCGCTCCAGGCCGGGGCCCTCTTCAATGGTCCGAGGACGCATCGCCCCCGTGCAGGCAGGCCAGCGCCGCCACGGTGAGTGACTCGCATCCCCCGCGCAGTGAGCCCGCGCGGTCCGGGGCGTAGCGGCTGGAGTGCGGCCCCGGCACGTGCGCCATCTTCTCCTGGGGTGTCGCGCCCGGCGCCTCCTCCCAGGTCTTTCGCGGCGTGATGCCCAGGTACCAGTACGCGGTGGGCACCGGGTGCTCCGGCCCCCGGGCGAAGAAGGGGAAGTCCTCGCTCGCGGTGACGAGCACGCCCGGCACCAGCGCGTCGCGGCCGAACCACTCCGCGTGCGCGTCCCGGACGCGGCGGAGGAGCTCCGGGTCGTTGCGGTTCACCGGCCCGCGGTTGACGACCTCCACCTGGGGAGGCGCTGGCGCGCCCGCCGCCGCGGCCTCGCCCTTCGCGATGCGCTCGATGGCGGCGAGCACCCGCGCCTGCACCGCGTCGTCCTCCGTGCGCACCGTCAGCTCCAGGAGCGCCTCCTCCGGAATCACGTTGGCGCGCGAGCCCGCCTGGAAGTGGCCCACCGTCACCACCGCGGACTCCAGCGGCGACAGCTCGCGCGACACGATGGTCTGCAGGCGCAGCACCACGCTGGCCCCCAGCACCACGGGGTCCACGGACAGCTCCGGCTGCGCCCCGTGCGCGCCCCGGCCGAAGAGGCGGATCCGCACGTGCGCGGAGCCCATCATCGTCACGCCCTCGCGGTGCATGAAGGTGCCCACCGGCAGCGGCGCCGTGTGCTGCCCCAGCACCGCGTCCGGCGTGCCGAAGCGCGAGTAGAGCCCGGCGTCCAGCATCGCCTTCGCGCCCTGGAGGGTCTCCTCCGCCGGCTGCCCCACCACCATCACCGTGCCGCGCCACGCGCCGCGCGAGCGCGCCAGCACCGCCGCCGCGCCCACCAGGCACGCGGTGTGGACGTCATGGCCGCACGCGTGCATCACCGGCGCACCGTCTTCCGTCCGCGCGCGGCTCGCGTACGGCAGCCCCGTCTTCTCCTCCACGGGCAGCGCGTCCATGTCCCCGCGCAGGAGCACCGTGGGCCCGTCGCCGTTGCGCAAGAGGCCCACCACGCCGTGGCCGCCCACGTCCCGGCTCACCTCGTAGCCCTCCGCCTCCAACCGGCGCGCCACCTGGGCGGCCGTGCGCGCCTCCTGGCCGGACAGCTCCGGGTGTTCGTGCAGGTCGAGGTAGAGCGCGTCCACGTCCGGCAGCACCGCGTCCAGGTGCGCGAGGACGCGCCGGGCACGGGCCTGGAGGCCTGAGACGGTGGACGGGCCCGCTGCGGACTGGGGATGGGCGGCGTCGTTCATGGCGGTGGGCTCCCGTCCCGGACGCGAGGAGGTGTCGAGGGCATCCGGGTACGGCTCAAGGTGGAAGCCACGCGTCAGGCATCACAGGGGAGGGGCAGGGAGGCAGGCGGGGGCACGGCCTCGCGCGCCGCCTCCCCCACCCTCCGGGGCGCCGTGGGCCTCCGGGGTACCGCCTGTCCGTTCGTTGTCCGCCCCTCCCCCGGAGGCCACCTTCTGGCTGCGCACGCGACACATGGAGGGAGCGGTCATGAGGCGAAGCATCGCACTGGGGTTCTGCCTGGCGGGACTGACGGGTGGCGCCGCCAGCGCCCAGGACCCACCGTCGGACGCGCCCACGCAGGTGGGACGCGTGGATTGGCAGGGCCCCTACTTCCTCCTCGGGTTGGGCGTGGAGGGCTACACGGGCAAGCTCGCGCCCAACCTGGATCCAGGGCCGTCGTATGGCGTCCTCGTGGGCTACCGCGCCAATGACTACCTGGGCGTGGAGCTGGGCTACAGCGGCGGCGTGAGCAACCTGTCCGTCGCGAACGGCTCGTTCTTCGGAACCCCGGACATCGTGCGGAACGGAGGGCAGGCGGCGCTCACGGTCGGCTTCACCCACACGCGGTTGCAGCCGTATGTGCTCGGGGGCATCGGCGTCGAGCGCTACTCTGTGCGCGAGGGCAACTTCTTCCGGTTCTTCGACGACACCGGGGGCTACGCGCCCGTGGGCGCGGGCGTGCGCTTCAAGTTCAACCCCCAGCTCACGGCCGAGGTGCGCGGCACCTACAGCTTCCTCTTCGGACAGGACTTCGCGCCCGCGCAGAACATTGGCGCGGGGGATGGCCGCTACGCGGGCCTGCTGATGATTGGCGGCAGCTATTGAGGTGCGAATGTCCGTCACGCTGATCGACCTCCTCGACGAGCGAAGCCGCCGTCCCGCGGATCCACGCCTCTACACCTTCCTGGAGGACGGCGCGGAGGTGACGCTCACCCGGGGTGCGCTGGCCTCCAGCGCGCACCGCATCGCCGCCGCGCTCCAATCGCTCGCGGCGAAAGGCGAGCGCGCGGCCCTGCTCTATCCGCCTGGCGCGGACTACCTCCGAGGGTTCTTCGGCTGCGTGTGTTCGGGGCTGGTGGCGGTGCCGGCGTATCCGCCGGACCCCTCCAGGCTGGAGCGCACCCTGCCCCGCCTGCGCGCGCTCATCGCGGACTCCGGGGCCACGGTGGTGCTCACCACGTCCGTCATCCTGTCCATGGCGGAGTTCCTCTTCACGGACGCGCCGGAGCTGCGCGCGCTGAAGTGGGTGGCGACGGACGCGCTGGGGGAAGGCGACGCGGGCACGTGGAAGCGGCCGGACGTGACGGCCGACACGCTGGCGTTCCTCCAGTACACGTCCGGCAGCACGGGGGCGCCCCGGGGCGTGATGCTCAGTCACGGCAACCTGCTGCACAACCTGGGGGCCATCCGCCGCGCCTTCCAGACATGCGACGACAGCGTGGGCGTCATCTGGCTGCCGCCGTACCACGACATGGGGCTCATTGGCGGCGTGCTGGTGCCGCTGGCGCAGGGCTTCCACACGGCGCTGATGTCGCCGCTGACGTTCCTCAAGCGGCCCCGCGCATGGCTGGAGGCGCTCACCCGCTTCGGCGGCACCATCAGCGGCGGGCCCAACTTCGCGTTCGACCTGTGCGTGCGGCGCATTCCGCCCGCGGAACGGGAGGGCCTGGACCTGAGCCGCTGGGAGGTGGCGTTCTGCGGCGCGGAGCCCATCCGTCCGGAGACGCTGGCGCGCTTCACGGAGGCGTTCGGACCGCAGGGCTTCCGGCGAGAGGCGTTCTACCCATGCTACGGCCTGGCGGAAGGGACGCTCATCGTCTCCGGCGGCGAGAAGGACGCCGCGCCCGTCCTGCGAGACGTGGACGCCGCCGCGCTGGAGGCAGGCAGCGCGAGGGCCCCCATTGGCGCGGCCCGGACGCTGGTGGGCAGTGGCGCCACGCTGCCGGATCAATCCCTGCGCATCGTGGCGCCGGACACCGGCCACGTGCTCCCGCAGGGCGAGGTGGGCGAGGTCTGGGTGAAGGGGCCCAGCGTGGCGAAGGGCTACTGGAATCGCGAGGAGGAGTCCGCGCGGGTGTTCCAGGCGAGGACCGCGCAGGGAGACGGGCCCTACCTGCGGACCGGGGACCTGGGCTTCCTGGACAACGGGGAGCTGTACGTCACGGGGCGAGCGAAGGACCTGATCATCGTGCGAGGCCGGAACCTGTACCCGCAGGACCTGGAGACGGTGGTGGAGGAGAGCCACCCCGCGCTCAGGCCCGGATGCGGCGTGGCCTTCGGCGTGGAGGTGGACGGAGAGGAGCACCTCGTCGTGGTGCAGGAGGTGGATGCCCGCAGGTGGGACGGCGAGGTGGCCCCCGTGCTGGGCGCCATCCGCGGACGGCTGGCGACGGTGCACGAGGTGAGACCCCGAGCGGTGGTGCTCATCGAGCCCGGGAGCCTGCCGAAGACCTCCAGCGGCAAGGTGCAGCGAAGGGCCACACGGGAGGCGTTCCTCACCGGAGCGCTGCGCGAGTTGCACACCTGGTGCACGACCGCGATGGGAGGCGCGGGCCCGAACACCGAGCGTTCAGCGCGGGAGTTCCGGGTCCTGGCCCGAGTACCAGCACGCGTGGGGGACCTGGACGCCCACCTCCCCTGAGCCCAGGGGGCCCGCCGCGCGGCGGAAGCCAGGCGCCACCGGGGCGCGGTCCAAAGCATGAAGCCGGGGCGCCCAAGCCCCGGGCAACGGACCTCCCCCCGCCCGGCACAGGTCCAAAACCTGTCCGACAGTCGGACAGCTTTGAGCTTTCCGCTGTCCGGACGACGGGGGCCCCGCCAGCCCCGGTCCACAAACCTGTCCGACGGTCCGACAGGTTCTTGTCTCCCAGGCGGACAGGGGCGCCCCCACAGCCCGGTCCACAAACCGGTCCGACTGTCCGACAGGCTTTTGCTTCCCTGGCGGCAAGGGGCTCCCCCCACAGCTCGGTTCACAAACCTGTCCGACCGTCCGACAGGTTCTTGTTTCCCGGGCGGAAAGGGACTCCCCCACAGCCCGGTCCACCAAACCTGTCCGACTGTCCGACAGGTTCTTGCTTCCCGGGCGGAGGGAGGGAGTTCCTCGAGCCTCGGTTCTCAAGACCTGGTTGGTGGTCGGATGGGTTCGTGCGGTGGGCCGCTGACCGGAGGCTCGTGGGGAACTCGAAACCGGTCCGACTGTCCGACAGGTTTTGCTTCCCGGGCGGAGGGAGGGAGCTCCACGAGCCTTGGTTCTCAAGACCTGGCTGGCAGTCGGACGGGGTCGTGCGGTGGGCCGCTGACCGGAGGCTGATGGGGGACTCGAAACCGGTCCGACAGGTTTTCCGGCGCGGCGCTGGGGGACCTGGCGCTTGGGCGGATCCGTGCGGGAGGTCCGCGCGAACTCGTGGCCGGTGCTTCGGGCCCGGCGTGTCCCTGGCGGCCCGGGCGCGCCCTGCTAGCATCGGGTGCATCCCCCCGCTGAAAGCCGACTCCGCTGAACACCACCGAACCGCGCCATCTGGCCGGCCTGGACCTGCTCCGGTGCCTGGCCATCCTCGTCGTCGTCGTCTACCACTACCCCCGCCCCGAAGGTCACGAGGCCTACCAGTCGTTCGCCAACTTCGGCTGGACGGGCGTGGAGCTGTTCTTCGTGCTCAGCGGCTTCCTCATCGGCTCGCAGATCCTGGAGCCGGTGTCGCGAGGTGAGACGCCGTCACTGCGGCGCTTCTATCTGCGGCGCGCGCTGCGCATCCTCCCGTCCTTCCTCGTCGTGCTGGGCCTGTACCTCTTCGTGCCCTCCTGGAGCGAGCGGCCCCTGGTGACGCCCGCGTGGCGCTTCCTCACCTTCACGCAGAACTTCGGCCTGCGCATCAACGGCTTCTCCCACGCGTGGTCACTGTGCGTGGAGGAGCACTTCTACCTGGTGCTGCCGCTCACCGTGCTCGCGCTGCGCGGACGCCTCCGCGCGCCGTCCCTCATCGCGCTCGCGGCGGCCGTGATGGTCGGCGGCATGCTCCTGCGCGGCGGGCTGTGGCAACGCCACTTCTCCATGCTCGGGCCCGAGGAGCCGGGGTGGCGCGACTTCGACATGCTCCTCTACTACCCGACGTACGCGCGGCTCGACGGGCTGACGTGCGGCGTGCTGCTCGCGGCCCTGCGTGTCTTCCGGCCCCGGGCCTGGGAGCGCTGGACCCGCGGCGCCCGTGCGGGAGGGATGGCCGTCGTGGGACTCGCGTGCCTGGGTGGCGTGCTCTTCATCAACGAGGAGCACTACCGCTACCTGCCTTACGTCCTGCTGTCGTTCCCCCTGGCCGCGCTGGGCTTCGCGGCGCTGTTGCTGGCACTGGCGGGCCCCACAGCCTCGCGCGTCTGCGCCCGCATCCCGGGCGTGAAGACCTTCGCGGTCCTGAGCTTCACCGTCTACCTCACGCACAAGGCCGTGCAGCACGGCGTGCGGGAGGCGCTGGCGCCTCATGGCATGGACGCGTTCCACCCCGTCACGCTGCTGGGCGGCGCGGTGGCGGTGCTGCTCGCCTCGCTCGCGCTGCACCATGGCGTGGAGCGGCCCGCGCTGAAGTGGCGGGAGCGGCTGGAGCGGGGGCTCCTCTCCAGCAAGCCCCAGGCGCGGCCCGCCTTGCCCTGACGGCGGCCCGCTCTTCTGCTCGGCAGAAGCCACGCACGGGGGTGGCCCTGGGCCCGGGCGTCGCGTGCGCGCTAGACCTCGCGCATGCGCCCCTTCCTGACGGCGACGTGGCGGTACCTGCTGATGCTCAACTACGAGGTGGATCCGGCGGTGCTGCGGCCCCTCGTCCCCCGTGGCACGGAGCTCGACGCGTGGCAGGGCCGCACGTTCGCGAGCATGGTCGGCTTCCGCTTCCTCGACACACGCGTGCGGGGAATCGCGGTGCCGTTCCACCGGGACTTCGATGAGGTGAACCTGCGCTTCTACGTGCGCCGCCTGGGCCCCGAAGGCTGGCGGCGCGGCGTGGTGTTCGTGCGCGAAATCGTGCCCCGGTGGGCCATCGCCACCGTGGCGCGCGTCCTCTACAACGAGCCCTACGTCGCGCACCCCATGCGCCACGCCGTGACCATGGACGGCGCGGACACCGGCGCGCCCGGCCACGTCGAGTACGCCTGGAAGTCCCACGGCCGCTGGCACCAGTTGTCGGCACGGACGCTCGGCGCGCCGGCCGAGAGCGCCCCCGGCTCCCAGGAGGAGTTCATCACCGAGCACTACTGGGGCTACACCGCCCAGCGCGACGGCGGCTGCGCCGAGTACCGCGTGGAGCACCCGCGCTGGACCGTCTGGCGCGCCCAGGAGACCGCCTTCGACTGCGACGTGGCCCGCTTCTACGGCCCCGCCTTCTCCGAATGCCTCCGGGGCACGCCCCACTCCGCCTTCGTGGCCACCGGCTCGGAAGTGTCCGTCTTTCCTGGAAATGAACTCCCGCCCTTGCCAAGCCCGTAGAAATCAATATTCTCAAACTCTAAATTGATTTTCTGAAGAACCATCCATGACGACCTCCAAGTCCACCTGGCCCGTGCCCACCCGCTGCCCCGTCTGTGGAGGCGGCACCGTCATCGAGCGGGTGCGCTGCGATGGGTGCGCGTCCGCGGTGGAGGGGCGCTTCACGACGGGCTGGGTGCAGCAGTTGTCGCCGGAGCAGCTCGCGTTCGTGCGCGTGTTCATCGCGTGCCGGGGGAAGATCAAGGACGTGGAGCAGGCGCTGGGCCTCTCCTATCCGACGGTGGTGGCGCGGCTGGACGACGTGGTGGAGGCCCTGGGCCAGGCGCCCGGAGTCCCGCCGCCTCCCGCCCCTCCTCCGCCGCCACCTCCGCCCCGGGAGCGCGGCGCGCCGCGCCGGGCGCAGATCCTCGATGACCTCGCGGCCGGGCTCATCGACGCGGACGAGGCCGCTCAACGTCTCAAGAAGGCACGGGAGTAACCCCATGATGGACCCTGAAGCCACGCCGTCCTCCGACGCCTCGTCTTCCTCGCGCGAGGGCACCCAGCGCCACGCGATCCCGTGGGGACAGCACGCGGAGCTGGTGCTGCACGCGCCGGCCGCCACGCTCGTCGTGTCGCCGCTGCCGGAGGGTGAGAAGCCCTACCTGGTGACGCACGGCCGGGTGGAGGCGCGCATCCAGGAGCACGGCCGGGTGACGAAGGTGGAGCTGGTGCCGCGCGAGGCCGGCTTCCTGTCGCTGTTCTGGCGCCACGGCGGACAGGCGGAGCTGTTCGTGCCGCCGGACGTGCGCGCGAAGCTCCTCCTGGACGCGGGCGCGGTGCGCATCTCCGGCCTGAAGGACTGCGAGCTGGAGCTGAACACCGACGCGGGCACGGCGAGCCTGCGCGACGTGCACGGCAAGCTGACCCTGCGCACGGGCGCGGGCCGCATCATCGGCGAGCGCGTGGGCGGCACCCTGCACGTCCACGCCGCCGCGGGCGCGGTGAAGCTGGACGTGGACGCGCTGGACGTGGGCGAGCACCGCATCGGGACGCAGGTGGGCGCGGTGGAGCTGCGCCTGGTGCCCGGGCTGGATGTGAACATCTCCGCCCATACGTCGCTGGGCTCAGCGCAGACGCGCTACCCGTCCAACCCCCAGGCGGCCACCACCCTCCTGATGGAGACGGAGCTGGGCTCGGTGCGCCTCCGCGAGTCGGGGCGTTCACGCGGCGAGGACGCGGAGGCCTGGGAGGAGGACTCGCTGCGCTGGCAGCGTCAGGCGGAGCGCTGGCAGCGCCGCGCCGAGCGCCACGCGAACCAGTGGGCCCACGCCTGGGCGAACTCCTGGGGCGCGCCGCCCTGGGCAGGCCCTGGCGCCCGGCACCACCACCGGCCGCAGCCGCCCGCGCCGCCCCCGCCGCGCTCCCAGGGCATCCCCGACGAGGAGATGCGCCGCGTGCTGGACCTGGTGGAGGCCGGCAAGCTCAGCGCGGAGGACGCGCACAAGCTGCTCAAGGCGATGCAGCGCTGAGGCTCAGGCGCCCTGGGTGAGGAAGCGGAAGGGGCGCACGCAGTCCTCCCGGGTGCACCGGAAGAGGTAACCCCGGCCGTTGTCTCCGAAGTCCAGGCCGAACGGCATCGCGGCCAACTGCGCGACGAAGCGCATGGGGGCGTCGCAGCACTCCGGCGTGGCCTCGCCGTTGAGCCACCCGGGCACGCCGCCCACCTTGCTCTCCGGCGCCTCCTCCTGCGCGCGGTCCAGCGCCAGGAGCTGCTCCTCGGTGGCCTCGTTGACGTCCACCGACAGGGCCTCGGTGTCCTCGGTGGCGGGCTCGAAGCCGAGCGTCCACTCCGCGTAGGGCTTCACCGGCCCCGGCGGCGCGCTCACGGACGGCGCGCCCGCCATCACCGGCACGGCCGCGTTGGCGCCCTCCTCCGGGTCCCAGCGGAAGCAGGTCGTGTCGGGGTTCTCGCACTGGAAGACGTGGACCGACGCGTGGGGCGCCAGGTCCAGCCGTCCTTCGACGTGCGGCAGTTGGAAGAGGAAGCGCTGGGGGCCGCCGCACATCGCGCAGGCGGGCCACTCCAGGGGACCTGGCGCCTCGGGCGTGCCCCCCACCTTCATCAGGGGGACACCGGTGCGGCCAGGGACGAGCGCCCACAGGGGCGCGAGCGGACGGGACATGCCCGGGAGTCTAGAAGTCCGCGATGCGGTCGGCCAGCGACGCGTCGTCCACGAAGGGGTTGCGGTTCTGCTGGTAGGTCTCGATGGCGTCGTTGCGCGCGACTTCCGCCGCGTCCACCTTGTCCAACTGGTTCCACTGCTTGAGCACGGCCTCGTCGTCCGCGGGGATGTGCTTGTTGTAGACGGTGGAGAAGTAGAACAGCGCGCGCGCCACGTTGCCCTTGTGCTCGTCGGGCGGCTCGAAGACGGTGCGGCCCTTCTCGTCGGTGCCGAACTTGGCGCCGTTCTCCTGCCACTTCACGTTCTTCACCGTGCCGAAGGGGTAGTTGCCGCGGATGGAGTTGGCCTTGCTGTCCGTGGGGAACAGGTGGTGCAGGTCCGCCTTCGCCGCGCCCGTGGCGCCCTTGGACTGGGGCCAGGTGTGCTCGGTGTTCATCACGTTGCTGCTGGGAATCTTGTTCGTCTGCACTTCCTTGCCCGTGTAGACGCACTTCACCTTGCCGTCGTGGTTGTCCAGGGTGGTGAAGATGATCTTCCGCGCGCCGTTGTAGCCCAGGTCCTTGTGCTTGCTGACCGCGTCGTGCAGCGCGTTGATCAGCGCCTGGTCCTTCAGGCCGTCGTAGCGGGGATCCGACTTGGGCGGCACGTCCTCCACCGGCACCTGCGGCGCGGGCACGGGCACGGGCGTCGTCGGGGCCTTCTTCGCCGTCGCGCCGGCCTCGAACGTGGAGACCGAGGAGAACGCCTTCGGGGTGATACGGGCCGTGTTGGCCGGGGCCGACGCGGAGTTCGTCGAGGGGCGGGTCGCGGAGAGCGGGCGGGACGGGATGATCATGACGGCCCTCAAGATTCGAGGTGGGGGGATGACGCATTGTCGTCCGGGCGCGCCCCCGGTTGCGTGACGCGCCGCATTTTCCCTTCGAGCCAGTGGGTTTCTCCCGCCCGACCCGGGACATCCCGGGAAATGCCCCACCCCCGCCCCCCCGGAGCCGGGGAAAAGCGGGGCTCATCGGCGGCACCAGGACGGCCCGGGGGCCGCCTTCCGGGAGCCGGGCGGTCCGGACGGGGCGCGCGCTATGCCTCCGGGGGTCGCACCACATGAGGGGGTTTCGTCCATGAAGGTCGTGATTCCGGGTGGCACGGGGCAGGTGGGCGCCCTGCTGGCGCGGGCGTTCAGCGCGCGGGGGGATGACGTCGTGCTGCTCAGCCGGGGAGGACAGGGGGCGGCGCGCACGGTGTCCTGGGACGGGCGCACCCTGGGTGCTTGGGCGAAGGAGGTGGATGGCGCCGACGCGGTCATCAACCTGGCGGGGCGCAGCGTGAACTGCCGCTACACGGAGGAGAACCTGCGCCAGATGATGGACTCGCGGGTGGACTCCACGCGGGTGGTGGGCCAAGCCATCCAGCAGGCCGCGAAGCCGCCGCGCGTGTGGCTGCAGATGAGCACCGCGACGCTGTACGCGCACCGGCTGGACGCGCCCAACGACGAGGCCACCGGACTCATGGGAGGGAGTGAGCCGGGGGTGCCCGCGTACTGGAAGCGCAGCACCGACATCGCGCAGGCGTGGGAGCGCACGCTGGCGGAGGCCGTCACGCCCCACACTCGCAAGGTGGCGCTGCGCACGGCGATGGTGATGAGCCCGGACCGGGAGGGCATCTTCGACGTGCTCCTGGGCCTGACGCGCCGGGGGCTGGGAGGCCCCGCGGGCAGTGGGCGGCAGTACGTGTCGTGGATCCACGACCGGGACTTCGTGCGCGCGGTCCAGTTGCTGCTGGAGCGTGAGGACCTGGACGGGCCGGTGAACCTGGCCGCGCCGAACCCGCTGCCCCAGCGGGAGCTGATGGCGAAGCTGCGCGAGGCGGCGCACGTGAGCGTGGGGCTGCCGGCGGCGAAGTGGATGCTGGAGGTGGGCGCGTTCTTCATGCGCACGGACACGGAGCTTTTGCTCAAGAGCCGCCGCGTGGTGCCGGGGCGGCTGCTGGACGCGGGCTTCACCTTCGAGTACCCCGACTGGGGGACCGCCGTGACGAACCTCGTCGAGCGCTGGCGCGCGGGGAGCGGCCCCGTTCGGAGCTGACCGTGTCCACGAAGACGTACCGCGTCCGCTGGGGTCGCATCGCCGCGCTGGGGCTCGCGCTGGGCGCGCTGGGCACGGGCGGCGTCACGACGGTGAGGGGGCTGCGCACGGCGCAGGCGCTGGTGCACCCGGCGCGAGTTCCGGTGGCGCGGCCCTCCGGCGCTGACGCGCTGCCGGGCCTGGAGGACGTGTCCTTCGAGGCCGCGGGGCGGAGGCTCCGGGGGTGGTACGTCCCGTCGCGCGACGGGACGGCGGTGGCGCTGGTGCACGGCTTCGCGGACAACCGCACGCGCATGCTCTTCGAAGCCAGGGTGCTGTCGGAGGCGGGGCACGGCGTGCTGCTCTTCGACCTGCACGGCCAGGGCGAGAGCGAAGGCGGCGCGATTGGCTGGGGCGACAGTGAGCGCGAGGACGTGCGCGCGGCCCTGGCCTTCGTGCGGGCGCGGCCGGACGTCACCCCGGGACGCGTGGGCCTGTTCGGGTTCTCCATGGGCGGGACGACGGCCCTGCTGGTGGCGCAGGAGGACGCGAGGGTGAAGGCGGTGGCGGCGGCGGGAGCGTTCCCGGACCTGGCGGGGGACATGGGCTCGCACTACGGCCTGAGCACCTGGGCGGTGTTGTGGGGGCTGCGCCGCTCGGGCATCCACGTGGACGCGGTGCGCCCCGTGGACGGCATGTGCCGGCTGGAGGGCCGGCCGCTGCTGCTCATCAACGGAGGCAGCGACCCGGACGGCCCCCAGAAGCTGGACGGCCGCCTCTACCGCGCCGCCTGCGAGCCCCGAGAGCAGTGGGTGGTGCCCCAGGCGGCCCACGGCGAGTACGCCCAGAAGGACCCCGAAGGATACGCCCGCCACCTGCGCGACTTCTTCGCCCGCGCGCTATGAGCGCCGGCCCCGGGTGACGAGATCCAGCCGGCCGTCGGTGTCGGTTCTCTTGTAGATCTCTTTCGTGTGTTCCTTCACCGTGTGGAGGGAGAGCTTGAGTTCACGGGCGATGTCCGCATCGCTCGCCCCGTCGCTCAACAGGTCCGCCACCTCCAGTTGCCGGTCAGACAAACGCGGGACCCACTCCGGCCGCATCCAGTGCAGCTCCTCGCGGATGCGCACCTCCCACAGCGTGCATCCCGGGCGCAGGACGGTGGAAGGCTTGAAGCTCACCTTCAAGGTGTCGAGGCCCCGCGTCTTGTCTGGGAAGGGCTTCTCGGTGGGGAGCAGGAGACCGTCCAGGCTCGAAAGCCACTTCACGTAGTCCACCCACTCCTTCGGGACGTCATGGCTGAGTTCGTGGGGAGAGAACCACTGGCTCAGCAAGGCCCTGGCGGTGCCCGTCTCCTCGATGCGGCGTCCCATGGCGTTGAGGACCATTCCAGGCCACGCCTCCATCGACAGCGCCGCCAGGAGGTCCGCCTTAAACCCCTTCGCCTCGATGTACTGGACGGTGGACACCGCATCGTTGATGAGCGGGATGAACGACTGAAGCAGCGCCTCGTCCCGCTCCGTGAAGGCCCGGGCGGAGTCCTTGTACATCGCGATGCCGCCCTGGAACTTCTGCCGGGTCTCGAACAGCAGGGTGGCCAGCACGTGCTTCAGCTTCAAGCCGGCGGCCCGGCTGCGCTCATAGGTCTCCGTGCTGTCCAGGGAGCGCCCTTCCAGCATCTGGAGCTCCCTCGCGGCCTGGTTGGGCCGGGCCAGCGTGTACTGGAACACGAAGCACCGGGACGCCCACGGCGAGTACCCCGCGAGCAGGGGCTGCACGCTCGGCGCGACCCACTCCAACCCCGGAGACCCATCCGCGTGGGTGAACCCCACCGCGAGGTGATCCGCGCGGCAGATGCGCTCCATCACCGCCTGGATGGCCGCGTAGATGTCCTCGAAGGTCCTGACATTGCGCAGGCGTTTATCCATCTCCTGGATCAGCCGCAGCTCGCGTGACGTGAACGTCAAAGCCATGTCCATGGGTACCTCCCTCCCCGCGTTTCCCTACTCCTCAAGAATGACATGACCGGGACCCGGCCCCACCCCCTCCGAAGAGGGGGGGTGTCAGGGCAACACGGTGGCTACGCGCGGCGGCCCTTGGCGACGAACTCGCCTCGGCTGTGGATGCCGGTCTTGTCGAACAGCGACTTGATGTGGACCTTCACCGTCTCCACGGAGCACCCGAGCCGGGCGGAGATCTCCTTGTTCGCCAGGCCTTCGTGAAGACAGTCCGCCACGCGTGACTCCTGGGCGGTCAGCTTCTCCTTCCAGTCCGGGCGCAGCCAGTGGACCCGCTCGTGCATCCGCACCTGCCACAGGTTGCGGCTCCCCCAGTTGACGGCGGAGGGACTGAACGTCACGTCCAGCCGGTCCGCGTCGCGCTCCAGCGTGAGCGACTCCAGCCGCGGATCCGCCGCGACGTCAAAGCGGGACAGCGCCCTCACCCGCTCCGCCCAGGCTCGGGGGACCCCGTCGCTGAGTTCGTGGGACGGAAACCACCGCTCCAGCAGCGGAATCGCCGGGCCCGTGTCCACCACCTTGCGCCCCAGGCTGTTGAGCACCAGCACCGGGCTCGCCCCCATCGCGATGGCCTTCAGCAGGTCGCGCTCGAAGCGGACGGCGTAGAGCTCCTGGAGCCGCGCCACCGCCCGGGAGATGTACGGGATGATCTGCTGCAGGAACCACTGCGCCTTGAGCGTGAAGGGCCGGGAGGACTCCCGGTACATCGCGATGCCGCCCTTCAGGTCCTGCTCCGTGAAGAGCAGCGACGCCAACACGCGCTTGAGCTTCAACCCCGCGCCCTGGCTGCGCCGGAAGGTCTCCGTCTCCACCAGCGGCTGCCCCCGCAGCATCTGGGCGTCGCTCAGCACCAGGTTGGGCTGCACCACCGTGGCGCGGAAGACGAAATCCTCCTGCACCCACTCCGCGTAATCCTTGAGGAGGGGGTGGACGGTGTCGGTCCTCCACTGCAACCCCGCCGTCCCATCCGGATTCGCGCAGCCCACCGCGAGGTGGTCCGCCTCGCAGAGCGAGAGGAGCGCCCGGGACAGGGCCTCGTAGACGTCCTCCAGCGTCCGGGCGTCGCCCAGCGCTTCCTTCAACTCCGCGACCAACGCCTGCTCACGCGACAGGAACTTCCGTGCCTTGCCCATGGGTACCACCCCCGTTTGCAATACCCATCAAGTATTACGAGCGCGGAAAGAGGGCCCATCCCCCCAAAGAGGTATGACAGGCCTGTCGGCGGCGTCCGCCGGCTACACGCGGCGCCCCTGCGCGAGGAACTGCGTGCGGCTCGAGGTCCCGGTCTTCCGGTAGATGGACTGCAGTTGCTTCTTCACCGTCCCCTCCGTGCTCCCCAAGGGAATCGCGATGTCCCGGTTCGAATCCCCCCGGTGGACGCCATCCGCCACCTTGAGCTCCGCGGGCGTCAGCAATCGCAGCCAGTCCTCCCGCAGCCAGTGCGGGCGCTCGATGATGCGCACCTGCCACAAGGGATTGCCCGCCCAGAGGATGGTGGACAGCGAGAACGTCACCTCCAATCGCTCGCCGTCCTTCTCCCGCTCATCCTTGAGCAGGTCCGGGGGGAACATCCCCTTCACGCGCGACAACGCCTCCACGCGCTTCACCCACGCCTGGGGAATCCCTCGCGGCGCCAGCTCCGAGCGCGTGAACCACTTCTCCAACAGCCGCGTGGCCGCGTTCGTCCGGACCATCTCCCGGCCCCAGGGCGTCAGCACCAGCAGCGCCCCGGTCTCCACGGCGCCGGCCTTGAGCAGGTCCAACTCCAATCCCTGTGCATGCAGCCTCTGCACCCGGCTGACCGCGCGGTGGATGGCGGGCACCAACTGCTGCAACAACTGCTGGCTGCGCGCCGGGAAGGGGCGGGAGCCCTCGCTGTACACCGCGAGCCCGCCCTTGAGCCCCTGCTGCTCTTCAATGAGCAGCGTGGCCATCACGTGCCGCAGGTCCAGCCCCGCCTCCACGCTGCGGTGACGCGTCTCCATGGCGTCCAGCTTCTTCCCCTGGAGCATCTCCGCCGTGCTCAACACGCGGTTGGGCTGCGCGAGGGTGGCCTGGAAGACGAAGTCCTGCGTCACCCATTCGGAGTAATGCTTGAGCAGGGGCATCGTCGTGCGGCTCGTCCACTGGAGCCCCACGGAGCCATCCAGGTTGGCGCAGCCCAGCGCGAAGTGGTCCGCCCTGCACAACTGGAGGACGCGCGCCTCCAGGACGTCGTGGATGTCCTTGTAGCTGCCGACGTCAATCAGGTCCGTCAGCAGCTCCGTCCGAATCGACTCCTCACGCGACGTGAATCGCAACGCCCCACCCATGCGGAATGCCTCCCCCGGCAATGCCATACGTCTGGAGCATGACATGGACAGGCCCGGGGGCTGGAGGCCCCTCCCCCACCCGCCCGCCCTTCCGCTCCCCAACGGGGCGGCGACGTCGGGCTGGACGGCTCCCCCCCTGGCAGGTCAGCCTGGACATCCTTGGAGGATGCAACCCACATGGCCGCCCCGCTGCCCCCTGAATCCCGGTTCCACATCGAGGTCATCAAGCTCCTGCTCCAGGTGGCCACCAGCGACGACCGCGTCACCCGCGAGGAGATTGACTCCATCATCGAAACGGCGCGCGGCTTCAGCGTGCCCCTGACGGACCTCAGCGCCCTCACCCGCTGCCTCCAGGAGGGCCACCCGCTCCCGCCGCCGGACCTGGGCCTGCTCCGCGAGGACCCCAGGGCCGTCCTCGACGCCGTCCACGCGCTCATCGCCGGAGACGGCCACGTGCACGAGTCGGAGATCGCCATGGCCCGGCAGATCCGCGAGCTGCTCGGCATCGCCCCCTGAGGGCTCCACGTCACGCCGTCGCGTGCAGCGGGTGCCCGTCCTTGTGCTCGGGCGCGCCCGCGAGCCTGCGGGTGAGCCGGCGGCGCACGACGTCCACGTGCTCGCGGAAGAAGTACAGGTTCTCCGCGTAGGCGAGCGGCACCGCGATGCGGTTCACCTCGCGCTCGGCCTCCTCCAGCCGCTTGAGCATGTCCTGGAGCAGCTCCGGGTCCGGGTCCTCCTCCAGTTGGATTTCAATCTCCTTCAGCCGCGCGTACCACCGGTGGATGCGTGAGCGCACCCGCCACAGGAACACCGCGGGCACCGCGCGCCCCAGCGGCACCACCACCGCGATGATGGGCACCAGCATCACCCACAGCCGGTCCACCAGGTTCGCCGCCCAGAAGGGCAGGTAGCGCTGGAGCAGCGGAACGCCCGTCGCGTAGTAGCGCTTCGCCTCGCTGCTCAGCGCGAAGCCCGCCGCGAGCGGCGCGGGGAACTCGCCCGTCTTGTCCAGGATGCCCGCCGTGCCGTGGATGTCGCTGGCCGCGCGCATCAGCAGGTACGCGAGCGCCGGGTGCAGCGAGTCCTTCGCCAGCAGGAGCGCGTTGGGCGCGAGCAGCACCACGTCCTCGTCCGGCACGTTCCTGGCGAAGTCGAACACGCCCTGCGGCAGCACGTGGCGCGACAGGTACGGGTAGCGGCGCGTGTAGGCCTCCGCGCGCTTGAAGCTCAGGAGGCGCACGTCCTTCACCGCCGCCAGCTTCTGGATGCGCGGCGACTCCGCGGGCGACACCAGGAACACCGCGTCCACCTTGCCCTGCGTCAGCGCGTCGATGGCGGCGTCCCGGTCCAAGGGCAGCAGCTCCGTGGGCGCCGCGTCCACCTTGTTCGCCTGGAGCAGCGTCATCGCCAGCGCGCGCGTGCCGCTCTCCTCGGGCCCCACCGCGATGCGCCTGCCCTGGAGGCCGCGCACGTCGTCCACGGGCTCGCCCCGGTAGAAGACCCACAGCGGCACGTAGGAGAGGCTGCCCAGCGACAGCACGCGCTCCGGCACCTCCTGCCCCTTGCCGCCGGTGGTGCCGCTCTGCGCGAAGGCGATGTCCACCCCGCTGTCCTCCGCGCTCAACAGCGCCACGCTGCCCACGGAGCCCTTCGTGTTGCGCAGCTCCAGCGTCACCCCGTGCTGCGCGAGGAACTTCTGGTAGCGCTTCGCCATGTAGTTGAAGCCGCCTTCGTCCGGCGCCAGCGCCATCACCAGCGTCTTGGGCGGCGCGGGCTTGACGAAATAGAACGTCACCGCGAACGCCACCGCGATGAGCAGCGTCGCGGGAGCGACGGCGATCCACAGGTCGCGCCGCAACGTGCGCTTGAGCTGCGCCTTCAACGAGTCCGTCTTCATGAAGCCGCGCAGTATACCGACCGCGCCGTACGAGACCCCGCCGTACACCGCGTCGGTCCAGGCAGGCGAGCACGTCACGACCCGGGGGCACTTGGCGCAACCCCTTGCGCGACACACCCTCCCTCCCAGGCCTTTTTGAAGGGGTGCGGCATGGGTTGGCGCGGCGGGTGGGTGTGGTCCTTGCTGGTGGTGGGGGTCGGCTGCGGCGGCGCGCTCCCCGAGGAGCAGGCGGAGGCAGCGCTCGCACAAGAACCCACCTCCGCCCCCGACGTGACAGCGGAGGGCCTCTGCCTCCCCACCGCGGCGGGCACCCAGCGGGTGAAGACCCTCCTGCCCCCCTCGGAGCTGGGCATCCCGCGCTTCGCGATGGGACCGGGCAGCTTCGTGGACTTCCAGGGCACGCTGCACTTCGCGGTGAACGGCGAGGATGGCCGCCGCGGCCTGTGGCGGAGCACCGGCACGGACGCGGGCACCACGGAGGTGCGGTTCTTCCCGCCGACGCAGGGCCGGGAGACGCCGCTCCTGTCGGGGCTCACCGCCACGCCGTCGCGGCTCTTCTTCCAGGCGCCGGACGCGGCGCACGGGCTCGAGCTGTGGGTGAGCAACGGGACGACGGCCGGCACCCGGATGGTGAAGGACCTGACGCCGGGCGTGGAGAACTCGTACCTGACGCACCTGGCGGCGTCCGGGGACAGGCTGATCTTCTTCAAGGAGACGTACGACGCCTCGGCGTCCACCACGCGGTATGAGCTGTGGAGGTCGGACGGCACCGCCTCGGGCACGGTGCGCGTGCGCGACTTCGGCACGAGCGTGGACGTGAGCTACCTGGACGCGAAGCAGGGCAACGCGCTGCTGTTCTTCGTGCGCGAGCTCCAGGGCGCCACCTCCCTGTGGCGCACGGACGGCACCGCCGGGGGCACCTTCGCGTTGAAGCGGCTGGACGCGGGCCCCGACACCTACCCCAACGACGTGCGCACCTCCGGCGCGCTCACCCTCTTCAAGCTGGAGGAGAGCAGCGGCCTGTCGGAGCTGTGGAAGACGGATGGGACGGCGGGCGGCACGGTGCGGCTGGCGTCCTTCGGCCCCACGCGCGCCATGCGCGTGCTGGGCGCGCTGGGCTCGTCCGCGTACGTCACGACGACGTCCTTCAGCACCCAGTACATGGTCGTCTACCGCGTGCCGCTCGCGGGCGGCAACCCGGAGCCCGTGGTCACCCTGCCCAACGACTACGCGTCGCAGGGCCCGGCGTTCCCAACCATCGACGCCGTGAGCCAGGCACCGGGGGGCAGGAAGCTGTTCTTCTCGGTGGCCATCGGCAGTGACGGGCCCGCGCCGCGCGACACGCAGTTGTGGGTGACGAACGGCACCGCCGGGGGCACCACGCTGCTGCGCCGGCCGCTGAGCCTTTCGGACGAGTACAGCTCGCCGGTGTACGCGGTGGCGGACAACCTGGTCTTCTTCAGCGCCTATGAGACCCCGGCCGGCATCGAGCCCTGGGTGAGCAACGGCACGGTGGCCGGGACGCGCCGCCTCAAGGACATCGCCGGGCCGGCCCAGGGCGGCTCCTCCTACCCTCGCGAGTTCTTCCGCCTGGGCAGCCGCGTCTACTTCAGCGCCTATGACGACACGCAGAACTCGCAGCTCTGGTCCTCCCACCTGAGCACCGCCTGCGTGGCGCCGGAAGACGCACAGTAGGCGCGGGGCGCCTCCCCGCCTGGGCTCCAGGCGGGTGGCCGTGCCGGGCGGAGGGGTGGGTGTTAGACACCGGCGCATGCCCACCGTCAGCGACAGCGCGCGCAGCGCGGGACTCCGCCTCGAACGCAGCCGGGCCTCCCGTCAGTTCGAGGGTCACGGCTTCCGCAACACCGCCCCCGTGGGGCCCGGCCTCCAGGGGAACCCACTGCCCCTCCTGGGCGAGTACTTCTTCGGGGGTACGCAGCGCACGCCGCCCGCGCCGCTGCCGGTGGACGACCCTCGCGGCGCCTGGGCCCGCGCGCCGGACACCGGCCTGCGCGTCACCTGGCTGGGCCACAGCACGATGCTCCTGGAGGTGGACGGCGCGCGCGTGCTGACCGACCCCGTCTTCGGCGACCGGGCCTCGCCCGTGTCCTTCGCGGGCCCCAAGCGCTTCCACGCCCCGCCCGTGCCGCTGGAGGCGCTGCCGGACCTGGACGCGGTGCTGGTGTCGCACGACCACTTCGACCACCTGTGCCGGAGCACCATCCAGGGGCTGGCGAAGCGGCGGGTGCCCTTCGTCACCGCGCTGGGCGTGGGGCGCCACCTGGAGGCCTTCGGCGTGGCTCCGGAGCTGATCACGGAGCTGGACTGGTGGGAGGAGCACCGCATGGGCCCGGTGGCGTTCCGCGCGACGCCCTCGCAGCACTTCTCCGGCCGGGGCCTGGGCGACCGCAACGCGACGCTGTGGGCGTCGTGGGTGCTCACCACGGACAAGCACCGGCTGTTCTTCAGCGGCGACACCGGCCTCACGGCGGAGTTCGAGGAGATTGGCCGCAGGTGCGGCCCCTTCGACCTGGTGATGCTGGAGGTGGGCGCGTTCCACCCGAGCTGGGGCGGCATCCACCTGGGCCCGGAGAACGCGCTCAAGGCGCACGCGATGCTGGGCGGCGGCACGCTGATGCCGGTGCACTGGGGCACCTTCAACCTGGCGCTGCACGCGTGGGACGAGCCCGTGGAGACGCTGGTGAAGCTGGCCACGGAGCAGCAGGTGCGCCTCTTCACGCCGGGCCTGGGCAGGAGCCTGGAGCCCTCGCGCGTGGAGGGCGTGACGCCGTGGTGGCGCGACGTGGGCGAGCCCCGCCTCGTGCCCCGGCTGGCGCCGTGACGCCAGGGCTCGACGCCCACCCGACGCCCGGGCGTAGAGTCCCAGGCCATGCGCCCCTCCCTCCGGCTCCCCGTCGCGCTGTCCCTGGCCGTCGTGCTGTCGCCGCTCGTGGCGTGCGACCCCGCGGCCGGGGGGCCATCCCAGCCGGATGATCCGGCCCCCGCCGCGGCGAAGAGCGCGAAGCGGGGCCTGGGGTATGGCTATCACTCGGCGGCGGACCTGAAGGCGCTCTCCCCGGGGATGAGCTGGTGGTACAACTGGTCGCCCCGGCCGGAGAGCGGCGCGGCCAGCGTCTACGTCTCGGAGCAGGTCTCCTTCGTGCCCATGGCCTGGGGCGGCACGCCCACGGTGGCCCAGCTCGAGTCGGAGATTCCGGCGGGCGCGCGGTACCTGCTGGGCTTCAACGAGCCCAACTTCAAGTCGCAGGCGAACAAGACGCCCCGCCAGGCCGCGGCGCTCTGGCCCGTGCTGGAGGAGGTGGCCCGCCGCAAGGGGCTCGAGCTGGTGTCCCCGGCGGTGAACTACTGCGGCGACTGCGTGTCGGAGGACGGCGTCACCTTCAGCGACCCCGTGGTGTACCTGGATGCCTTCTTCGAGGCCTGCGCGAACTGTCAGGTGGATGCCATTGCCATCCACTGGTACGCGTGCGACCTGAGCGCGCTCCAGTGGTACGTGGAGAGGTTCAAGAAGTACGGCAAGCCCCTCTGGCTGACGGAGTTCGCGTGCGGCGACCTGCCGCCCCCTGCCAAAATCACCTTGGACTTGCAGAAGAAGTACATGGTGGATGCCATTGGCTATCTGGAGTCGGAGCCCGCCATCGAGCGCTACGCGTGGTTCTCCGGGCGCAACAACGAAATCCCCGCCATCAACCTGCTGGGCGACTCCGGCGAGCTGACCGAGCTGGGCCGCCTGTACGTCACGCTCGCCGCCGGGGCCTCCACGCCGTCTCCCTGAGGGGTGAGGCGCCAACCTACACACGGGGTTGGACAGACGCGAAGACGTCTATTCGGTGCTCCCAGGATTCTGGGGCTAAGGTAGACACCTCATGGCGCTTGAAGCGGGGGACACCTTCGGAAGGTATGAGCTGGTGTCCTGGCTGGGCCGGGGCGGCATGGCGGAGACGTGGCATGCCCAGTTGGTGGGCGCGGCGGGTGTCACCAAGTCCGTGCTCATCAAGAAGGTCCTCCCGGAGTACGCGGACGACGAGGCCTTCATCTCCATGTTCATCAGCGAGGCGCGCATCTCCGCCACGCTGTCCCACGGCAACGTCGCGCAGGTCTTCGACTTCGGGCAGGTGGAGGGCGAGTACTTCCTCGCCATGGAGTTCGTCGACGGCAAGCCGCTCGACAAGGTGCTCAAGCGCGCGATGCGCAGCGGGCTGCCCGCGCTGCCCATCCCCGTGGCGGTCTTCATCGCGATGGAGATGTGCCGGGGGCTGCATTACGCGCACTCGCGTACGGACAGCAGCGGCAAGCCGCTGGGCATCGTCCACCGCGACATCTCTCCGGACAACGTGCTCGTCAGCTACGAGGGTCAGGTCAAGATCGTCGACTTCGGCATCGCCAAGGCGCAGTTGCTGCGCGGCTTCAAGACGGAGCCCGGCGTGGTGAAGGGCAAGTATCTCTTCTTCTCCCCGGAGCAGGCGCGTGGTGAAGAGGTGGATGCGCGCACGGATGTCTGGGCCACCGGCGTCGTGCTGTATGAGCTGCTTTGCGGCCGGCTGCCCGTGGAGGGCCCGCCGCATGTCGTGATGATGAAGATTGCTCACGGCGAGATTCCACCGCTGAGCCAACCGCGGCCGGACCTGCCGGAGGCGCTCAACCGCATCGTCCTCCAGGCGCTGAGCCCGGATCCGTCCCAGCGCTTCGCCACCAGTCACGCGTTCGGGGATGCGCTGGCGGGGTTCCTGTATGCGAATCATCCGCGCTTCTCGTCGTTGAGCCTGGCGCACCTGCTGCGGGTGCTGTTCCGCGGAGACCTGCTGAACGAGGGCCGGGAGCTGGCGGTCCCCGACGACTTCCTGGCGGAGCTCAAGGCGTGGCGGCAGCCCGTGACGCCAGACCAGGTCCCCACGGTTCCCCACCTCCGGGCCGTCCCGACGCCCCGGCCGTCCCCCGCGCCGGTGGTCGTCACGCGCGAGTCCCAGGAAGAGGAGGCACCGGCTCCGCCCACGGCGGAGCTCGCGCCGGTCCGCCGCTCCCGCCTGCCTTGGGTGGGGCTCGCGGTGGGGAGCGCGGCGCTGCTCATGCTGGGCGGCGGCCTCTGGTGGACGCGGTTCCGGCGCGTGCCGGAGGTCCCGACGGGCGCAAGCCGCACCGAGCAGCCCGTGGTGGCGACGGCACCGGAGCCGGCACCCGCGCCGGTGGAGACCGTGGATGCGGATGCGGGCGTGAAGCCGGAGCCATCGCCGCCCCCTCCCGCGCCGCCTCCCGAGGACGCATGGAGCGAGACGCGGGTGCGCAAGCTGCTCGACGACGTGTACCGGCTGGGCAAGAGCAACAAGGAGCTGATGCGGGCGGCGAAGCTGGTCCAGCTCTGCGTGGACGCCGTGCCTGACAACGCGGACTGCCGGCTGGCAGCGGGGCTCACCCATGAACGGCTCCGCGCCTTCGACAAGAGCGCGCTCCACTACCGGGCCTTCTTGCAGCACACCCCCACCACCGACCTCCGGCGGAGCGCGGTGTCGGAGCGTCTGGCGGCCCTGCCGCTGCGCAAGCCATTGGACTCCACGCCCGCCAACGAAGCGGACCTGGAGTCCTCCCGCAGCGCGGTCCTGATGCACCTGACGCGAGGCCAACTGAAGGAAGCGCTCGACGCCGCCAGTCACTGCGTGGCACGGCTGCCTCGCGAGCCCGAGTGTCACCTGTTGCAGGGGGACGTCCTGGCGAAGATGAACCAGGTCCCGGAGAGCACGCGCAGCTACGAGCGCTTCCTGGCGCTCGCGCCCGCGGATCACCCCCGGCGTCCCTCTGTCTTGCGGAAGCTCGTCGAGCTGCGGGCCACCGCCCCCTGAGAGCCCCTACGGCCTCACGCCGCGAAACGGACGGGGATGCTCGTGAGCAGGGCAGGCAGGGAGCCTGCACTCGGGGTTTCCCAGGTTCCGTATAGGATGCGCGCCCTTATGGAATTGCAAGCCGGAGATACCTTCGGACGGTATGAGCTGGTGTCCTGGCTGGGCCGGGGCGGCATGGCGGAGACGTGGCGCGCCCAGTTGGTGGGCGCGGCGGGCGTCACCAAATCCGTGCTCATCAAGAAGGTCCTGCCCGAGTACGCGGACGACGAGGCCTTCATCTCCATGTTCATCAGCGAGGCGCGCATCTCCGCCACGCTGTCCCACGGCAACGTCGCGCAGGTCTTCGACTTCGGGCAGGTGGAGGGCGAGTACTTCCTCGCCATGGAGTTCGTCGACGGCAAGCCGCTCGACAAGGTGCTCAAGCGCGCGAGGAAGGCAGGCCTGGGCGCATTGCCCATCCCCGTCGCCGTCTTCATCGCGATGGAGATGTGCCGGGGGCTGCACTACGCGCACTCGCGCACGGACAGCAGCGGCAAGCCGCTGGGCATCGTCCACCGCGACATCTCCCCGGACAACGTGCTCGTCAGCTACGAGGGCCAGGTCAAGATCGTCGACTTCGGCATCGCGAAGGCGCAGTTGCTGCGCGGATTCAAGACGGAGCCCGGCGTGGTGAAGGGCAAGTACCTCTTCTTCTCCCCGGAGCAGGCGCGCGGAGAGGAAGTGGATGCGCGCACGGATGTCTGGGCCACCGGCGTCGTGCTTTACGAATTGCTGTGCGCGAAGCTCCCGGTGGAGGGGCCGCCCCAGACGGTGATGATGAAGATCGCCCATGGGCAGGTCCCCCCGCCGACGACGCTCCGGCAGGACCTGCCCGAGGAGCTGAATGCGCTGGTGATGAAGGCGCTGGCTCCGGACCGGCGGCGGCGCTTCGAATCCAGCCATGCCTTCGGGGACGCGCTGGCGGAGTTCCTCCATTCCCACTACCCGCGCTTCTCCTCGCTGAGCCTCGCGAACCTGCTGCGGGTGCTGTTCCAGGCGGACCTGACGCACGAGGGCCGCGAGCTGTCCGTGCCCGCGACCTTCCGCGACGAGGCGAGGAAGTGGGGCGAGCCCGCGCTGGCGAAGCTGCTGGAGGCCCCACCGCCGGAGCAGGTCCAGACCCGGCGGCTCCCGCGCGCCGTCGTGAAGCCCCCGCCCGTGGAGACGACGCAGCCGGACGCGCCCACGGTTCCCACAGGCCCCTCCCGCAAGGTGCTCTACGGCGCGAGCGCGGCGGGAGGCCTGGCCGTGGCAGGGGCCTGTCTCTGGTTCCTCATGGGCTCCCGTGCGCCGGAGCCCGTCGCGCGGCCCGCGCCCATCCCCGTGCCCCAGACGGTCGCGGTCGAAGCCCCCGCACCGAAGGTCGAACCCGAACCGCCAGCCCCGAGTCCGTTGCAGGAGGACGATCTTCTGGCCGGGGAGCCCATCCCTCCAGAACCCACGCGGCCCGCGCATCCGACGCGGAAGCCGTCCAGGCCCGTCCGCGCGACCCGACACGCCGTGGCCGAGGAGCCCAAGCCCGTGCCGGTCATCGAGCAGCCCACGGCCGTCGCGACCAGTGCCGCCCAGGAACCGCCGCCCGCCATCCCGGAGAGCGCACCCGCGCCCAAGAAGGGCGTCTTCGGGCTGCTCGACTCCAAGCGGCAGGAGGTGCAGCAGAAGGTCTCCTCGCTGGTGAAGACGAAGCAGCAGGAGGTCCAGCAGAAGGTCTCCGGTCTGCTCCAGAGCAAGGACTACGACGCGGCCCTGGAAGCGGCCAATGACTGCGCGGCGAACAACCCAGACATGCCGGAGTGCCACCTCATGCTCGGGGCCGTCCACGCGAAGCTCAACCATCCTCGCGAGAGCACGGAGCACTACGAGACCTTCCTGAAGCTCGCACCCGCGGACCACCCGCGCCGGGCGAAGGTCGTCGAGCTGCTCGGAAAGACTGGCGCGGACTGAGCGGTCAGCGCTTTCCACTCGCGGACATCCCAGGCATCCAGCCAGGAGAAAGACAGCCTCGATTCCGCCATCCCAGGCATCTGGGTTTAGGATGTCTGCCTCATGGCACTGCAAACGGGGGACGCCTTCGGGCGTTATGAGCTGGTGTCCTGGCTGGGCCAGGGCGGCATGGCGGAGACGTGGCGCGCCCAGTTGGTCGGCGACGCGGGCGTCACCAAGCCCGTGCTCATCAAGAAGGTCCTGCCGGAGTACGCCAACGACGAGGCCTTCATCTCCATGTTCATCAGCGAGGCGCGCATCTCCGCCACGCTGTCCCATGGCAACGTCGCCCAGGTCTTCGACTTCGGCCGGGTGGACGGTGGGTATTTCCTGGCCATGGAGTTCGTGGACGGCCAGCCCCTGCACCGCTTCCTCAAGCGCGCGATGAAGAGCGGCATGGGCGCCCTGCCCGTGCCCATCGCCGTCTTCATCGCCATGGAGATGTGCCGGGGCCTGCACTACGCGCACACGCGCACGGACAGCAGCGGCCAGCCGCTGGGCATCGTCCACCGGGACATCTCCCCGGACAACGTGCTCGTCAGCTACGAGGGCCAGGTCAAGATCGTCGACTTCGGCATCGCCAAGGCGCAGCTCATCCGGGACCTCAAGACCGAGCCCGGCGTGGTGAAGGGCAAATACCTCTTCTTCTCCCCGGAGCAGGCGCGCGGAGAGGAAGTGGATGCTCGCACCGACGTCTGGGCCACCGGCGTCGTGCTGTACGAGCTGCTCTGCGGGAAGCTCCCCCTGGAGGGGCCGCCCCAGGTCGTGATGATGCGCATCGCGCGCGGCGAGCTCCCACCGCCGGGCGAGTCACGGCCGGACCTGCCAGCGGAGCTCCAGCGCATCGTCCTCAAGGCCTTGCATCCGGAGCGCTCCGAGCGCTTCGAATCCAGCCATGCCTTCGCGGAGTCCCTCGCCGGCTTCCTGTACGCGAACCACCCGCGATTCTCCTCGCTGAGCCTCGCGCATCTGCTGCGGACGCTGTTTCGCGACGACCTGCTGTCGCACGGCCGCGAGCTGGCCGTCCCGGACTCCTTCCAGGAGGAGCTGGCGTCCTGGCGCGAGCAGGAACCGGCGCTCGCGAAGAAGCCCCCGCGCCCCAGGCCGTTGCTCCATACCGGCAGGATCCCCCTCCCCGAAGCCAGCGTCGAAGTCATGGAGGAGGAAGCCCCGGCCGCGCTCGCCCCCGCGACCTCGCGCAAGTGGATGCTGGGATTGAGCGCCACGGGCCTGGCCGTCGGCGCCAGTTGCCTGTGGCTCCTGTCCCCCACCGGGGTGCCTCCTGAGCACCCTGGAGCCCCGCGCCCCATCGAGCGTCCTCCCAGCGCGGCTCAACCCCTCCGGCCCTCCACCCTGGCGACCGCACCGGCCCCCGAGGCGACAGGCAACGCGCCCCTCACGGTGGAGCCGCTCCCGGAAGCCCCCCTGTCGCTGGCCGACTATCAGGGCCGCGTCCAGGCGCGCGTGCAGCAGGGGGCGCTCCAGGACGCCGTGGAGCTGGCGCACCAGTGCGCGACGCGGTTCCCCCGGGAAGCGGAGTGCCAGTTGCTGCTCGGGATGCTCTACACGCGGCTCAATGACAGCCTCACCAGCGTGACGCACTACCAGCGCTTCCTGGAGTACGCCCCCGCCACGCACCCCAGCCGCGCGAAGGTGGTGAACATCCTGGACGACGCGAAGGCCCTCTCGTCGGCCTCGGGCCTCATCGTGAAGCCAGAGACCTTCGCGGACATGATGCAGACCGGCCGCGCTGCGTTTCGCGACGAGAAGTACCCGGAGGCCGCCGCCACCTACCGGAACGCGCTGGCCCGGAAACCCGACTCGCTCGACGCGAAGCTCGAGCTGGGCCTCACGCTCGTCAAGCTCAAGCCGGGCACCCGGTCCGACCACAAGCAGGCCGTGAAGCTCCTGGAGGACGTCACCCGCGACAATCCGGGCCTGCGTCGCGCGTGGCTGGGATTGGAGACCGCCTACACCCTGACCGGCAACAAGACCAAGGCCCGGCGCGCCCATGACCGGTACATGCTGATGTCCCCCAGCAACAGGGCGAACCCGGCGAAGGCGCGCGAGCGCATCAAGAGCCTCGGCTTCTAGTCCGCACCGGGCTGGAACCCCAGCCCCTCCGCCACCTCCGCTTGCGTCAGCTCGCGCCACGCCCCTTCCGCCACGTCCAGCACCACCCGTCCCACCGCCTCACGGTGCAGCGCGAGCACCGGGTGCCCCACCGCCGCGAGCATCCGCTTCACCTGGTGGTGCCGTCCTTCCGTGAGCGTGAGCGCCACCACGTCGGGCGCGCGCAGCAGCGCCTCCGCCGGGCGCGTGGGGCCGTCCTCCAGCGTCAATCCCTCTCGCAGCCGCGTCAGCGCCGCCTCCGGGGGCTGCCCCTCCACGCGCGCCACGTATCGCTTGGGCAGGTGCGTGTCCGGCGCCGTCGCGTGCCGCACCAGCCGCTCGTCGTTGGTGAAGAGCAGGAGCCCCGTGGTGTCCCGGTCCAGGCGGCCCACCGCGTACCACTCGAAGCCCTGGAGCTCCGGCGGCAGCACCGCGCGCAGCCTTTCGAAGACGGTGCCCATGCCTTCGGGATCCGACCCGTGCACCACCGGCCCCGCGGGCTTGTGGAACATCAACACCCGCACGTGGCGCGTCAGCGCGCGCTCCACGCCGTCCACGCGCACCCGCGTCCCCTCCCCCACCGGCGCGAACGGCTCCCGCTCCACCCGGCCGTCCACCTCCACGCGGCCGTCGCGGATGGCCTGCTCGGCCTCGGCGCGGGGCAGCACGCCGGCCCGGCCCAGCGCTCGCGTCAGCCAGTCCGCGCCCGGACCCGCCGGGGCCTCCGGCCCCCTGCGCCTCGCGGCCTCCAGCCACCTGGGCGTCCGTTGCTTGCGTGCCATGCGTCCTCCCGTGTGCCGCCCGCTGTATCAGATGCGTCACGCCAGGGGATTTCCCCGAACACCTCGAACATGGGTACGAGCAGGAGGGCTTCCATTGAGACTCCACGCCGTTTGACTCCCCCGGGCGGCTCTGCGCATGTGCGCGCCCGCCGTGTCCACGCCTCCCTCCGACCTCGCTGAAGCCGCGCCCGAGCTCGCCGCCTCCCTCGCGCCCCCGCCGCCCGGCCCCGCGGTGGCCTTCGTGCTGCGCCTGGGCCAGGCCCTGCACCGGCACGGCACGCCCGCCCACCGCCTGGAGGGCCTGATGATGCGGGTGAGCGAGCGGCTGGGCCTGGAGGCCCGCTTCTTCTCCACCCCCACCTCCATCTTCGCGTCCTTCGGCCCCGCCGAGGACCTGCGCACCAGCCTCATCCGCGTGGAGCCCGGCGACTTCGACCTGGAGCGCCTCATCCTGCTGGACATGCTCGCGGACGACGTCATCCAGGGGCGCCTCACGCCCACGGAGGGCGCCACCCGCGTGGAGACCATCCTCTCCCGGCCGCCCCGCTACGGTCCCGCCCTGCAGTTGCTCTGCTGGATGCTGGCGGGGGCCTCCGCGGCGCTGCTGTTCGGCGGCGGCTGGAAGGAGATGGGCGTCGCGGGCTTCAGCAGCCTGGCCATTGGCGGGGTGGACCTGCTGACGCGCAAGCAGCCCACCACCGCCCGGGTGCTGGAGCCCGTGGCGGCCGTGCTGTCCGCCGCGTTCGCGGGGCTCGCGGCCCACTTCTTCGGCCCGCTGCACGGCGAGGTGGCCACGCTCGCGGGCCTCATCGTCCTGTTGCCCGGGCTCACGCTCACCATCGCCGTCAACGAGGTCGCCACGCGCAACCTCATCTCCGGCACGTCGCGCCTCACCCACGCCGCGCTGGTGTTCCTCCAGTTGGGCTTCGGCGCGGCCCTGGGCAGCCGCGTGGCCACGGTGCTGCCTCCCGTGCCCATGCCCTCGCCGTCCCTGCCCACGGTGCTGCCCCCGGGGGTCGCCCTCGCCGCGCTCGTGGTGGCGGGCTTCGCCATCGCGGTGCTCTTCCGCGCCCGGCCCCGGGACTGGGGATGGATTGCCCTGGCGGGCGCCGCCGCGTTCATGGGCGCGCGGCTGGGGGCGCTGCTGCTGGGGCCTCAGTTGGGCGCGTTCGCGGGCGCGCTGCTGCTGGGCATCGGGAGCAACGCGCTGGCGCGGCTGCGCAACCGGCCCGCCGTCACCACCGTGGTGCCGGGGCTGATGCTGCTGGTCCCCGGGAGCGTGGGCTTCCGCAGCCTCGCGTCGCTGCTGGAGCGCGACGTGGTGGCCGGCGTGGACACGGCCTTCTCCATGCTGATGGTCGCGGTGGCGCTGGCGGCGGGCCTGCTGTCCGCCAACGCCCTCATGCCTTCGCGCAAGGTGCTCTAAGCGCCCGGCCTCACGCCAGCCGCAGCAGGTACACGCCCGCGAGCGCGACGATGAAGTACGGCACCAGCACCGCCGCGCCCGCGTACTCCTTCGCCATGCGCTGACCGAAGAAGAGCGCCAGCAGCGACAGCGCGGAGAGCACCGCGCCCAGGTACGCGAGGAACGGGTTGCCGTTCACCAGCAGCGCCACCGCGCCCGCCCCGCTCAGGGCCCCGGCCGCCAGCTCCATCAGGGTGATGACCGCCAGCATCGGCGTCACCACGCCCTTCAGGGGCGACTTGGAGAAGTGGCCGGTCAGCCACCCCAGGTTCCCCTTCCAGTCCACGACCTTGTCCAGTCCGGACTGCAGGAAGAGGATGGCCAGGAAGGCGGCGCACAGGAGCTGCGGAAGCCAGAGGGTGAAGCGGGCGGAGTCGAAGGGCGGCATGCGCGCACTCTAGCGCCCCCTCCGCCGCCCCCAAGCTCCGTGAGCAGGCAGGCGGCCGGGCCGGGGGGAATGTTCTGGAGACAATCCGGCCGGGCAGGCTCCCGCCGACAGGTCCGGCTCCATAACTTGGCAAGGCCATGGCCTCCGATCAGGTAGCGCGACGCGTCTTCGTGGGTCTCATCCTGCTGTCCATCGTCCTGTTGTGCCTGGTCATCCGGCCCTTCGCCGAGGCGTTCTTCCTGGCGGCGGTGCTGGCGGGCACCTTCTACGGGCTGTACACCCGGCTGAAGAAGCGGCTGCGCGGCCACGGCAACGTGTCCGCCGGGCTCATCGTGGGTGGCATCCTGCTCGCCCTGCTCCTGCCGCTGGGCGGCCTCACCGCCTTCATCGTCGCGGAGGTGTCCGAGGGCGCGCGCTTCGTGACGGAGGCCGTGCAGAAGGACGGGATGACGGGCCTGATGGAGAAGCTGCCCGGCGGCATCCAGGGCCCGGTGAGCAAGCTGATTGAACGGCTCCCGCTGGAGCAGGCCGAGCTGGACCAGAAGCTCCAGGAGCAGGTGACGACCCAGGGCGGCACCGCCGCCAAGGCCGTGACGGGCGCGGTGGCCGCCACGGGCACGCTCATCCTCCAGTTGACGATGATGCTCATCGCCCTGTTCTTCTTCCTCACCGACGGCGCGCGCCTGGTGCAGTGGTTCGAGAGCGTGTCGCCGCTGAGGCGAGGGCAGACGCGGGAGCTCCTGCGCGAGTTCAAGAGCACCTCCGTGTCGGTGCTCGTCTCCACCATCGCCACCGCGGGCGTCCAGGCCGTGGCCGCGCTCATCGGCTTCCTCATCGTGGGGGTGCCCGCGCCGCTGTTCTTCGCGGGCCTCACCTTCTTCCTCGCCCTCATCCCCGCAGTGGGCGCCGCGGTGGTGGTGCTCTTCGCCGCGGGCCTGATGTTCCTCAGCGGCCACCCGTGGGCGGCCCTCTTCCTGGCCATCTGGGGCGTCGTCGTGGTGGGGCTCGTGGACAACGTCGTCAAGCCGCTCCTGGCGCGCAAGGGCATGAACCAGCACGGCGCCATCGTCTTCTTCGCCCTGCTGGGCGGCCTGGCGGCGTTCGGCGCGGTGGGCCTGCTGCTGGGGCCCCTCATCGTCGCCTTCTTCCTCTCCGTGGTGCGCATCTACGAGCGCGACTACGGCCGGCCCAACGGGCGGATGGGCGACCCGGCCACGCCGGGGGGCCCCATCGAGCCGGGCACCCACCGCGTCGTGCTCACCACGGAGTCCGGCACGCCCATCCCGGACTCCGACAGGCCGTCCAACCACTGACGGCCCCGCTCAGGGCGTGGACTTCACCGGCGCCGCACCCTTCTTCGCGGGGGTCGGCGCCGGAGCCGTGTCCGGCCCCAGCGCCTTGAAGGCTTCACGCACCGCGTCCGGCGAGCCCGCCACCTTCGCGGCGACGCGGCGGGCCTCCCCGGGAGACAGCCGGCCCAGCAGGCTGCGCTCCAGGTGCTGGTCCACGAAGGCCTGGGTGGTGTCCTCCTTCAGGTCCACCAGCTCCCCCTTCGCGTCCAGCACCGGCACCACGCGCGGCGAGTTGAGCAGCAGCACCGTGGGCACGTCCACGGCCTTCACCCGGCGGGCGACCTCGTCGCGCAGCTTGGGGTCGAAGTGGATGCCCTTCTCCTGGACCAGCGCGCGGATGCCCTCGTAGTCGCCGGTGGCCTTGATGACCATCAGCTTGGAGAGCAGCGCGCCCACGGCCTCGCGCATCTTCGCGTAGTCCGGAATCACCAGGTACGTGCGGCCGTCCTCCGTCACCTGCTTCACCGCGCCCTGCTCCTCCAGGAACGTCACCGTCATGTGGTGGCCGCGCTGGTGGTCCTCCTCGAAGGCGTTGCCTTCTTCCACGCGGCGCAGGTTGGTGAGCCCCTCCACCAGGAAGTCCCGGTACATCTGCCGGGCGATGGCCTCGTGGTCCGGCGACAGCTCCGCGAGCGCCGGGTCGAACGCGTGCCACAGCGCGACCAGGTCCGCTCGCGCCTCCTCCAGCGTGTTGTCGTACTCCTTGAGGAAGACGGACGGGGACTGGCCCTTGAGCTTCGGATCCACCTGGCCGGAGGCGTGGCCCAGGACTTCATGGAAGGCCACCAGCCACTTGCGCGCGGTGACGGAGTACTTCTGGGCCTGCTCGCGGTCCTCCGCCGTGCGGGAGAACTCCAGCGCCAGGGGCAGCCGCGTCACGGCGGAGGCGGCGTCCATGACGTTGGTGATCATCACGCTCTTGCTGCCGTACTTCTCCCGGATGTGCTGCTCGTTGGGCAGGTTGATGCCCGCGGGCGGCTCCGGGTTGGACGTGATGAGGTTGATGGCCTTGGCGACCGGCGGCGCGACCTTCTTGCGGCGGTACTTCTGGGGCCAGGGCAGCCGGTCCTCGAAGTACTGGGCCTTCTGGCCCATGAGCACCATGATCTGGTTCTCCGCCGTGTCGCGGTAGTTGATCAGCGCCTCCCACTGCCCCTTGTGGCCGCGCGGGTCGACGTAGGTCTCGATGAAGCCCAGGTTGGCGTCCACCTTCGGGTCCACCTTGAGCCACGCGATGTTGTACGCGTCCCAGTCCCTGGGGCTGCCCGTCTGGAAGTAGCGCACCAGCTTGCCCAGCGCGGCCTTCTGCGCGGGCCCGGCGGACTTCATCGCCTCCTGGAGGTGCGCGATGACGCGTGAGAGCTCCTTCGCGTACAGCCCGGGCTTCACCTTGCCGTCGGGCGTGCCCGCGCGGAACACCTGCTCCGTGAGCTTCCCGTCCTGCTTCACCACGCGCGAGTTGAGCGGGTACTTCTCCGTGAAGCCCACCAGGTCCTTCTCCGTCACGCCGGGGCCGTAGGCGGTGTTGGAGGACGCGGTGAGGAGGTCCTGTCCCGGCGGCGGGGCCTTGGAGGTGAGCTGCGGCTCGAAGCTGGCGTCGAAGAGGGTGGGCTTCAGGTCCTGGAGCCAGGCCTGGAGCGCGGCCTCGTCCTTCACCGTCCAGGGAGCGCCGGCCTTGAGCGCGCGGGAAGCACCGGCCGCGAGCTGCTCCGCGGTGAAGGCCGGGACGAACTTCTGGCCGGTGGTGCTGTCGTGGTTGCCGCCGTGCCCGTAGAAGCGCAGCAGGTAGTCCGCCAGCTTCGCGTCGAAGCCGGACGCGGCGCTCTGCGCGTCCCGGCCGAAGAGCCAGACGCCCTCCAGCAACTGCTTCGCCGGCACCAGCTTCCAGCCGAGCTGATCCAACGCGATGTCCTCGCCCGCGTGCGCCGCGAGCGTCAGGGACCACGCCACGCGCTTCTCCGCCAGGGACAGCTCCGGGATGCCCGGCGCGAACATCTGGGCGACGGCGGTGTTGCCGGAGCGGGCGCGGAGGAACTTCCCTCCGGGCACGGTGAGCGAGGGCTGCGCGGCCTGCGCGAGCCCGGCGTCGGGCGACGGGGGCTTCTGCGGGGTGGCGGGCGCGGCGGCGAGGACGGCGGCCAGCAGCAGGGGCTTCATGGGGGGCTCCAAGGAGACGTGACGGGACGTGGCTACCCCGCGCGCGGGGTGGACTCAAGCCACGCGCCGCCGCGCCCGTCACGGCCAGACAGAGTGCGCGGCCGGGGCGGCCTGGCCCGGGGGCCTCGTGCGTCGGAGCCGGAAGCCCGGTCCGGTCCCGGCGCCCACGGCTCCGAGCCAGCCTCCAGGAAGGGGCGTGCCGGCGCGCCGCGCAGGGAATGCGTGGGATGCCGCCGGCTCGCGCAAGGTTTGCGCCGGGGCCCTCCGGCGGGATGCGCGCCCACCGCCACGGAGGCACGAACTCCCCCCGGTACGGGGCATGCAGTGTAGAAGGCCGGACAGGCTTCATTCCTCCCCTCCGTTCGAGCCAGTGACCATGACCTCTCCGCTCTCCCTGCCCCGCGCCGTCCTGCTCGCCGCCCTCGCAGCCACGGGGTGCGCGGGCTCCGCGAGGGAGACGCGCGCGGAGTTCGCGCCCCCGCTGCCGCCGCCCACCTCGGTGGCGCTCACCGTGGGATACGACGAGGCGGTGAGGCTGGGGGCCGCGTTCGCGCGGAGCCAGGACCAGGCGCTGGAGCTGGTGATGGCGAAGCAGGGGGTGGCGTCCTGGTGGCTGCGCTTCGCCTCGCCGACGGGCCCCACGTCCCTGGACCTGCGCGTGGACGGACAGACCGCGAAGGTGGAGCCCGTCCCCCTCCCGCCCTCCGCCGGGGCGCCCACCCGGTAGCGCGAGGCGCGCGGCGGCGGCCCTTCCGGGTCCCCGGCGCTCCTGAATCGCCCCGCTGCACGGTTCCCACGACCCAGGCCCATGGAGTCTCCGCTGCCCACCCTCATGATTGTGATTGTCAGCGCGGTGGCCGTGCTGGTGGCGATGATTGCCCATGCCGCGGGCCATCTCACCGCGAACCGGCTGGGCCGGCTGGTGCTGCTCGGAGGGCTGGCGCTGCTGCCGCTGGCCGTCAGCGGCGCCGGGGTCGCGGTGGGCGTGCGCGAATCGAGCCAGACCTCGTTCTGCATGGGTTGCCACGAGATGGAGCGCTACGGGCAGAGCCTGTTCGTGGACAACCCCAACGCCCTGGCCGCGGTCCACTACCAGAAGCGGCTCATCAGCCGCGACTCCACCTGCTTCTCCTGCCACACGGACTACGCGCTCTTCGGGGACGCGAAGGCCAAGCTCAACGGCCTGCGGCACGTCTGGGTCCACTACTTCGGGACCATTCCCCCGGAGCCCCGGCTCTATCAGCCGTATCCCAATCACAACTGTCTCCACTGCCACAACGATGCGCGCGGCTACCTGGAGGCCGGGCCGCACCAGGAGCTCCAGGCGGAGCTCCAGAGCGGGGCCCGCTCGTGCCTGAGCTGCCATGACCTCGCGCACGACCTGGAGGGCGTGAAGGCCCAGGACTTCTGGCTGCCGGAGCGACCGCGTCCATGACCCACGACAAGCGCATCCGGGTGGCGGCCCTCTTCGTCCTGGCGGGGCTGCTGGTCCAGTTGTTCGCCTATCTCCACTGGACGCCCCTGACCTTCGTCATCTCCACCGCCGTGGGCGTGCCGCTGGTCCTGCTGGGGGTCCTGCTCTACGGCGTCACGGTCTGGAGAATCTTGAAGGAGCAGAAGGCCCTATGAGGCGCTCCGCTCGAGAGGGACGGTGGCGGGTGGGGCTCGTCGCCCTGCTGCTGTTCACGACGCCCATCTTCGCCGTGAACACGCCGCAGGACGTCCGGTTGCCTCCGCTCAAGGAGCGCGCCGCGCCCGCTCCGGCGCTGTTCTCCCATTGGGGGCATGGCACCATGTATTGCTATAGCTGCCACCCCGGCACGTTCCCGCAGGCCCGGCTGGGCTTCACGCATCAGGACATGCGGGAGGGCCGCTACTGCGGGCGCTGTCATGACGGGCAGGCGGCCAGGGCCTGGCGCTCCATGGACTGCGAGGCGTGCCATGCGCGTCGCTGACCTGAGCACCTGGACGCTGTTCGCGTGCGCGATGGTGCTGTCCGTGCCAGGGCCCGCGCGGGCGCAGTCGCAGGAGGAGAAGCGGCGGCAGCTCCAGGAGAGGCTGGGCATCAAGCCGCGCCCCGCGCAGGCAACGCCCGATGCGGGCGTCCCAGTACCGGAGACGCCGTCCCCTGCTGACGCCGCCGTGAAGCCCGCCGAGTCCCCTGCCCGGAAGCCCGCTGGCGCGAACCGGCCCCGCGTGCCGGGCTTCGCGGAGGACGTCCGGCCCATCCTGGAGAAGGAGTGCGGTTCCTGCCACGGCCCGGAGGGAATGGCGTCCCGGTCCCGCTGGGTGCTCCGGAGCGAGCCCGCGGACTACGAGGCCACCCTGCGCTTCGTGCAGCCCGCCGCCGCCGCACAGAGCCCGCTGCTCAAGAAGGGCCTTGGCACCACGATTCATGGAGGCAAGAAGGTCCTCGCGGAGGAGTCGGCCGCATACGCGACGCTCCTGCGATGGATTGAAGGAGGCGCCCCGCCCGGCAAGGCACGAGGAGGCCCGCCCGCGCTGACCACGGCAAGCCCTGGCGCGCCCCAGCCCGCTCACAACAGCGCGCCCGCGTCCGCGCATCCCGGCGCCACTTCAGCGCCCGGTACGTCCAAGCCTTCCGGCGCCACTCCGGTAACCGGCGCGTCCACGCCTTCCGGCGCCACTTCAGCGCCCGGCATGTCCGCGTCTCCCGGCGCCACTCCTGCGCCCGGCATGTCCGCGTCTCCCGGCGCCACTTCATCGCTCGGCACGTCCACGTCTTCGGGCGCCACTCCAGCGCCCGGCACGCCCATGCATCACGGCGCCAATCCGGTGCCCGGCGCGTCTACGTCTTCTGGTGCCACTCCAGCTCCCGGCACGTCCACGCCCTCAGCCTCTCCTCCGGCACCAGCCGCGTCCGCGAGCGCGGGGCCTCCTCACGGCGACACTGCGGTCGCGCCGAGCTTCGCTCCCCAGGTGCACGAGGCGCTGCTGGCGGATTGCTCCAGTTGTCATGCATCGGACGGGATGGCCGGCGCCAGCCGCTACGTGACTCACGCGGATCCGGAGCAGCACCTCCGTTCGGTGGAGCCCCTGGTCGCTCCCGGCTCCGCCGCCACCAGCCTCCTCTACCAACGCGCGATGGGTGACTCGCACCCGGGCGGCGCGGTGTGGGAACCCGGCAGCGCGCAACTGGCGCTCCTGGCCCGGTGGATTGACGCGGGCGCGACGGGAACCTCCTCGCCCGCCATCGTCGCCACCGCTCCGCCCGCCATCACCGCGCCCGGACCCGCTGTAGCGCCCCCCGCACCGCCGTCCGCTCCTGCGAACCCGCACGGTCCGGCCGGCCCTCACGGCGGCGTGTCGCTGGGGACCTTCCCGGTCGTCGGCTCGCTGAGCCTGAACGGCCGCTTCGACCTCAACTACGAACGCGTCAACTACAACGACCACCCCTTCAAGTCGGAGGGCGAGAGCGCGCTGCGCAGCTACCACCACTTCCTCTTCCTGACGCGGCAGTCCGCCGAGGACCCGGTGACCCTCACCCTGGAGGTCCTGTCGCTGCAATTCTGGGAGGTGGGCTACCGGATCAACAGGGCGTCCTGGCCGGTGAAGGTGTTCGCCAAGGGGGGCAAGGTGCTGGTGCCCTTCGGCGGAGACCCGCTCTTCCATCACAGCTACGGAGGACTCGCGGGCTTCGACCAGCGGGTGCTTCCCGTGGTGTTCGCCCGGGAAGGGCTGACGGTGAACGTGGAGCGCCGCCTGGGGCCCGTCGCCCTCTCCGGCGACGCGTACGTCATCGCCGGCTACCGGCTGAAGCGCGCCGACGCGGTGCTCAACCTCCAGTCGGACCTGGCGCCGCTGGAGGACACCCGCCTGGGCGTCGGAGCGCGGCTGGGCGGCGCCTGGGGGCCCATCAACGTGTGGTACTCGCCCTACTTCAATTCGCTGGGGTTCGGGCGCCGCCTGTTCCTCCAGGCGCTGGACGTGGCGGTGTGGCGTCCGCGCGGGCTCCCGGTGCTGGAGCACTTCTCGCTGGGCGCCGGGCTGCTGCGCGCGGATGTCTCCGGCGGAGAAGCGGAGGGCTACGGCGGACCGGGCGCGGACTACTACCACTTCGCCAGCTACCTCCAACTGCGCTACCACCCCACGGACTGGCTCTACGTCCAGTACCGCCAGGGGCTGCGCACCTTCGGAAACCGGCGAGGCCTCATCCTGGACTCGAACGCGCTCACCCGGGAGGACGCATCCAGCCACAACGTGGGCGTGGTCGCGAGGTGGCGGGGCTTGAGCGCCGGCCTCTTCCAGTTCTGGAACCTGGAGAAGACCGACGAGACGCCGGACGACTTCACCCGGCTGGTGGTGGCGTATGAGTTCTGACTCCCGAATCCAGACACGGGCCGCGGTCCTCACCGCGATGGTCACGCTGGCCCTGGGCTGCGCGGACTTCGAGCGGGGCCCCGTCGCCGCCGACGCCGGTGCACCCCCCATCGACGGCGGCGGCGAAGGAGACGGAGGCGGCGCCGTGTCCTTCGCGAGCGACGTCCATCCGCTCCTCACCACCGGCTGCCAGAGCTGTCATCGCGGCGGAGGCGCCGCAGGCAACACCTCCTTCCTGCTCACGGGCGAGGCCGACGCGGACTACGCGGCGACCGTCTCCCTCACGGACACCTCCAATCCCTCCGCCAGCCGGCTGCTGCGCAAGGCCTCCGGCGCGGGCCACGGCGGCGGGGCCATCTATGGAGCGGACACCCCGGAGTACCAGGCCCTCCTGGCGTGGATCTCCGGAGGCGCTCAACCATGACGCACCTTCTTCCCGAGGCGGCCCCCATGCGACGACCCCTCCTGCTCCTGGCCGGACCCCTGCTCCTGGCCTGCGCGCTGAGCGCCTGCGCCAAACTGGAGACCCCCCACCCGGAGGTCCTCACCGACGGCCCGCATTCCGTGCTCGTGGGTCAGGCAATCCAGCTCACGGCCACCACGCGCGAGGCCACCGACGACGGCTACCACTGGGAGAGCGAGGCCCCGGCCATCGCGACCGTGGACGACACCGGGCAGGTGACGGGCGTGGGCGCGGGAGAGACCGCCATCAAGGTCACCGGCGCGAACTCCAGGCTGGAAGCGCGCCATGTGGTGGTGGTGATGGGCGGCCTCGCGAGCGACGGCGGCATCGACCCCAGCCAGGTGCCCTACTACCTCGCCTGGTCAGGCTCTCCGCACGCGGACACCACCGCCGAGGCCTTCTCGCACTGGAACGAGGACGGCCTCGTCCCCGCCACCTGCGCGCGGTGCCACAGCTCGGAGGGCTACATCGACTTCCTGGGCGGTGACGGGACCGCCCCTGGCAAGGTGGACGCCCCCGCGCCAACAGGGTCGGTGGTCCGCTGCGAGACGTGTCACGACAGCGCCGCCGCCAGCCTGACCTCGGTCACCTTCCCCTCGGGCAAGCAGGTCACCGGCCTGGGCCCGGAGGCGCGGTGCGTGGTGTGTCACCAGGGGCGCGCCTCGGGCAGGGACCTCGACGCGCAGGTCGCGGACGCGGGCGTGGTGGGCGAGGACACCGCCTCCCCCGCCCTGAGCTTCACCAACATCCACTACTACCCCGCGGGCGCGACGCTCTTCGCCGGTCAGGCCGCGGGCGGCTACCAGTACGCGGATCAGGTCTACGACTCGCGCTTCCGCCACGTGCCCGGCTTCGACAAGTGCAACGAGTGCCATGACGCGCACACCACGCGCGTCCGCTGGGAGGCCTGCGCCACCTGCCACCCCGGCGTGACCGACGTCACGAAGGCCTGGGACATCCGGCAGATCGCCTCGCGCAACCAGGACTACGACGGGGACAGCAACCGCGCCGAGGGCATCTACTACGAGATCCAGGGGCTGCGGGACCGGCTGCTCGCCGCCATCCAGCGGTACGGCGCGGAGCGGGCCCAGCCCCTCTGCTACGGCAACACCCACCCGTACTGGTTCCGGGACACCAACGGGGACGGGACCTGCGCCCAGGGCGAAACCACCCCGGCGAACACGTACGCCCAATGGACTCCTCGGCTTCAGAAGGCGGCGTACAACTACCAGTTGTCGCGCGTGGACCCGGGCGCGTTCGCGCACAACGCGAAGTACATCCTCCAGTTGCTGCATGACTCCATCCAGTCGTTGAACACGGCGCTGAGCGTGCCCTTCGACACGTCGCTGCTGGTGCGCAACGATCCAGGCCACTTCAACGGCGCCAGCAAGGCGGCGCGCAACTGGGACTCGGGCGAGGCCGTGCAGGCCAGTTGCTCGCGCTGCCACAGCGGCGCGCAGGGCTACCGCTTCTTCGTCCAGTACGGCGTCGGCCAACTGGTGCCGGAGACCGCCAACGGCCTGGAGTGCTCCACCTGCCACCAGAACTTCGAACCGGACTACGACGTCTTCGTCCCCGCCCAGACGTGGCTGCCGGACGGCAAGACGGTGAACCTGCCGGGCCAGGACAACCTCTGCGCCAACTGCCACATCGGCCGCGCATCCAAGGCCACCATCGACACGGCGCTGAGCGCGGGGGGCACTCCGCGCTTCCAGAACGTGCACTACCTGCCGGCCGCGGGGACTCGCGAAGGAACGCTGGCGCGGATCGGCTACGAGTACCCCAACAAGACCTACGCGGGCCGGCTCACGCACATGGGCGGGGTGCAGTGCACGAGCTGCCATGTCCCGGGCAAGAGCAACCACACCTTCCGCATCCAGGACGTGTGGAGCGAGCGCTGTGAGACGTGCCACGCGGACCAGAGCACGGCGGAGCAGATCCGCCTCGTCCACCTGTCGGACTACGACGGCGACGGGAACACGGCGGAGTCCCTGGAGGCGGAGGTGGAGGGCATGGCCGCGCGCCTGCTGACCGCCATGCGCGGGGTGACGAGCAACGGCCTCTGCTACAACGGCGACGTCAATCCGTACTTCTTCAAGGACACGGACAAGAACGGCACCTGCGGCGCCACCGAGTCCGTCTCCGCCAACGCGTTCGCGCCGTTCACGCCGGCGCTCGTGAAGGCCGCCCACAACTACCAACTGAGCAAGAAGGACCCCGGGGCCTGGGCCCACAACTTCAACTACGTGGGGCAGCTCCTCTACGACAGCGTGGAGGATCTGACCGGGGCGGCCCCCTTGAACATGCTCCGGCCTTGAGGCTGGAATCCGCGTGAGCGCCGTTGCTCGCCGGGACAACCCCAGCGAGCGCGGTCGCCAAGGAACGCGGACCGATGAAGCCCCTCCTGTTCTCGCAGCCCTCCAGGCCGGCGCGCCTGGCCTCCTGGGCGTCGCTCGTCTCCCTGCTCATGGTGCTGGGAGGACCCGTCGCATGTGGCGGTGACGACCCGGATGATCCACGCCCCGACAGCGGCACCCAGACCGTGGACGCTGGCTCGGACGCGGGAGCCAACATCGATGCGGGCACGGACGTGGACGCAGGCACGCAGAGCGATGCGGGCACAGGTGCCGATAGCGGCACGCAGACCGATGCAGGCACGCAGACCGATGCAGGCACGCAGACCGATGCGGGCACGGACGCCGATGCGGGCACAGGCGCCGATGCGGGCACGGACGTGGACGCAGGCACGGACGTGGACGCAGGCACGCAGACCGATGCGGGTACGGAGACCGATGCGGGTACGGAGACCGACGCGGGCACGGAGACCGACGCGGGCACGGAGACCGACGCGGGCACCGACGGCGGCGTGGTGGCGTGCACCCCGAGCGGCTGGGTCGACACGCCCCCGGACCTGAGCGTCATCCAGAACACGTCGCTGGACATCCGGACCCGGCTGGAGGCCATCCCGGGCCTCATCGTGGACCTGGACCGGACCGGCGGCAGTGTCCCTGCGGGATACCGGCACTTCGTCCTGCGCTACAACCAGCCGGCGGACCACGCCCACCCGGAGTGCCAGCGCTTCGAGCAGCGCTTGACGCTGATGCACAAGGCGGACACCAGCCCGATGGTGCTCTCCACCAGCGGCTACAACGTCTCCACCGGAACCGGCCGCTCGGAGCCCGCGCAGCTCCTGGCCGCCAACCAGGTCGCCGTGGAGCACCGCTTCTTCCCGCCGAGCATCCCGTCGCCCGCGGATTGGAGCCACCTCACCATCCGCCAGTCCGCGGATGACTTCCACCGCATCACCCAGGCGCTCAAGCCCATCTACACCGGCAAGTGGGTGTCCACGGGCGGCAGCAAGGGCGGCGAGACGGTGGTGTTCTTCCGCCGCTTCCACCCGGACGACGTGGACGCCACCGTGGCGTACGTGGCGCCCATCGCGAAGCGCAACGACGAGCGGTTCGTGACGTTCCAGGACACCGTCGGCGGCGACGCGCAGCAGGCCTGCCGCGAGCGGCTGTGGGCCTTCCAGCGCGAGGTGCTCTCACGCCGGGACCTGATGCTCCCCCTCGTGGACGCCTACGCGGCGAGGTTCAACCTGACGTACTCCCAGTTGGGCCGGGAGCTGGCGCTGGAGCACGCCGTCATCGAGACCTACTTCGCCTTCTGGCAGTACGACGCCGCGGCGAACTGCAACCGGAACATCCCCCCCACCACCGCGACGGAGCAGGAGCTGTTCGACGCGATGGACTACCAGGTGGGCATCAGCTCCTTCTCGGACCAGGGCATCACCCCGTACGCCGCCTACTACTACCAGGCCGCGGCGGAGCTGGGCTGGCCCCAGCCCTACGAGAAGCACCTGGGCGCGCTCATCCACTTCCCGGACACGGACACTGGCGAGGTGTACTCGCCGCCGGGCATCCCGTTCGAGTTCCGCCCCCAGGCCATGCCGGACATCCAGGACTGGGTGTCCACGCAGGGACAGCGCCTGATGTTCATCTACGGCAGCGACGACCCGTGGACGGCGGCGGCCTACGTGCTGGGCAACTCGCAGGACTCCTACCTGTACATGGTCGAGGGAGGGAACCACAGCGCGCGAATCAGCCAGCTCCCAGCGGCCCAGCAGGCGGAGGCGAAGGCCACGCTCAACCGCTGGATGGGCATCACGCCGCTGAAGCGCGCCCCGAAGTTCGTGCAGTCGGAGGAGCCGCCCGTCTTCGGCCCCCACGTGCCGCCCTGGCTGCGCGCGACGTCGCACTGAGCAGGAACGCGGCAGCACGGCTCGAACGGATGCGCCCGCCCCCCCGCGACGCAGGCCTTCTCACCAGGGAGGCCTGCGGTGCGGACAGGCGGCAGCAGCGGCGAAGCGCCATTGCGCTCGACCTGAGCCTCCACCGCCGCAGCGGGCCCTCCTCGTCCCAGCATCGGCATCCCACCACGGGGGTCTGACAAGGACGCGGGGAGCAAACCGTCCGCGTCGCAGCCTCGGCCATGCGCCCCCGGGCCTCGGGCTGCGAAAACCTGTCCGACTGGAGGTCTGCGCGGAATAAGCAGTCCTACGAGCCGCATAGAGGTGGGGTGACATCGCAAGAAGAAGCCCCCAGCGGG